>NZ_LT706943.1 GCF_900155525.1 Mailhella massiliensis
TGGAAAGTAGCGTTTGATACGAGCAATCTGTTCATGAGAAAGATAAAAAAGTTCCTTCATGGCATCCTCCCTATGCCGACAATAAGAACTTCTTATCCTTTTGGCAAGTAATGAGTCCTGAGCCTAGTATAAAAATATTTGTTTTGATTTTCACAATCTTCCGGCGCTAATAGTACACCATGGTCAAACCTTCATTTCCACCACGGAGACTGCCCATGTTGAAGCACATCGTCGCAACCCTCGGAATCCTTGCCTGCGGTACGCTGAACGCTCAGGCCGCCGAACGCTTTGAAATCACGGCAGGTATTTTCGGCGGGACGCAGTATCAGTACTGCTTCGCCCTTTCGGAAATCTTCAAGCAGCAGGCCCCCCAGTTCGAGCTTCTGCCCGTGGAGACGACGGGTTCCCCCGCCAGCCTCATCAAGGCTTCCCAGAAGCCTGCGAAGACCGTGTTCGCCACGAGCACCACGTCGTTCGTGGACGCCGTGCAGGGCAACAGCCCGTACCCCAGGGCCATGAAGAACGTCAAGCTCATCGGTTTCGTCACGCAGAACGTGCAGACGCTCATCACCTACGAGGACGATATCAGGAGCGTTGACGACATGAGCGGCAAGCGCTTCATCACCACCAGCATCATGTCTTCCAGCGGCAGGCATTTCTGGAACATCCTGAAGCGCGCCATCCCGAACAGCGACAAGATGAAGCCTACCTACGCCAACTGGACGGCGGTGCAGAACGGCCTTCTCGACGGTACGGCCGACGTGGGCGCCCTCGGCATCACCACCTGCGCCGACGGCCCGTGGATGCCCATTCCCGCCTATGCGGAAATCGTGGCCTCCCGCGGTGCGCCCCACTTCATCAGCGTGGACGAAAAGTTCATGAAGGAAGCCACCGAAGCGGAAAAGATGCTGTACATTCCCGTGCTCATGCCCAAGGGCAGCATTGCGGAAAATGTTCCGGACCGTGACATCATGACCTGGGAAGAACGTCTCGGTATCGGCGGCTTTGACGAAACTCCCGACGAACTGGCCTACGCCATCGCCAAAATGCTCTGCGAACAGCAGGAAGAATTCACCAAGTACACCCCCGTGGGCAAGGCCATGTCCGTCAACGTGACGGTTCCTTCCAGGGAATTCTTCAAGGATGAGGACATACACCCCGGCGCTCTCCGTTACTACAAGGAAAAGGGTCTCCGCTAAGGCCAAGGGCGGGGAGTTCCGCTTCCCCGCCCCCCCTCAGTAAAAAGACAGGAGCGCTGTTATGAAACTGTTTGATAAGTACGTCGTCGCCATCATGACGGTGCTGGGTTCTCTGATGATTCTCTATCACATGATCTACACCCAGTCCGTTCTTCTGGAGCCTACGCAGCACCAGAATCTTCACATCATGTTTGCGCTTTCCCTTGTGTATCTCATGTCGTTCAGCAAGGCGAAAAGCATTCCTCAGAAACTGATCGCCCTTTGCCTGCTCGGCCTCTCCATATATTCCACTTCCTATATTTTCATTGAATACAGCGAACTGCAGGAAATCCGCGGCCCCATAGGAATGCTCACCGATCAGGATGTGATCGTCGGCACGCTGCTTGTGCTGCTCTGCATCGAAGCTTCCCGCCGGGCTTTCGGACTGGCCTTCCCCCTGGTGGCCGTCTGCTTCATTCTGTACTGCTACTTTGGCCATAAGCTTCCCGGGGCCATAGCCGCCCCGGAAATCAGCTATACGGAAATGATCACCACCTTCGTCATGGGGCTTTCCGGCGGTCTTTACGGCAGCACGCTCAGCGTAAGCGCCAACTACATCTTCCTTTTCGTGGTGTTCGGTTCGCTTCTGTCCGCCACGGGCGCGAGTCAGTTCTTCAACCGTGTGGGTGCTGCGGCAGGCCGCAAGCTGGCCGGCGGTCCCGCCATTTCGGCCGTGATTTCCAGTGCCCTCGTGGGTTCCATCACCGGCAGTTCCCTGGCCAACGTGGTCACGACGGGCACCTTCACCATTCCGCTCATGAAGAAGGCCGGCTACAAGCCTCATCAGGCGGGCGCCATCGAGGCCGCGGCCTCCACGGGCGGACAGATCATGCCCCCCGTCATGGGCGCAACGGCCTTCGTTCTGGCGGAAATGGCCAGCACCCCGTATGTGGAAGTCATGACGGCGGCCTTCTTCCCCGCGCTTCTGTACTTCCTTTCCATCGGCATCTACGCGCAGCTTCAGGCCAAGAAGCTCCGCATCGATTCCTCGTCCCTGTTCACCGATGTGTACACCAGAAAGCAGTTCTTCCGGGAAGCGCCTCTGTTCCTCGGCCCGCTCGGCATCATCATGCTGCTTCTGTTCCTCGGCTTCTCGCCCATGTTCACCGTGTTCTGGGCCGTTGTGGCGCTTCTCGGCATCAACGCCCTCGCGCTGCTGCGTGAGGGCAGGATCAAGGAAGCCATACCCGCTCTTATTCCCGAACTGCGCGACGGCGCCGTGACCGGTTCCAAAATCGCCGTGACCTGCGCCGTGCTCGGTCCCATCGTGGCCGTGATGACCAAGACCTCTCTGGGCATCCGCATTCCTTCCATCATCAACCTGCTCTGCGACGGCAACGTGCTCATCGCGCTCGTCATCACCGCGCTGGTGTGCATCCTGCTCGGCATGGGCGTTCCTACTCTCGCCGCCTATCTCATGGTGGCCATGGTGGGCGTACCTGCGCTGGTCAACCTGGGCGTTCCGGTGCTTGCCGCGCACATGTATGTGTTCATCTTCGCCGTATTCTCCAGCATCACGCCTCCCGTGGCCACGGCGGCCATACCGGCGGCAGGCATAGCGGAAGCGCCCTACATGGTCACGGCGTTTGAAGCGTTCAAGGTGGGATTCGTGGCCTTCATCATTCCCTTCTTCTGCGTGTTCGCCCCCGAGATCATGCTGGGCCAGACCGATGCCGGCATCTTCGTGAGCATCATCGCCTTCCTGTGGGTGCTCGTGGCCGTACTCATGATCAGCATGAGCATCTGCGGCTTCACGTTCATGCCCATCAGTATGCCCGCAAGGTTCGTCACCTTCGGCATCGGCATTCTCATGGTGGCGTGCGCCTTCTTCCGTTCCCTCTGGCTGCTTCTTCCGGCCCTGGGGCTCAGCGTGGCGTTCTTCATCCATCAGTTCATGGCGTACAAGTCACTTTCCTCCGCGGACTCCCGTACTGCGGTCTGACCTTCAATACCAGGAGAGATTATGTCTGCATTGAAAACCCCCATTCATTTCCACGAGACCGACGTACTGGTTCTCGGTGGAGGCGCCAGCGGCTGCGGTGCGGCTATAGCGGCGCGGGAAGCCGGCAAACGTACGTTGATGGTTGACAAGGGAAAGCTGGAAAGCTGCGGCTGCATCGGCGGCGGCAACGACCACTTCATGGGCGTTCTGAACACGGATGCGCCTTTCGACACCGTCGACGACATGGTGAAGTTCTACAGCAGCCCCACCAACGGCCTGCTGCCCGAAACCGTGCGTCAGTGGGGCGAAGCCATGCCCCACATGATAGAATGGCTTACGGACGTGGGCGTACAGTTCCGCAGGAAGGAAGACGGCGGCTACCTGCGCACGCAGGGCTTCGGCCAGCCCGGCAGGTGGTGGATACTCATCCGCGACGGGCAGTTCATGAAGCCCCTCATCGCGAAGAAGATCCGCGAGATGGGCGTGGACGTGGTGGACAACGTCATGATCACGCGGCTCATCGTCAAGGAAGGCCGCATGGTCGGCGCCATGGGCTACAATGTGCTCGACGGGGAATTTCATGTGTTCCGCGCCGCCTCGACGGTACTCGCCCTCGGCCCGCGGGCGACGCGGGTCTCCACCAATTCCACGCGGAATCCCTTCAACGCGCAGTTCCCCAGCCACAACACCGGTTCCCACTATATTCTCGCCTACGAGGCAGGGGCGCGCATCGCCTGCCTGGATACCCGGCAGACGGCCACCGTGCTTCCCAAGAGCTTCGGCTGTCCCGGCATGAACGGCCTTACCGGCGAAGGCGGCGCGGCCCTGAACTACAAGGACGAACGCTTTATGGGCAAGTACCACCCCATGCGCGAGCAGGCGCCGCGTCACCTTTTCGTGCAGGGCCTCGTCAGAGAGCAGATCGCCGGTTACGGCCCGCCTTTCTATATGGATACCCGTTCTCTCTGCCACGAAAGTCAGAGAGTGCTTTCCGAAGAACTCATGCCCGGCGACAAGGCCACCTGGAAGGAATATTCCGAGCAGAAGGGCGTGGACCTGTACAACAAGCTCATGGAAGTGGAAATCGGCGATCTTGCTCTGGAAGGCATGGTCATGCGCGATGAAAACTTTGAAAGCTCCATTCCCGGTCTGTTCGTCGGTACCGGCTTCCATGCCTTCTCCGGGGCCATGTGCGGCGGGTACGCCGCCGGTCGCCATGCTGCGGAAAAGGCGGCGAAGGTTTCCTCCGTGCCCGCAGTGTCGGAAGAGGAAGCGGAACAGGAACGCGTCCGCGTGCTGGCTCCTCTCCATTCCGACGGCGGAACTCACTATCAGCAGTTTGAAAGCGCCATCCGCCAGGTGATGGATTACTACATGGGGTATGTGCGCAACGAACGCGGTATGCTTCAGGCCATGGACAGCCTGGCCCGCATCGAGGCCCTCAAGGGAGATCTCGTCGCGGACAACTGGCATGAGCTCATGCGTACCCATGAGGCGCTCACGCTTCTTGAAATGTGCAAGCTTGCCACGCTGGCCAGCATAGAACACCGGGAAACTTCTCCCAGCACCATCTACATGCGTTCGGACTATCCCGACCCCGATCCTGCGCTGAACAGACTCATGGTGACGGAAAAGGTGGATGGAAAGCCCCACATTTTCTGGCAGTGACGCCGTAATCTCTTCCCCTTCCGCAAGCGCGCATCCGGTTTCTGCCGCCGGTCCCGCAGCCTTTCCGCTCTTTTGGCGGAAAGGCGGGGGCGGGGTTTGCCCGGAGAGCCGCCTGCAGCAAAAACGCTCTAACCTCAGAGGATGACAACATGCCGCCAAGATATAGTAAGGAACTGAAAAAGCTGGTTGTCTCAGGATATCAGAAGCGTCAGGGCAGAACGTCGCCCTGCGAGGCGTACTGCCCGGCGGGAAACAGAATTCAGGCCGTGGAAACCCTGCTCAAGGACGGCAGACCGGAACAGGCTCATGCCGTGCTTCTGAGCCGCAATCCCTTCCCCGGCGTCACCGGCCGCGTATGCACGCATCCCTGCGAACTCAAGTGCAACCGCCGCAAATATGATGAAGGCGTTTCCATTCGTGCGCTGGAACGTTTTGCCGCCGATACTCCCATGATTTCCCGTCTGACGCCCCTTGCCGATACCGGCAGAAAGGTGGCCGTCATCGGTTCCGGCCCCGCCGGCATGACCTGCGCCTATTTTCTCCGTCTTCTCGGTCATGACGTGACGGTGTTCGAGGCCGCCGCCGTGCTGGGCGGCGCGCCGCGCATGTCCGTACCCGATTTCCGCCTGCCCAAGAACGTGGTGGACAGAGAAACGGGGCATGTCCTTTCCCTCGGAATAGCCGCCCATACCAATGTGGATGTGGGCCGTGACGTGAGCATGGCGGACATCATGAAGACCCATGACGCCGCAGTGGTGGCCGTGGGCAACCGCGGGGAAAGACTGCTCAATATTCCCGGCAGGGAGAATCTCGTTCCCGCAGTGAGCTTCCTTGCCGCGAGCAATCTTGCGCGGCAGAGCCTGGAAGGCAGGGACGTGGTGGTTCTCGGCGGCGGCGGCGTGGCCTTCGACTGCGCCTTCACGGCAAAACGCCTTCGTGCCGCCTCCGTCAGCCTCGTGTTCCCGGAAAAGAGCGACGCCATCAAGGCCCCGGAGGAAGAAGTAGCCCAGGCGGGAGAGGAAGGCATTGCCCTGCATTCCTCCTATCTGGCGCAGAGCGCGGAAGGCGGCACCGTCAGAGCAAAGGGGCTTGAGAGCTTTTCCTTCAGCGAAAGCGGCGAGCTTCTTGCCGAGTACCGGGAAGGGGACGAGCTTGCCCTGAATGCCGACGTGGTGATCTGTGCAAGCGGCCTGCTGCCCGGTACGGATTTTCTGGCGGAGCTGGCGCCGGAAAAGAATGCGCGCGGCCACCTGGTGGTGAACGATTTTCAGGAAACCTCCGTTGCGGGCCTGTTTGCGGCGGGCGACATCGTCACCGGGCCTTCCACCGTGGCTTCGGCCATCGGCAGCGGAAGGAATGCGGCCATAGGCGTGCACTGCCGCCTTGCGGGACTTCGACAGATGCCCGAAATTTCCTTCGAGGAAAAGGAAGACGGTACGCTCCGCCTTGCGGTGGGTGGCCCCGCCCTCAAGGAGCAGCAGCATGTGGTTCTGTTTGAGGAAATAGAGAACCCCTCCTATCATGAACACGCTCCCCGTCAGGCGACGGGGCGGTACGCCGCCGCGCATCTTCTGCCCTTCGAGGAAATCGATCTCGGCCTTACGGCCGAGCAGGCACAGGCCGAGGCCTCCCGCTGTATGCACTGCGGGCACTGCATCGACTGCGGGACGTGCGTGGAGCGCTGCCCCAACTATATTCTGGAAAGAAACGAGGACGGGCCGTTCGTCCGTTATCCCGAGGAATGCTGGCATTGCGCCTGCTGCCGCATAGGCTGCCCCACGGGCGCCATAGCCATAGAATTCCCCATCACCATGCTGGTGTGATGACGCCGTGGTGATCTTCGTCCTCAGGCGGCGCGCCGCCTGAGGACGTTTCATTTCCTCCTTCCTGCCTTGTGAGACGGAAGTCGACGGACAGTCTCTCCCTCTCTGCGGGAATATTTCCGCCCCCCGGCACAGGATGCGATCATGCGAACACTTCCTCCCAAATGGATTCTTCCGGCGCTTCTGGCCCTGTACAGTCTCAACTTCATGGATCGTTCCGTGCTTGCCGTCGTCGGAGAAGCCATGAAGACGGACATGGGTTTTTCCGACGCGGAACTCGGACTTCTTCATTCCGTTCTGCTCATCACCCTCATTTTCGTTATTTTTCCGGGCGCCGTCATGAACGACGTCTGGAAGAGAAGAAAGTTCATCGCCCTCTGCGCCGCGGTGTGGAGCATGGCCATGGCGGGCACGGCCATGGCCGGGAGTTTTCTCTCCCTCTGCTGCGCCCGCATCTTCGCCAGCGCCAATGAAGGCAGTACGGGCTCGGGCGGAACGGCCTGGCTTTCGCAGTATTATCCCGCCTCGAAGCGTGCCCGCGTACTCGGCATGTTTCAGATGGGGGCTCCGCTCGGCATGGCTCTGGGAACCCTTCTCGGGGGTGCGGTGCTTTCGCTCACGGGCAACTGGCGGTACTGCTTTTTCCTCTTCATCATACCGGCGCTTGTTCTGGCCTTTGTGGTGTACCGCCTGCCCGATGAGCAGCGACCCGCAGGCAGGGACTATCTTTCGGGCATTCCCGTTCTTCTGAAAAAGCGCACGCTGGTCATAACGGCATGTGCAGGGGGCTTTTTCTGCATCATCAAGTATGCCTGGCAGTCCTGGCTGCCGGTGCTGCTCATGCGCACCTATTTTGTGGAACCTTCCACCGCGGCGCTTCTGAGCGCCTGCTTTCTGCTGGCCGGGGCGTGCGGTCCCTGTCTCGGCGGCATGTTCGCCGATTTCTGGGGAGCCCGTTCTCCGGGCGGAAGAGTGAAGGCAGCCGCGGTGTGTATGCTGCTCATTTTATGCACGAAACTTGTGTTCTATATCTGCGTGGGCAGGATATCTCTCTGGGCGATCTGTCTTCTGGGAATGCTGGACAGCGTCATTCTCATGATGCCCATTCCTCTTTACTTCAGCATCACGCAGGACGTGGTGGAAGACAGGTATCGCGGCGGCATGACGGGTCTGCTCGGCACCATGATGTTTCTTTTCGGCGGCGCGTGGGGGCCTCTGCTCACCGGATTTCTTTCCGACGTTCTGGGCGGCGGAGGGCAGGGACTGCTGTACGCCATGGCGCTTCTTCAGGTGTTCGCCTTCCTTGCCTTCCTGTGTTATCTTTTTGAGATAAAAACATATCTGAAGGAAAAGGTCTGAACGGCGCGCCGGCCTTCCTGCATGAGGCATGAAAAAAGGAGAGTTCCCGGCGGAACTCTCCTTTTTCTGCACAGAGGGCGTGAAGAAGCGGCCGGAACGGCTAGTTCTTCAGGCTGTGGATGGGGGCGGGAATACGGCCGCCGAGATTGATGAAGGCCGAGGCGTCGCCCCTGTTCACGGGAATGATCTTGGCCTGACCGAGCAGACCGCCGAAGATGGCGGTTTCGCCCACGTCCTTGCCGGGCACGGGAATGACGCGCACGGCCGTGGTCTTGGTATTGATCATGCCGATGGCCATTTCGTCGGCAATGAGGCCGGAAATGGTGGTGGCGGGAGTATCGCCGGGAATGGCGATCATGTCGAGGCCCACGGAGCAGACGCTGGTCATGGCCTCAAGCTTTTCCATGGTGAGCGCGCCGGAATTGGCCGCCGCTTCGATGCTGGAGTCTTCCGAAACGGGAATGAAGGCGCCGGAAAGCCCGCCCACATGGGAGGAGGCGAACACGCCGCCCTTCTTCACCGCATCGTTGAGCATGGCGAGCACGGCGGTGGAACCGGGCGCGCCGATGGAGGAAAGGCCCACGCTCTGGAAGATTTCACCCACGGAGTCGCCCACGGCGGGGGTGGGGGCGAGGGAAAGGTCGGCCACGCCGAAGGGCAGGTTCATGCGGTCGGCCACTTCCTTGCCGATGAGTTCGCCCACGCGGGTGACCTTGTAGGCCGTGGACTTGATGACCTCGGCCACGTCGCTCAGGGTGAGGCTTTCATGGGTGGCCTTGGCGCGGTCGATGGCCTTCTTCACCACGCCGGGGCCGGAAACGCCCACATTGATGACCACGTCCGGTTCGCCTATGCCGAGATAGGCCCCGGCCATGAAGGGCACGTCCTGGGGGATGTTGGCGAACACCACGAGCTTGGCGCAGCCTATGCCGTCGCGGTCCTTCGTGGCGTCGGCCACTTTGAGTATCTGGCGGCCCATGAGAGCCACGGCGTCCATGTTGATGCCCGCCTTGGAGGAGGCCACGTTGATGGAGGAGCACACGCGGTCGGTGGTGGCGAGGGCTTCGGGCAGGGCGTCGATGAGGGCGCGGTCGCCCGGGGTCATGCCCTTTTCCACCAGTGCGCCGAAGCCGCCGAGAAAGTCGACGCCGGCTTCCTTGGCCGCTTCGTCGAGCATCTGGCAGGCGCGCACCATCTGGTCGGCGTTGAAGCCTGCGCCCACCACGCCCATGGGGCTGATGCTGATGCGCTTGTTCACCACGGGAATGCCGTATCTTGCGCCCACTTCGTTGCAGGTTTCCACCAGATGGGCGGCATATTTGGCGATTTTGGCGCGCACCTTGTAGGAGAATACGTCGAAATCGTGGCTGACGCAGTCGAAAAGACTGATGCCGAGGGTAACGGTACGAACATCGAGATGTTCGTTGCGGAGCATGTTGATAGTGCTGAGCACTTCGCGTTCAGTAAGCATGGGGCAGACCTGTGTGCGGGTTAGACGATGGGTACGCGATGAATGGCTTCGAAAATGTCCTGATGCTGGATGCTGATGGACAGCCCCACATTGCGGGCCTTGGCCTGAAGCATCTGGCGGAACGCATTGCGGTTGATGGAGAGCGGAAGCGCCACTTCAAAGACCAGCACGCATTCATCGGTGTCTTCGCTTACGCGGATGGCCTTGAGGTTTTCAATGTTCACCTTCTGCTCGGCAAAGATGCCGGATATCATGGCAATGATTTCCGGCTGGTCGGAACCGTTCACCGTGACTACGAAGGGTTCGGTTTCTTCCGTGCTGGAGAAGGTATCCGGCTCGAAGGTGCGGGCGGAAACGGTGAGATCCATGTTGCGGGCCTCGAGGTTGAGGCTCACCACGCGCTGGATGTCTTCCTCGGTCACGTCTTCGGGGGCGGAGACGATGAAGATGGAGGCGAACTGGCCCTTAAGGATGGTCTGGCTCAGTTCTTCGATGTTGCACTTTTCCTTGGACAGAGCGCTGGAGATGGCGTAGACCACGCCCGGACAGTCGCGCCCGATGACAGAAATGACAATATGGTTCACGGTCGCCTCGATGCAAAGAGGGTTGCCGCCCCGTGCCGGAAGCGGCGCGCGAGCGTAATCGTGGGAAATGAGAAAAGGATAGACGGGAACGTCGAGAAGCGTCAAGCGCTGTTTGGCGCTCCATCCGTGTTCAAAGATGTAAAACGCGGCTTTTCCGGTCTGTTTTCGTCGCCTTCCGGGCGTTCAGCGGCCGGGGTGGGAACGCCGCCACTGCCAGGGCGGCGTGGGGCCCGCATCCTGCCACAGGCCGAGGCGCTGCTTCTGCGCCATGGCTTCTTCCAGCTTCCAGGTATTGCAGAAGCCTTCGGTGCAGAAATAGTCGTACACCCAGGCCATGCCCGCCTGTATCTGCCGCTGATTGACGGAACGCTCGTCGATGCCGTTTCCCTCGCAGAGATAGACCAGGGCGACGGAACGGTTCTGGTCGTCTTCGTACAGGGTTTTGATGCGTATGTCCTGCCCGGCCATGAGGCGCTGAAGATGCTCGCGGGATTCCCTGCCGAACTTCTGGCTGCTTTCCGGTGCGTCCACGCCGTAAAGGCGCACGCGGAGGATGCGCTTTTTTTCATCCCTGAGTTCGAAGCTGTCGCCGTCGATGGCGCGGGCGAGCCTGTACGGGCGATCGGCGGATGCGGAAGCGCGGGGCGCTTCCCTTCGCTGCGCCTTGGGTTCTTCCGTGCGCGAGGACTCGGCCGTTTTGACCGGAGCTTCCTTTTTCTGGGCGGGAACGGCGGAGCCTGTGCTTGCGGGCCTGCCGGAGGTGCCCACATAGGCGGCCGTCATGAGAAGCACGCACAATACGGCGACTTCCAGCCCGTAGAAGCTGGAACCTTTGCGTTTGCGGGGAGAGAAGATTTTCCTGCGCTTTTTCATGAAGGTCTGGCCGGAGTTGCGGGCAGAAGTTCTTCCAGCGCCGAGAGAATGCCGGGGACGTTGAGGCCCACGTCCGCGCGCAGACGGCGCAGAGGCCCGTGGGGAAGGAAGCGGTCCGGCAGGCCCAGGCGGCGGATTTTCACTTTTCCGAGGGCATCGTGATCGGCCAGAAGTTCCAGCACTGCGGAGGAGAAGCCGCCCAGAAGGGTGTTTTCCTCCACGAGGAGCATGGCGTCGTTTTCTTCGGCCAGAGCGAGAATCTGCGCTTCGGGCAGGGGCTTGACCCAGCAGGCGTCGAAGACGGAGGCGAGAACGCCGGTTTTTTCCGCTGCGAGCAGGGCTGCCTCAACGCAGGGCACGGCCCGCTGACCGGCCGCGAGAATGCACACGCGCACATTCCCCTGCAGAAGCAGTTCGCCTCTGCCGGGAGCGGGGTAGCCGGGACCGGTCTTGGGCAGATGGTCCGCCATGGCGTAGCGCGCAGGGTCGAGCTTCCGGCCCGAGCCGCGGGGATAGCGCAGCGCCGCAGGCTGCGGCAGACCGACGGCCAGGGCAAGGGCGTCGCGCAGGGCGTCCTCGTCGCGCGGTGCGGCGAGGGAGAGGTTGGGCACGCTTCTCAGCCATGAAAGATCGAAGGCTCCGTGATGGGTGGGGCCGTCTTCTCCCACGAGACCGGCTCTGTCGAGGCAGAGCGTCACGGGCAGGTTCTGCAGGCATACGTCGTGGATGATCTGGTCGAAGGCCCGCTGCATGAAGGTGGAATAAATGGCCACCACGGGGTGATAACCGCGCGAGGCGAGGCCGGCGGCGAAGGTGACGGCGTGTTCCTCGCATATGCCCACGTCGACGAAGCGGTCCGGGAAGCGTTCATGAAAATCCTGCAGTCCCGTTCCGTCGGGCATGGCGGCGGTAATGGCGAAAAGCTGCGGGTTGTCTTCGGCAAGCGCGCAGAGCGCGTCGCCGAAGGCGCGGCTGAACCCCGGGCCGGAGGGCTTCCAGCCGCTGGGCTGCGGAGGCGTGCTGATTTCGTCGGGAACGGAGGCGGAAATGCCGTGGAAGTGGGAGGGATCGTGCTCGGCGGGCGAATAGCCCTTGCCCTTGCGCGTGCGGATGTGCAGAAGCACGGGCATGTCCAGTTCCTTGGCCGCCTGAAGATGTCTTTCCAGTTGAAGGATGTCGTGGCCGTTGATGGGACCTATGTAGTTGAACTGGAAGGCTTCGAACAGCATCCCCGGCGTGAAGAAGGATTTGAAGCTGACTTCGCCCTTTTTTATGATGTCCACGATGCTTTCGCCCTTGGGAAGGCGGGAAAGCACGCGCCCCACATGCTGCTTGATGTGCATGACCGTGCTGTGGGAGAGGTTGCGGCTGAGAAAGCGGGAAAGCGCGCCCGTATTCTCGGAAATGGACATTTTGTTGTCATTCAGGATGACGATGAGCCGTTTGCCCATGCCGCCCGCCTGATTCAGCGCTTCCAGCGCCATGCCGCCGCCGAGCGCGCCGTCGCCGATGACGGCCACCACATGTTCCTTTCCTCCTCTGAGGTCGCGCGCCGTGGCCATGCCGAGGGCTGCGGAAATGGAGGTGGAGGCGTGCCCCACGCCGAAATAGTCATAGGGGCTTTCCGTACGGTTGGGAAAGCCGGAAATGCCGCCGTAGCGGCGCAGCGTGTCGAAGCGCTCCGCACGGCCGGTAAGAAGCTTCCAGGGGTAGCTCTGATGTCCCACGTCCCACACGATGGGATCGCGGGCCGGGTCGAAACAGGAAAGCAGGGCTATGGTCAGCTCCACCACGCCCAGGGAGGGGGCCAGATGCCCGCCGTTCTTCGTGACCACGCGGATGATGGTGTCGCGCAGTTCCTGCGCCAGCGCCAGCTTGAGCGAGAGGGAGAGCCCGGGGATGTCCTCGGGAAGATGCAGGCTGGAAAGCAGGGGGGTGTCGGTCATGGGATCTCTTGGCGGGCTAGTGGGTGCGGTTGACGAGTTTCTGAGAGGTTTCGCGGAGGAAATCGGCGTCGGGACCGGAAAAAACGCCTGCTATGGCCGCTTCGGCGGCGGCGCAGTGCTTTTTCGCCCGCTCTCTCGCGCCTTCCAGCCCGAGCAGGGAAGGCCAGGTGGCCTTGGCGCTTTTTTCGTCGTGCCGTACTTCTTTGCCCACCGTGGCTTCATCTCCCACGACGTCGAGTATATCATCGGTTATCTGAAACGCAATGCCCAGTTCGCAGCCGTAAAGGCGTGCCGCTTCCCGCTGTGCGGCCGTGGCTCCGGCAAGCACAGCGCCGCATTCGCAGGCGTTGAAGAGAAGCGCGCCGGTTTTTTTCTCGTTGAGAACGCGCAGCTCATCCAGCGAAAGGCGCTTGCCTTCCCCGAGAAGATCCAGCATCTGCCCGCCCGCCATGCCTGCGGCGCCCGCAGCATCCGCCGTGAGACGCACGGCTTCCAGCAGGCGCTCAGCCGGAACAGCGGCGCAGGCCATGTGACTGAAGGCGTTGGTAAGCAGCGCGTCGCCCGCAAGAATGGCGGTGGCTTCGTCGAAGGCCTTGTGGCAGGTGGGGCAGCCGCGGCGCAGATCGTCGTCGTCCATGGCGGGCAGATCGTCGTGGATGAGCGAATAGGTGTGAATCATTTCCAGCCCCGCCGCAAAGGGCAGGAGCGCCTCGGTGAGTTCATCGGCCTTTTCGGGCGCGCAGGCGCGCGCCACGCAGAGGCAGAGCACGGGACGCAGGCGTTTGCCTCCGGCAAGCAGACTGTAGCGCATGGCGCTGGAGAGGCGGTGCGGAATATCCTCCGAAAGGAAGGAGGAACTGAGGTACTGTTCTATTCTGCTGCGAAGATCTGCGGGCATATATCCCCCTGTAGTGCCTCCCGGAAGGGCGGCGGAGAAAACGGGAGACGCGTGTTTTCAAAGCCCGCGCATCCTCCCCCGTGCACGGCGCGGCGCGAAGGATGCGCGTTTTTTTACGCGTATCAGTCCGAAAGATACGCAAGACGGCTCTTTCGCGCAAGTCGGTGAAGGCCGGACAAACGCTTTTTTCTGCGCGGGGGACTTCCTGCGGGGAGATATCAAAGGGCTGTTGCGTTACTCTTCTTCTCCGTCGCGCCCTGCAAAAGGTTCCGTGCCTTTTTCGGTGCAGAGCCGGATGTCGTGGCGCGCCTTTTCCAGCTGGCGGCGACAGGCGGCGGCATGGGCCAGGCCTTCCTTGTACAGGGTCACGCTTTCTTCCAGGGGGCTTTCGCCGGTTTCCAGTGTCGCCACGATGGCCTGAAGCCGGGCGAGCCGTTCCTCAAAGGTGGGTTCTTTCTTTTTCATCGTAGGTTCCGGGCCGCCGGGGCCTTTTGCGGTTGGTCGAAAATGCTGCGGGAGGGGCCGCCCACGAGCCTGGGCGGATCGCTGAGAAGGGGCATGGCGTCCACGGCCACGCCCTGAACGAGCAGGCCGAAATGCAGGTGCGGGCCCGTAACGCGGCCGGTGGAGCCGGAACGGCCTATGACCTGCCCCTTCTTCACGGTGTCGCCCGCCCTTACGGAAAAGGCGGAAAGGTGCGCGTAGGTGCTGACGACGCCCTGCCCGTGGTCGATATACACCATGTTGCCGCCGAAATACTGCTTTTCCGCCAGAAGTACCACGCCGTCCGCCGCAGCGGCGACCTGCGCCCCTTCGGCGCTGCGCATGTCCGTGCCCTTGTGCGGGGCGCGGGGCTTGCCGTTGAAGACCCTGCGGCCGCCGAAGGGGCTGGTGATGCCGCCGGGCACGGGGCGGTGCAGCGGCAGCGTCCAGCGCTTTTCCGTGCGGACGGCAAGGGCCTTCCGGCTGCGCTCAGAGTCGCGGGCAATCTGTTCCCGTACCTCGCGCGGAGGTTCGACGTATTTGGGTTCCACCTTGAGAATGCTTTTCGGCCATGCCACCGGTACGGCGGAGAGGGAAAATTCCCTGCTTCTGCCTTCCGCTTCAATGCGCACCTTGTGGTTGCCCTTTGCGTCGATGGGCATGGCGAGAAGCGCTTCCGCCTTCCACAGCGAGGGGGCCTGCTCCACGGCGGCGACGCGGAGCGTTTCGCCCCGCCAGAGGAAGGTCGCTTCAAAGGGAGCGCTGGCGGTGACGGCCACGGGGAAGGCGTGCCCCTGACTTACCTTTGCGGGTACGGAGAAGTCGGCCGCCCGGGCGAGGGCGGGGAGCAGAAGAACGGCGATGAGAAGAGAAAGAAGGCGTTTCATGCAGGTTCCTTGTATGCCGCAAGGGCGGAGCTTCGGCGTTATTCCGGCAGGGGGGCGTGCCCGGCTCCGTCGTCCTGCCGGGGCGAGGGCTCCACTGCGGTCACGGTGCCGAGAACACGGCCGTCGGCAAGAATGACGGAAAGGGGGCGGCCCGGCGCCGTCTGCGATACGGAACGCAGAAACGCTCCCGTATCATCGCAGGCCATGGCATAGCCCCGCCGGAGCGGTTCGAAGGGATCGAGGGCCTGAAGGCGCAGCTCCATGCGGGAAAGTGTCTGTTCCCCGGCAAGGCCTATGGTACGGCGCAGCGCGTCGAGAGGGGCGGAGGCGCGTTCCGCCGCCCTTTCCGCATGCTGGAGGCGGGTTTCTCCCGCGCCGGAGAGGCGGAGGGAAAGCGCCTCCACAAGGCTTTCATATCGGCCGAGAGAGGCTTTTGCCGCGGCATCCATGCGGAGCACGGCGTCATGGAGCTTTTCCTCCTGGCGGCGCAGGCGTGCCTGAGGGGAAAGAAGCGCGAGCGCGCGGGAGGCGTGTTCAAGGCGCATGGCAAGCATGGCGGTTCTGCGGGAAAACGCCAGCTGAAGGGCGCTTTCCAGTCCGTCCACATGCTGGATGAGAACATGGCGTTCCTGCCACAGAAGCTGGGCCGTATGGCTGGGAGTGGCGGCGGAGAAATCTGCCGTGAAGTCGGTGATGCTGTGGTCGATTTCGTGCCCTATGCCCGCAAGCACGGGGATGGGGCAGCGGTACACGGCCCTTGCCACGCGTTCATCGTTGAAGGCCCAGAGATCCTGTACGGAGCCGCCGCCGCGGATGAGCACCACCACCTCGGCCCAGGCTTCTCTGCCCGCCCTGTCTATCGCCTCCGCAATGCGGGGCGGAGCTTCCTCTCCCTGCACGGGAACGGGAAGAATGCGTATTTCCGCGCCGAGGCCCCGTGTGGAGCTTATGCGGATGAAATCGCGTATGGCGGCCCCTCCCGGAGCGGTGATGACGGCCACGCGGCGCGGTTCCCGGGGAATGGGGCGCTTGCGGGCGGCGTCGAACAGCCCTTCGGCGGCGAGTTTTCTCTTGAGCGCTTCAAATTCCTGATGCCACAGGCCGAGCCCTTCCGCCTGCCCGAGATCGACGATCATCTGATACTGGCCGCGCGCCCCGTACACCGTGAGTCTTCCCGCACAGATGACGGTCTGCCCGTTTTCCATGCTGCGGGCAAGGCTGGGCCGGGGGCCGTCCTCCCATACCTCGCCGGTGAGCGGGTCGAAGGCTTCCTCCTTCTGCTGGTTTCGGAACCATACGCAGTTGAGAAGGAAATCGTCCTCCTTCAGGGAAAAGTAGACATGGCCGGAGGAGGGGCGGGAAAGGTTGGTCACCTCGCCCCGTACCCAGACATACGGAAAGCGGCCTTCCACCGCCTGCCGCACCTGTTCCGTCACCTGTCGTACGCTGAGGATGGCGCTCATGTCTCTGGTCTCCGCTTCCTGAACCGGGCCGTTTCGCCGCGAATGGGGGTCGGGCTCCCTGCTTCCTTACAGGAAGGAAGCACAGGGCCGGGGCTTGAAACAGGGAAAAGCTCCGGCGGCCCCGCACGCGGCGCGCAATCTGTGCAAGTCGCGTTTTCGCCGCAGGGCGCGGACGGAGCTTTTCAAAAACATCGCCCGGCGGAGGAGGCATGCCTCCTCCGCCGGAAGGCAGGTTCCCGGAACGGAACCGTTCCGGGAAAGGAATCATCGCTTCCAGCTGTCCAGCACGGACTGATACCAGGCGGGGAAGGCCTGTTCGAAGCTGTCTGCGGGAAGGGTGGACTTTTCGCCGGTGCGGCGGTTCTTCACTTCCACCACGCCCTGGGCAAGCCCCTTGCCGCCCACGGTCACCTGCACGGGCAGGCCGATGAGGTCGGCGTCCTTGAACTTCACGCCGGGGCGTTCTTCGCGGTCGTCGTACAGGGTTTCCAGTCCCTGGGCGGCAAGGAAGGCGTCGATGGCGTCGCACTTTCCGGCCACGTCGGCATTCTTCGGATCGAGGCAGACGAGGTGCACGTCGAAGGGAGCGAGCTGGGGCGGGAACATGATGCCGTGCTCATCGAAGTTCTGTTCGATGCAGGCGGCCACCACGCGGGAAACGCCGATGCCGTAGCAGCCCATGATCATGAGCTTTTCCTTGCCGTTTTCATCGAGGAACACCGCGTGCAGAGCTTCGCTGTACTTGGTGCCGAGCTTGAAGATGTGGCCCACTTCGATGCCGCGCTTGATTTCCAGCGGACGGCCGCAGCAGGGGCAGGGGTCTCCGGCAACGGCGTTGCGCAGATCCGCCCATTCGATGGGCAGGGTCACGTCGCGCACAAGGCTCATGTGGAGCACATGGGTGTCGGCCTTGTTGGCGCCGGCGATCCAGTCGTTGGCGGCCATGAGTTCCTTGTCGGCATAGATTTTTTCCACGCCCTTGAGGCCGACGGGGCCGGCGAAGCCCACGGGAGCGCCGGTCATTTCCTTCACCTGTTCGGGAGTGGCGAACACGATGTCGTCGGCGTCGATGAGGTGGGCGAGCTTGATTTCGTTGAGTTCGCGGTCGCCGCGCAGAAGCACGGCCACGGGCTTGCCGTCGGCCATGAAGAGCAGCGTCTTGACGAGCTTGTCCGCACCGATGCCGAGGAAGGAGCACAGCTCCTCAATGGTGTGCTGCGCGGGGGTGTCCACTTCTTCCATGGCGGGGCAGGGCGTTTCGTCCTGCGTGAACACGGTGTTGATGGGCGCGCGTTCCACGTTGGCGGCCCAGGTGCATTCCGGCCAGTTGGTGCAGGCGGCTATGGAATCTTCGCCGGTTTCGGCAAGCACCATGAATTCATGGGAGAAGTTGCCGCCGATGGCGCCGGAGTCGGCTTCCACGGGGCGGAAATCCAGGCCCATGCTGCTGAATATCTTGTGATAGGCCTCCTTCATGGAGGCGTAGCTTGCGTTGGCCGCCTCGTCGCTCACGTCGAAGGAGTAGCCGTCCTTCATGAGGAATTCGCGGCCGCGCATGAGGCCGAAGCGCGGGCGCACCTCGTCGCGGAACTTGGTCTGAATCTGATAGAGGTTCAGGGGCAGCTGGCGGTAGGACTTCACCTCGCCGCGCAGAAGGTCGGTCATGACTTCTTCATGGGTGGGGCCGAGGCAGTAGTCGCGGTCGTGCCTGTCCTGGAAGCGCAGAAGTTCCTTGCCGTACTTCTTCCAGCGGCCGGATTCCTCCCAGAGTTCCGCAGGCTGCACCATGGGCAGCAGCACTTCAATGGCGCCCGCGGCGTTCATTTCACGGCGGACAATGTCCTTGGCCTTGTCCAGGGTGCGCAGCCCCAGCGGCAGCCAGGTGTAAATGCCGCTCGTAAGCTTGCGGATCATGCCCGCGCGTACCAGCAGCTTGTGGCTGACCACTTCGGCGTCGGCAGGGGCTTCCTTCAGGGTGGGGATGTAGTAACGGCTCCAGCGCATAGAGGATCCTTCAGTCGTTAGGGGTAAGAAGTTTGTCGAGTTCTTCAAGAAAAGCCGCAAGCAGCGCCTCCTGCCCGTTGACGGAGCGGAGTATTTCGCCCTTGCGGAAAATGACGCCCTTGTCGCGCCCGCCGGCAAGGCCTATGTCCGCCTCGCGGGCTTCTCCCGGGCCGTTGACCACGCAGCCCATGACCGCAATCTTGAGCCGGCTCTTTGCGGCATGGGGGTGGGACTGCACATATTCCTCGACCCTTTCGGCCATGCCGATGAGGTCGATTTCCGTGCGGCCGCAGGTAGGGCAGGACACGATTTCCGGCCCCCGGCTGCGAAGTCCCGTGGCACGCAGGATTTCCCAGGCCACGGCCGCTTCCCGCACAGGGTCGGCCGTAAGGGAGACGCGTATGGTATCGCCTATGCCTTCAAAAAGCAAAAGGCCGAGCCCCACCGCGGATTTCACGGTGCCGCGCATGGGCGTGCCCGCTTCGGTGACGCCGAGATGCAGCGGATAGTCCGCGCGGGCGGCCATGAGCCGGTAGGCGGCTATGGTATCGGCCACGGAGGAGGACTTGAGCGAAACCTTGATGTCGTAGAAGCCGCGTTTTTCCAGCATACGCACATGGGAAAGGGCGCTTTCCACCAGCGCTTCGGGCGTGGGGCCGCCGTAGCGTTCCAGAAGGTCCCTTTCCACGGAGCCGCTGTTGACGCCCACACGGATGACGGAGCCGCAGGCCTTTGCGGCGGCGGCGAGGTTGTCCACCGGCTTTTCGCCCCCGATGTTGCCGGGGTTGATGCGGAGTCCCCTGAGCCCTGCGTCGAGCGCGGCCAGAGCCAGGCGGTAATCGAAGTGGATATCGGCCACCAGCGGTACGGGCGAGGAGGCGGCTATGGTTTTGAGCGCGGCCGCCGCCTTTTCGTCGGGCACGGCAAGGCGCACGATTTCACAGCCCGCCGCATGGAGGCGGCGTATCTGTTCCAGCGTGGCTCCGGCGTCTCTCGTGTCGGTGTTGGTCATGCTCTGCACCACGACTGGAGCGCCGCCGCCGATGCGGACGTCGCCTATGCTGAGCTGCCGGGTGCGGCTTCTGTGGGGAGCGTTCATGGCTTCTCCTTGATGCTGCGCAGATGGTGTATCGCGTCATACGTGTAGATGGCAAGGGCCAGCCAGATGACGGGGAAGGAGATCATGTCGGAAGGCTTCATGCTTTCTCCGAGCACGGTGATGGCCAGAAGAAAGGCGATGGAGGGGCTCACGTACTGAAGTATGCCGATGGTGGCCAGCGTGACGTGGCGGGCGGCATAGCCGAAAAGAAGAAGGGGCATACCGGTGAAGGCTATGGTGCAGATGAGAAGCACGGGACGCATGGGGCCGTAGCCGACAATGGCGAATCCGGGTTCGGTGAAGCCCAGCCAGAGCACGGCCGCGGGCATGAGCATGAGCGCCTGCACGAAAAGGCTCGGCGCGGCGTCCATGCGAAGGGTTTTCTGCACATAGCCGTACAGGGCGAAGGAAAGGGCCAGGGTGAAACCTATCCACGGAATGCGCCCGTAGGCGATGACGCTTGCCGCCACGCCGCAGAAGGCCAGAGCTATGGCCGCGCCCTGCGGCCGGGAAAGTTTTTCGCCGAGCAGTACGCGCCCCATGAGCACGTTGAGAAGCGGGGTGATGAAGTATCCGAGGGAGGATTCCACGATCTGCCCGGTGGTGACGGCAAAAAGGTAGATGGTCCAGTTCAGACCGAGCATCACGGCGGCGAAGAACAGGGAAACGAGGGTACGCCTGTTCTGGAAGGCGTTTTTCACGGCGTGCATGTGTCCTTCCGCAAGAAGGACGATGCCGAGGAACGCCACCGTCCATATCATGCGGTGCGCCATGATGGAAACGGGATTCAGCGTGCCGAGCAGGGGCCAGAACAGGACGGCGAAGCCCCAGAGAAGGTGTGCGGAAAGTCCCGCGCCGGTTCCCGCGCAGGAGGCGGAACATTCATGGGAACGGAAGGGCAGAGAAAAGTGCATCATGGGAAGGGCTGTCGAGGTTTTCCGCCGCCCGGAGCCGGAAGCCCGGGCAGGCGCGCCGGAAAAGCAGGGAAGCGCCGTGCGCCTGTATGGAGCAGTCCGCCCTTCCTCGGGGGAAGAGCGGACTGCTGCGGGAAAGACTGCATGTGCAGGGAAGGCTTCGGGACGGACCGGAGCAGCCGGTCCCCGGGCCTTTCCTAGCGGTTGAAGGAACGGGCGTACAGTTCCACGATGGCCCTGCGGCCGTTGGCTTCCAGGAAGCGGGTGCCCGTGGCGGTGAAGCGGGAATGCTTGATGACGGGATCGTCCTTCTTCACCCATTCGTCGTTGATCCAGCGGAACCAGGCATCGCGCTTCTGGTCGAACACGAGCAGGGGCTTGTTGCACAGCTTGGCGAATTCCGCGCCCCAGCCGGTGCCGCCCCTGACGGTCTTGTCATCCTGGATTTCACCGACGACGAGCACTTCGCTGCCGCTGCTCACCTGCCAGCAGATGGACTGGAGGACCTTGCGGAACAGAGGAGCGCGGGTGTATTCGCGGCCCATGAGGCGGGAAACATACGTCATGCTGACGTCTTTGAGCGCCAGTTCGTCCTGAGTGAGCACGCGGACACCGCGCGTACGCTCTATCTGATGGCCTTCAAAGCTGTAGTTGACTTCTTCGATGCCCCATGCTTCGGCCTGGGCCCCAAAGAACTGCTCCGCGCCGGCTGCGCCGCCGCTGAAGAGAACGCACTGTTTCGGATCAAGCATCTGGTCCTCCCAGAATAGATAGTGTTGCTGAAAAGGGTAAATATGGCCCGGAACGGCTCAGTACGCGGGTTCGACCCTGCGGGAACCCGTGGCGCTCACGACGACGCGTACTCTCTGACCGGGGGTGATGTAGGGATCGCTGCCCTGAACGATGACTTCCTCGGCACCGCCGTTGTCGTAACGCACGGTGATCTGAAGTCCCGTCTGCCGGGAGGCGAGATTGCCCGCCCCCGCCCCGGCTGCGCCGCCGAGAAGAGCTCCGCCCACGGTGGCCAGGGTGCGCCCGCTTCCGCTGCCTATGGTGCTGCCGATCACCCCGCCCGCCACGGCGCCGATGACGGCGCCCACGGTCTGCTTCGTGTCGGACTGGCTGTTGATGTTCACTTCCTGCACGTTGGTGGCGGTACCGTAGTAGACGCTGAAGGACTGGCGGGCTTCGCCTGCATTATAGTCGTAACCGCCCAGATGAGGCCCGCAGCCGGGCAGGACGGGCAGCGTTGCGACCATGGCCGCGGCCAGAAGAAAGGCCGCCGGTGAGCGAAAATGCATAAAAGCCTCCTGTGGGGCAGGTTGGAAGCAAGAATGGCTCCATCATAACCAGCTTGTGTGGAATGTCCAGTTAAGATGAAGCCGTATCTGTAAGGGAAAGCCTGCAGCGCAGGGCTTTTTTTCAGGGAAGGGCGAGGCTGAGGGAAAGGCGCTTTCCGAAGCGCGGGCGCGGGGCCTTTTAAATGAAAAACCCCGGCGAACCGGGGAGTGAAAAGCTGCTGATCAGCCCGGGCTATCAGTAGCGGGGGCGGGGAGCGCGAGGCTTCGCTTCATTGACACGCAGGGTACGGCCGCCGAAGCTGGTGTTGTCCAGAGCTTCAATGGCGGCGGCTGCGGCGGGATCTTCCATTTCAACAAAACCAAAACCACGGGCACGGCCGGTTTCACGGTCGTTCACCAGTTTTACGGAGAGCACGGCGCCGTAAGGGGCGAAAAGATTCTGAACCTGCTCTTCGGTGGCGGACCAGGGAAGATTCCCGACATAAATAGACTTGGCCATGAGAAAAACCTCACACAAAAGAAATCTAAAACCCACACCCTGCTCCGGCAAACCGATTGCCCAGAGTGTCTCTCCTGTCTATCAGGTATGCCCCAACGGAAAAAGCAAGTCAATGCGTATTTGGTATTTTTTTCTCATTTATCAGGGGGGATGGAAGAATTTTTTTTGATACTGCCTGCTCCGCGTTGCGCTTCCCTGAAAAAAAGAAAGGAAATAAGGCAAGTGATATCATACGGATATCTTTTTAAAGCCGCGCAACATAAGAAAAGGGAGCGTTTTGCCGCGTTTTTTTGCGGAATCAGGCCTGCCTGCGCTTGAAGAGCTTTTCGAGGTCGGCCTTTTCCAGGGTTACGGCGCAGGGCCTGCCGTGGGGACAGAAATCCGGTTCTTCGGTACGCAGCCACTGCCGCACGAGCTGCATGGCGTCGTCGGGGCTGAGGTGCTGCCCCGCGCGTATGGCCGTGGCGCAGGCGTGATGTATCCATACGGAGGTGAGGTCGTCCACCCGGCCGGAAAGCGCTTCCCGCAGGAAGGCGGAAGCGTCGGAACGCTCCATTTCCGGGGGCATGGCCCGTACCGAGAGACGGTTGCCCCGGCAGGAGGCTTCAAAGCCGAGCCGGGTCAGCGTCTGTTCCAGTTCCAGAAAGCGTTCCTTTTCCGCAGGGTGCAGATCCATTTCCAGGGGAACCAGCAGGGGACGCGCCACCCCCCGCGAGCCGTTTTCACGGAATTTTTCGTAGAAAATGCGTTCGTGCATGGCGTGCTGATCGAGAAGAAGCAGCGTATCGTCGTTCTGCGAGAGCACAAGATAGGTGCGCGCCACCTGTCCCAGATAACGGAAACCCTGAAGCGGGGAAACGTCCGGGCGGGAAGATTCCTTTACCGGTTCGGGTTCAGCCTCGGCCTCCAGTTTGAGGGGAACGGAATCCTTGTTTTCCGGCAGCAGGCGTTCCCGGGCGGGCAGAGGCTTTTCCGCTGTTTCGTCCTTTTTCCGTGCAGAAGGCGCAGCCGGGGAAGGTGCAGGCATGGGCTGCGCTGCGGCAGGCGGTGTGCTGTTTGCCGGATGGGCGGGGTTGGGGAGTCCGGTACGGAAGTCCCGCTCGGGCATGAAGGGTTCGCACAGGCTGTTCTTGACGAACACGACTTCCTCTTCGGGCAGAGGTTGAGGTTTTTGCCGCTTCGGCATGACGCGCACGGCGTCGGCCTCGCCCCAGAAACCCAGCGGACGGACCGGGCGTTCCGCCTGTGCGGGAGCGCTTTTGGCTGCGGGCGCGGAGAAAAGCGCGGACGGGGGAGTGGGAGAAGGCTCTTCAAAGCGCTCCGCAAAGCGTTCCGAGGCAAGAGGAACACCGGCAAGAGCGTGGTTCACGGCGCGCAGTACCGCCGAGAACACGGCCTGTTCGTCGCGGAAGCGTACCTCGTTCTTGGCAGGGTGTACGTTCACGTCCACCTCGGGAGCGGGAAGATCGAGAAAGAGCACGGTCTGCGGGTAGTCGCGGCTGGTGAGCCTGCCCTGATAGGCCTGCCGCACGGCGCGCATGAGCAGCTTGTCGTTCACGGCGCGGCCGTTGACGTAGAAGAGCATTCTGTCGGCACGGGGCTGCGAGGAGCGGGGGTCGGACGTAAGGCCGTAAAGATGCATGTCCGACACATGAATATCGAAGGGGCGCAGCGCGTCCACAATGGCGGGGGGCCACAGCACCCCCATGCGCCGGGCAAGGTTCTGTCCCGCCTCGAAACGTATGACTTCCCGGCCTCCGGCCTTCAGGGTGAAGCCTGCGTCCGTACGGGCAAGGGCGATGCGGGTAAAGAGTTCCTGCGCCTTTTTCTGTTCCGTGGCCGGGCTTTTCAGGAACTTGAGGCGCGCGGGAATGTTGGAGAAGAGTTCGGCCACTTCCACCAGCGTGCCCTGATTGAGCGCTGCGGGAAAAACGGGCTTCATGGCGCCGTAGACGACTTCGATGCAGGCCGCCTCGCCCGTGCTGCCGTCTTCTTCCTGCGGGGCGGATATCATGCGGAAGCGGGATACGGAGGCGATGCTGGGCAGGGCCTCGCCCCGGAAGCCGTAGGAATCGATGTTCAGAAGGTCGCCCATGTCGGCAATCTTGCTGGTGGCATGGCGGGTAACGGCAAGCTCGAGCTGGTCGGCCCCTATGCCCCGGCCGTTGTCCGTGACGCGGATCAGGGTCTGGCCGCCGTTTTCCAGTTCCACGGTGATGCTGGTGGCACCGGCGTCGAGGCTGTTTTCCACAAGTTCCTTGACGACACTGGCCGGGCGTTCCACCACTTCGCCTGCGGCGATCTGGTTGGAAAGTTCCGGCGGCAGCAGGCGTATGGTCTTTTGGGGGGAAGTGTTCATGCGAACCTCGGGAAGGATGTGACGGCACGGCGGAATGCTTGTCTATTTTTCGGATGAATCATGAGAAAGTCAAGGAAGGGGAGTCTGCGGTGCGGCCTTGTCTTCGGGGGCGGGCGCCCTATGCAGGGAAAAGCATGGCGCAGCCCGAAGACCGGAGCGGTGAGGGACAGGGAAGAGGGGAAGACGGCCGGAAGGGCGCGTCAGACGGGAGAGCGGACCTTTCAGGCCGAGGGGGAACGCTTTGCCCGCGGATTCTGCACGCCCATGCGGAGCATACGGAAGTAAAGCTCGCGTCCCACCCAGGCATCGGTGGCGGCGTATTTGATCTGCTGGGGAGTGAGCTCGTGGTTTTCCCAGTTGGAGCATTGGGCGCTTTTGCTGATGCGGAACCCCAGAAGGTTGGCGGCAAGGGTACGCAGGCCCTGAGCCTGAATGCCCCTGGCCCGGGCCATGACGGCCAGATCCACCACGCCGTCGGCCGTGAAGGGATGGATGCGGGCAAGCGCCTTCATGTCGTCGTGAATGGCTACGCCGACCTTCAGCACACGGGGGGAGGAAAGCAGTTCGGCAATGTCTTCGCTGAAGGGCAGATGCGTAAGCTGTATGAGATAGGCCGTTTCCGCCGTGGCAAGCTGTATGAGCGCGGGGCGGCAGGTTTTGCCCTTGGTGAAGGTGGGGCGTGTTTCCGTATCGAAGCCGAGCACAGGCTCCTGCCGGAGCACGTTCAGCGCTTCTGCAAGGGTTTGCTCGTCCTGTACCAGCACCACGGGGCCTTCCCATGCCTGAATGGGCAGGAGATTGATTTCCTCCTTGCTCAGGCACGGCTGAAGAACAACAGGCGAAAGCGCCTGCTTTTTGGACCTGCGGGAAGGGGAAACGGTATCGACGGGCATAATTAAACCTTGCTTGCAAGCCTTATCATGGAAAAACCGGGGGGGCAAGATGCCCGCAGCGGCATGGGAAGGGGAAAAAGAGGCTGTTTTTCCCCTTCCCGGCCGTCCGTCGCGGCGAAAAGGCGGAAGAAGGGCGCTTTTCACGACGCAGACGTGCCGGCGGGGCGGAAATCCACGTCGGAAACAGGCGCTTTTGCAGACGGCTTGCAAAAGCGCGCCGATACCGCGCAGTCCATGGTCGTTTCTGTCTTTTTCGAGGGGGAAAACAAAGGCCCGGCGCGGGGCCGGGCCAGGGAAAGGCATTACTTGCCGATGCAGAAGGAATCGAAGATGGCGTTCAGCGTATCTTCCGTACTGTTCAGGCCCGTGATGTCCGCAAGATGGGCGGAGGCGGCTTCGAGATGAATGCTGCAAAGATCGGGCGGCACGGAAAGGGCGATGGCCGCATCGAGCTCCTCCAGCGCGTGAAGCGCCTTGCGGAGCTGGTTCGCCTGACGGAGGTTCGGGGCTGTTTCCCCTTCCTGCGGCGTCTCATCGGCAAGGCAGAGGGCGCGGACGGCCGCGCACAGCTCGTCTATGCCTGTTCCTTCGCGTGCGGAAACGGGCATGAGGCGCGCGCCGTGGAAGCTTTCCAGACCGGGGGGCGGGGGCGTCAGATCGGCCTTGTTCCATACCGCGATGCAGCGCTGCGGCCCGAGAGCATGAATCAGTGCCTTTTCCGCCTCGAAGGCGGCCGGAGCGTCGCCTTCCGCCGCACGGGTGCCGTCCAGCACGATGAGCACGCAGCGCGCATTTTCGGCCAGTTCGCGCCCGCGGCGCATTCCCTCAAGTTCTATGCTGTCTTCGCTGTTTTCCCGCAGGCCTGCCGTATCCACAAGGCGCACCGGCAGCCCCGCGAGCGTGGTCATTTCTTCCAGATAGTCGCGCGTGGTGCCCGGCTTTTCCGTGACGATGGCCCGGGGCCTGCCGAGGAAGGCGTTCATCAGGCTGGATTTGCCCGCGTTCACCTGCCCGGCCAGCACCACAAGCGCGCCTTCGCGCCAGCAGCGGGCGCGTTCGTACCCTGCAAGGAGCGCGTGTATGCCCTGCGCCACTTCCCGCGTGATGGCGGAAAATTCCTGCGGGGGCAGGCATTCGCCTTCTTCTTCGGGAAAGTCGATGGCAAGGCATACCCTCTGCCGCAGGTATTCCAGCCTGTCGCGCAGGGCCTGAACCTTGCGGCCGAGCAGACCGTCGAGCTTGGCGGAAGCAAGGTACACGCCCTCGCGCGAGGGCGCGGCGATGAGTTCCGCCACGGCCTCGGCCTGGGAAAGATCCATGCGGCCGTTCAGGAAGGCGCGGCGGGTGAATTCGCCCCGTTCCGCCATGCGCGCCCCCCGGGAAAGCACGGATTCGAGCAGGGCGGAAAGCACGGCGACGCCGCCGTGCCCCTGTATTTCGGCGCAGTCTTCTCCGGTAAAGGAGTGCGGAGCCTTGAAGAAGACGACAAGCGCCTCGTCGGCCTCGCGGTTCTGCGCGTCCAGTATGCGTCCGTGATGCAGCATACGCGGGGTGAAATCGCGGAAGGACGGCGCGGAGGGCCGGAACAGGGAAAGAAGAATGTCGTGAGCCTTCGGCCCCGATATGCGTATGACGCCCACGCCGCCCGCGCCCGGGGCGGTGGCTATGGCCGCAATGGTGTCGGCATCGGCTCGGAAGTGGCCTTCGCTCATTTTTCCAGCTCCGCGCGGATCATGGAGGAGAGGGCCGGATCTTCGCAGATTTTTGCCGCGACTTCGTAGTTTTCGCGGGCCTTCGCCTCCTCGTTCATATGATAGCGGTAAATGACGGCGAGGCTGTAGCGGGTGGCGGCGTCGTCCTTCAGATGGAGGGAGCGTTCAAGGCTCTCCGCGGCTTCCTTCCATTTTTCCTCACGGGCGAGCAGAACGCCCATAAGGTAGGCCGGGCGATGATCGGAAGGCGCGGCCACGCCCGCGCGTTCGGCCATGTTCCGCGCCGCATCGTTGTCGCCCCGTTCGGCGAACAGGCTCGCAAGGTGCAGCAGCGTATCCACGTCGTTGGGGTTGCTCTGCAGCTTCTGCATGAGCGCCATGACGGCCTCATGTTCCGGCGAATCGGCCTGCACCTCGGCAGGGGCCTGCGCCGGGGAAGCCTGTGCCGCGGGGCGGGTGTTCTGACGGACGAGAGGATGGTCGCCCATGCGCCAGGCCAGAGAAAGGGCGAACATCGCGCCTATTCCCAGAGCGAGCGCACCGAGCACGATACGGCGGGAGGCTTCAGTCATGATCGGCCTCCCACTGAGCCATACGGCGTTCCAGCCTTTTCTGTTCTGCGGCCAGGAAGGCCGTGTAAAGCCCCAGTCCTATCCAGAGCGCGGCGTTGGCCGCCATGAGCCAGGTAACAGCAGTCATAGGATATCTCCCGCCTTCCGGCGCGGTATCAGTGTTGTTCGTTTTCCGATTCTTCCATCATACGTTCGAAGAAGAGTTCATCCAGCCTGCGGGAAAGGAGCCGCTGCCTGTAGCGCAGAAGGAGCATGGCGAGCCAGATGAAGAAAAAGCTCATGACGCAGGCCGCCACGGTGACGGCCATTTCCGGTTCCAGTCCGCCGCCCTGCGAGGCGAAGACGGAAGGGTGGATGGAACGCCACAGCCTTGCCGAGAAGAAGACCAGCGGAACATCGAGAAAGCCCGCAATGGACACCACGGCGCAGAGGGAGGCGCGGCGTCCTTCCGGCATGGGCATGGAGCGCAGCGCCATGCAGCCGGCGTAGATGAACCACAGGATGAGCGCCGTGGTCAGGCGGGGGTCCCACGTCCACCACACCCCCCAGGAATGCCGTCCCCAGATGGAACCGGTCACCAGCGTGAGGGTGCAGAAGAGCATACCGATTTCCACGGCGGAGGCGGAAAGCAGATCGTATTTCACCTTGCCGCTTTTAAGGTAGGCAATGCCCGCAATGCAGGAAACGCCGAAGCTGATGAGTCCCCACCAGGCCAGGGGCAGGTGGATGTAGAAGATTTTCTGAACAAGTCCCATGACCTGTTCTTCCGGGGCGTACACATAGATGAGCCACTGGCAGAAGGCCAGGGCAAGGGCGCCGAGAACGGCGAACAACGCGGTGGGGGAACGCTTCATCAGTCATCTCCGCTGTAGACGAAGGGGAAAAGCAGAAGGCCGGCGGCAAGAAACAGCCCGTCGAAGGCGGCGGCAAGGCCCAGCCATCGGGAGGCGTCTTCCATCATGGGTTCCGGGTCCAGCCCCATGGAGGCGAGGCGTACTCCGGCAAGGAGCATGGGCACGAGCAGGGGGAAAAGTACGATGGAAAGCAGAGATTCCCTCCCGGAACGGCCCACGGAAAGCGCGCCGAGCAGGGAACCCGACGCGGCCATGCCCGCATTGCCGAGGGCTATGCCCGCAAGCGCGGGAAGCCATCCCGGCCCGAGATGCTGGCCGAGAAAGACGAATACGGAGGGAATGAACACGCACTGCGCCGCGGTGAGCAGCAGAAAACCCGCCATGGCCTTGCCCAGCCATACGGCCTGCACCGGCGCGGGAAGCAGCACCAGGCCGATGCGGGCCTGCGCGGTTTCCTCCACGGCGTAGAGCATGTTGAAGATGAGCACCTGACAGAAGGCCGAGGCCAGCCAGAACATGGCTGCGGCCGCCTGCGGGCTGAGTCTGTCGCCCGCGTTCAGGGAAAGGCTGAACAGGAATACGAGCAGAAGCCCCAGAAGCAGGGCCTGAAGAAGACCCGCCCCCCGGGCGAGTATGAGTTTCAGATCCTTCCGGTAGACGGCAAGGGCGCATTTCAGCACAAGACGCCTCCTTCGCTTTTCGTCAGCGAACGTGCCTCCAGCGTGAGAACGGCGTCGGCATGGGGGGCGTCTTCCGCAAGGTCGTGGCTTATCCACAGTACGGCGGCCCCGCGGCCGCGCGCTTCAAGCATGAGTTCCATGAGCATTCTCCGGGAGGAAACGTCGAGCCCCGTGGCGGGTTCGTCCAGCAGAATGAGCATGGGCTCGGCAAGGAGAAGCCGCGCAAGGTTGAGGCGCTGCGCCATGCCCCGGGAAAAGACGCCCGCCCGCTCATGGGCGTGCCGGGCAAGTCCCACGCGCGCGAGGGCGTTTTTCGCCCTTTCCTCCGCATGGTCCAGTCCTGCGGCGCGCGCCCAGAAAAGCAGGTTCTCCTCGGCGTCCAGTCCGGGGTAGAGAAAGGTGGCATGGGCCATGTAGCCCAGCCTTTCTTCCGGCACACGGCGCGTTACCGTGCCTGCGTCCGGCCGGGTGAGTCCGGCCATGATGCGCATGAGCGTGGATTTGCCCGCGCCGTTGGCCCCCGCAAGAAGGGAAAGGGTGCCGGGCATGAGAGACACATTCACACGGCGGAAGAGAAGCCTCGGCCCGAAGGCCTTGGCCACGTCGGTAAGTTCCAGAAGTGCGCCGTCCATCTCAGTCTTCCGCGCTCTGATTTTCCGGACGACGTCTGCGTCCCAGGGCTATGAAAGGGGCGAGGCTCATGAGCGCGCCACCTATCCACAGCCAGTTCACGAGCGGGTTGGAACTCATGCGGAGCACCGCGCGGCCGCCGTTGATGCCGAGAAGCGTGACGTAGAATTCGCTTCCCAGAGAGGGATAGGTGGTGGCTTCGGAAAAGGCGGAACTCGGGAACTTGTCGTACAGACGGCGCTGCGGCGATATGGTGCCGATGACCTTGCCGTCCGAAGCGAGCTGCAGTTCCGCTTCGATGAATTCGAACGTGGCGTCTCTGCCTTCATAAAGGTTCAGAAGCGTCACTTCATACTGCCCGACCCGGGCGACGCCGCCCCTGGCAAGTTCCATTTCCACTTCCTGCTTGTAGGGGCCGGAAAAGGAGATGCCGAGGGCCACGAGGGCCAGACTTGCATGAACGATGCAGGCCATGAGCGAGGGCCGCCAGGCACGCACGGATTTTTCCATGAACAGCAGACCCATGCTCACCAGCAGGGCCGTGCTCAGCGAGGCGGACATGAGCGGCAGCGCCTGCGTGACGCCCGCGCGCCAGTAGATGACGAGCGCGCCGCAGAAGGCCGCGGCCACGATGACGAGCCTGCGCCAGTTGCGCGTGCCGCCCTGCCAGCGTATCCACGGGCAGATGAGAAGCAGCGCGAGAAGCACCGTGAAGAGCGGCAGGCATACGCTGTTGTAGAAGTGCTGGTCGAGCCCCATGGAACGGTCCGACCAGAGCGTGCTGATGACGGGCCAGAGCGTGGCGAGAAGAATGATGAGGCCGATGGCCATGAGCAGCCACACCGTCATGACCACGAAGCCCTCGCGCGTTTCCAGTCCGCCGAGTTCCTTCGCGTTCTCATCCTTCGCCAGAAGGGAGATCACGCTGATGATGAGCAGAAAAGCCAGCACGAAGAAGAGCAGATAGGGGCCCGTGCCGTTGCCGCCGAAGGCGTGCACGGAATTGACCACCCCGCCGCGCACCAGATAGGTGGCGAAGAAGGCCGAAACCGTGGTGAGGCTCATGAGGAAGATGTTCACGCGGTGCAGTTTGCCGCGCCGCGTTTCCATAAGGCAGGTGTGCAGGGCGGCCGTGCCGATGAGCCAGGGCAGGAGCGAGGCGTTTTCCACGGGGTCCCATGCCCAGTAGCCGCCCCAGCCCAGTTCCATGTAGGCCCACCAGCCGCCGAGTACGATGCCCGCCGTGAGGAAGAGCCAGCCGGTAAGGGTGAAGGGACGGGCCACCTCTATCCAGTGCATGGGGTCCTTCTGCGTGCTCATGGCCTGCGCCAGAGCGAGGCAGCCGGGAATGACGAAGCCGCCGTAGCCCAGAAAGAGCAGCGGCGGGTGAAAGATCATGCCCGGGTTCTGGAGCAGGGGATTCAGGCCGTAGCCGTCCGCCGGAGCGGGAAGACTGCGCAGGAAGGGATTGCTCCAGGTGGAGAGCAGAAGACCGAAAAAGGCCATGACGGCAAGGAAGAAGACCAGAAACCAGCTTTTCGTTTCGGCGGAAAGGGAACGGTAGGTGCGCGTGAAGAGAAAGGCCGTGCCGCATACCGAAACCATGAGCGCCCAGAAAAGCAGGGAGCCTTCATGCCCGCCCCAGAAGGCTGTGCAGCGGTAGAACAGGGAAAGCGCCCTGTCGGTATAGTTCGCCACATAGTCCAGAGAGAAGTCGCTGATCACGAGCGCATACATGAGAATGCCGGAAGAGACAAGAAGGCAGAGGGAACCGGCGGCCTGCGCGTATTCGAGCCAGCGCAGTTCGGAAGTTTTGCCCTGCCAGAGCTGCGCCGTGCCGACGGCGCCTCCGGCCAGGGAGAAAAACAGGGTGGCGAGCAGACAGATATAGGCGGCAAGATACATGGCGTCTCCTGAAAAGCGGGATCGCGGGCTGAAAGGGCCTCAAAAAAACGCGCGTATGGGGCGCGTTTTTATGGTTCAGGCCTTTTCCCTGTTGCTTTTTTCATACTTGGAAGGGCACTTGGTCATGAGCGTTTTGGCCGTGAAGTCCGCGCCTTCCATGCGGCCCTCCACAATTACTTCCGCGCCCTTGTCGAAGGTGTCGGGCAGAACGCCGCGGTAGTGCACGCGGATACCCTTGTCGGGATGTTCCAGATCAAGCAGCGTGAAGCTTGCGCCGAGCCCGTTTTCAGGCTTGACGATGTCTCCCGCCGCCACGCCGAACAGCCTTGCGGACTTCAGCTTTTCCGAAGGCATGGCCACGGCTTCCGAGACGTTGAGGTGATACATGGTCCCTTCGGAAAGGGCCGACCACAGCATGAAACCCGCCCCTCCGGCGAAAAGGGCGAACGCGGCAAGGTATATGGAAAGGTTCTTCTTTTTCGTCGACATGTCGCCTCCTGGGCTATGAGCATCGTTCAGCCGGCGGCTGTTTTCAGTGACGTGAGTCACAGGGAAAAACAGGGGCCGGGCCCTGTTGCTTCCTGTCCCGGAAGGACTCTGACAGATTTATTCCCGTCTTGCAAGTAGGAATTATTCCTGTTTATCGCTCTGCGTATTTTCCACTCTGGCGGAGGCCGTCGTCCTGGCGCGGCGGCTCCGGGCCACGGCACGCAGATCGGCGGCAAGGTCGCTTTCGTCCACGATTTCACGGCCGAGCAGTTCTTCCATTACGTCTTCCAGAGAAATGACGCCCGCAAGGCCGCCGAATTCGTCGAGCACGGCGAAAAGATGCTGACGGCGTTCCAGAAATTCCGTGAGCACCTTGTCGAGCGTGAGCGATTCGAGCACGAAGTGCACGGGCTGCATGATTTCTCCGAGCCTCATCTCTCCGTCGTCCGCATCGCGGTGCAGCACCACGTCGCGCCGGAGCACGAGGCCCACGATGTCTTCGTTGTCCTCGGCATAGACGGGGATGCGGCTGAAGTTCCAGAAGGAGGGGATGGCGTAGGCCTGCTCCACGGTACAGTCTTCCGGCAGGGAAAAGACCACGGTGCGCGGGGTCATCACGTCGTGCACGCGCTTCTGGTCCAGCGCAAGAATGTTGCGGATGGCGGTTTCCTCATAGCTCTGGATGACGCCTGCCTGCCGCGAGATGCGGGCCATGGCGTTGATGTCGTCTTCCGTGGCTTCGGGGCCGGATTCCTTGGGCGTGATGAGCTTCGTGATCTGGCCGGAAAGCCAGGTGGCCGGGCGGAGAATGACGGTCATGATAAAGAGCGGGAAGGCCAGAAGGCGGCCCAGTATCCCGGGGTAGGAGACGCCCAGCGTTTTGGGAATGATTTCCCCGAAAAGCAGCACGAGCACGGTGAACAGCGCCGCGAAATAGGGCATGTTTTCCGCACCGAGGGCGCCTGCGGCCAGGGCGCCCGCAAGGGATGCGCCCGCCGTGTTGGCGATGGTGTTCAGGGTGAGGATGGCGGAGATGGGCTGATCCACGTTGGAGCGCATGTGATAGAGAAGTCTGCCGGCGCGGGAGCCGGATTCCTTCATCTTTTCAAGCGTGGTCCACGGAATGGAATAGAGCATGGCCTCCATGGTGGAACAGAGGGCGGAGATGGAAAGTGCCAGAACGACGGTGATGATGAGCGCGGTCATGATACGGGCCGGGGTTATAAGGTTGACGGAATACGATGGTAGCCGAAGAATGCCGCTCCGGCAATGGCGGAGACGTTCCCGCAGCAGGGAAATGCGGTCGCTCCGGGGCACAGGCCGGGAGAGTGCCGGATGTCTGCCTTGCTCAGGGCAGAGGCTCCATGGAACAGTTGACGCAAAGCCCCTTTCGGGCCAGGCAGGTGCTGCCCCAGGCGTACATGGCTTCCAGCACGGGGCGTATGGTTCTGCCGAATTCCGTAAGCGAATATTCCACACGCGGGGGAATGACGGGAAAGATTTCCCTGTGTACGAGCCCGTCCCTTTCCAGTTCGCGGAGCTGCTGGGTGAGCATTTTCGGCGTGGCTCCGGGGACGGTGCGGCGCAGTTCGGAAAAGCGCATGGGGCCGGAGATGAGCTTCCATAAAATAAGCGTCTTGTATTTGCCGCCGATCATGCCGAGAGTGGCTTCCACGGGGCAGTGCAGTTCTGCGGCGGAGGGAAGGTCGCCGCCGTGTGCACGGCAGCCTTTCGCGTCGTTCATAACGGTATCCTTTCAGGTACTATCTATCAAAAAAGTACATTCTTGCGAATAGCATATCCATAGCTGTAAAAGAAAGGCAAGTCAACGAAAACGCGGCGGGCCGCGTCTTGTCCGCCCCGATACGAGGAGAATACAGCCATGAAGAAAGTCATGACCATTGAAGGAATGCGTTGCCCCCACTGCTCGGCCAATGTGGAAAAGGCTCTGAGCGCCGTTTCCGGCGTTTCCGCCGTGACGGTGGATCTTGCCGCCAAAACCGCCGTCATGGAAGCGGCGGAGAATGTGTCCGACGAAGAACTCAGAAAGGCCGTGGACGACCTCGGCTTCCAGGTGGTGGACATCCGCTAGGATGAGAAATCGTTTTCCGGGCCGAGCGTGCCGCCTCCTTTGAGGAAGCGGCACGCTCGACCGGAGCCGTTTCCGGCAGAAAGGGCGGAAGCATGTCTTTCCGCCCCCGGGATGTTTTGTCCCCATGGCCGGATCGGAACATACAGAATACCCATGCTGAGGGGCCCGTCCGTACCCCGTTCGTGCAACGGGAAGGACGGCGCGGCGGCAAGACCCGCCCGGAAAGGCCCGCAGAAAAAGGCAGGACTTATGGAAAAATGCCCCGATATTCTCAGGTTCCGCATAGAAGGCATGGCCTGCGGGGCCTGCTCCGCCCGTTCCCAGAGAGCGCTGAACGCCATGGAGCACATCGACAGCGCCACGGTGAGTCTGGCCGACGGTACCGCGCAGATACGTCCGGCGGAAGGCGCGCTCGAGGGAGGACTTGAGCCCTTCATCGAGGAAGTGACGGAGCGCGTGCACCGGCTGGGGTTCACCGCGTCCTACCTCCCTCCCGACGCCGATGAACACGACCTGTGGGAAAGCGAACAGGAAAAGACCCGGGCGGATCTGGCCCTGCGTCGACGCCGCCTTTTTACGGAATTTCTTTTTGCCGTGCCGCTGGTGTTCGTGGCCATGGGAAGTCACTGGGGCCTGCCCCTGCCTTCCTTCCTCGACATGCACGAAAGCCCCCTTGTCTTCGCGCTGTTTCAACTGTTTCTGACGCTGCCCGTCATCTGGTCGGGCCGTGATTTTTACCGGCACGGCATACCGCTTCTTCTGCGGGGCGCGCCGAATATGGATTCCCTGGTGGCCATGGGCACGGGGGCCGCGCTTCTCTACAGCCTGTGGAGCACCTTCGAGATAGCCTTTGCCGTCACGCCGGAGACCGTGCACGCGGGCGTTTCAGGCCTGTACTACGAATCCGCGGGTATGCTCATCGCCCTCATTTCTCTCGGCAAGTACATGGAGGCCGTGTCGCGCACGCGCACTTCCGAAGCCATACGAGGCCTTATGGAGCTGACGCCGGAACAGGTGGAGCGCGTGCTTGAGGACGGAAGTGTCAGGGAAATTCCCGTGCGTGCCGTCATGCCCGGCGACAGGCTGCTCATCAAGCCCGGCGCCCGCATTCCCGTGGACGGCGAGGTGGCGGAAGGCTCCTCCTCTCTCGACATGTCCAGCCTCACGGGCGAATCCCTTCCCGTGGAAGTGGCGGCGGGGGATGAAGTGAACGCGGGCACCCTGAACATAAGCGGTTCCTTCGTCATGGAAGCAAAGCGCGTAGGCGCGGATACGGCCCTTGCCCGCATCATTCATCTGGTACGCGAAGCGCAGGGTTCCAAGGCTCCCATCGCAGGCATGGCCGACCGCATCAGTCTTTATTTCGTGCCTGCCGTCATTGCCGTGGCCGTGCTGGCCGCCCTTCTGTGGCTCTTTGCCGGGCATCTGCCCTTCGGGGAGGCGCTTCGCGTCTTTGTTTCCGTGCTGGTGGTGGCCTGTCCCTGTGCGCTGGGCCTTGCCACGCCCATGTCCATCATGGTGGCCACGGGGCGCGGCGCGCAGCTCGGCGTGCTCATGAAGAACGGCACCGCGCTGGAACACTCCGGCCGTCTCGACACGCTGGTGTTCGACAAGACGGGCACGCTTACGGAAGGCCGTCCCCGCCTCATGAGCCTTTATGCCGAAGACATGGCGGAAGAGGAGGCCCTTGCCCTTGCCGCATCCCTTGAAGCCGTTTCCGAGCATCCCCTTGCCCGGGCCGTGCTGGAAGGCGCGCGGGAAAGAGGCGTTTCTCCTTCCGCCGTGGAAGGCTTCCGCGCCCTCGGAGGTCAGGGCGTGACGGGCACGGTGAACGGCCGTGCGCTCTATCTCGGCAACGAAAGTCTGCTTGAGGAAAACGGCGTGGCTCTTTCCTCCGAATGGAAGGCACGTCTGACGGCTCTGGCCGATGAAGGGCGCACCCCGCTTCTGCTCGCCGCGGACGGCAGGATCGTCGCCATGCTCGGCGTGGCCGATCCCCTGCGGGAGGAAACGCCCGGCGTCATTTCCGATTTGCGCGCCATGGGCTGCCGCGTCATGATGCTGAGCGGCGACAATGAACGTACCGCCCGGGCGGTGGCCGCAAAGGCGGGCATCGACGAGGTGGTGGCCGGAGTACGGCCCGATGGCAAGGAAAAGGTCATTGCCGCTCTTCAGGCGGAAGGCCGCCTGGTGGGCATGGTGGGCGACGGCATCAACGATGCTCCCGCTCTGGCCCGCGCCCATGTGGGCATGGCCATGGGCTCCGGTATCGACGTGGCCATGGAAGCGGGGGATGTGGTGCTTCTCTGCGGCATTTCCGGCGTGAAGACGGCCCTTGCTCTGGGCCGCGCCACACTTTCCAACATACGCCTCAGTCTCTTCTGGGCGTTTGCCTACAATATTCTTCTTGTCCCCGTGGCGGCCGGCGTGCTGCTTCTTTTCGGCGGGCCCGCCATGTCGCCCATGCTTGCGGGGGCGGCCATGTCTCTTTCCTCGGTGTCCGTGGTGCTCAACGCCCTGCGCCTGAGAACGTTCCGGTAACGCATACGGCCGGAGTCTTGTTCTTCCCGGCATGAAGAAAGGCCCGCCCGGCAGCAGCCGGACGGGCCTTTTGGTATATGCGGTTCCCCGCTACAGCACGGCTCCGCCGAGATCCTGACTGAGGCTGCGGGAAGCCCGCAGGGAGTGGATCAGGGCGTGGGTGTCCTCGCCGGAGAAGATTTCCTCCTTCGAGGCGAGAAGTGCGAGGGGAAGAACCTCGTCCGCATCGCGTACGAAGCGCACGTCCAGCGTCTTGAGGATTTCTTCCGGTACGTCCTTGAGGTCCTTTTCGTTGTCGGCGGGCACAAGCACCGTCTTCATGCCGGAGCGGCTTGCGGCAAGCAGCTTTTCCCGGAGTCCGCCTATGGCCAGCACGCGGCCGCGCAGGGTGATTTCCCCCGTCATGCACACATCGTCGCGTACGGGAATGCCGAGCAGCGCGGAGGAAAGGGCCGTGGCCAGCGTGATGCCTGCGGAAGGCCCATCCTTGGGCACGGCCCCTTCGGGAACGTGCACATGGATGTCGATATCCTTGTAGAAGTCGGGCCGCAGGCCGAGCAGGCTGGAACGGGAACGGATGTAGGAGAAGGCCGCATGGGCGGATTCCTTCATCACCTCGCCGAGCTTGCCCGTGACCTGAATCTTGCCGTTGCCGGGCATGACCACGGTTTCGATGTAAAGAATGTCGCCCCCTGCTCCGGTATAGGCAAGCCCTGCGGCCACGCCCGCCTGCGGATGGTTTTCCTTCTCGTCGTAGCGGTATTTCTTCACGCCGAGGAAGTCTTCCAGATCCCTGGCCTCTATGGATACGCAGAGGGAGGAATCGTCCGCATCCACAAGGCGTATGGCCGTCTTGCGGCACAGCGCGGCTATCTGCCTCTCCAGATTGCGCACGCCCGATTCCCGGGTGTAGGAGCGGATGATATCGAGCAGAGCCTCGTCGGAAAGATTCATGTTTTCCGCCTTGAGTCCGTGCAGCTTCCATTGGCGCGGCAGCAGAAAATCCCGTGCGATATGCACCTTTTCGCCTTCCAGATAGCTGGAAAGCTCGAGTACCTCCATACGGTCGAGAAGCGGAGCGGGAATGCTCTGCATGGAATTGGCCGTAGTGATGAAGAAGACCTGCGAAAGGTCGTAGTCCATATCGAGGTAATGGTCGTTGAAGGAGCAGTTCTGTTCGGGGTCCAGCACTTCCAGCAGGGCGGAAGCGGGGTCGCCTCTGAAATCCACCGTCATCTTGTCGATTTCATCGAGACAGAAGAGGGGATTGTTGTACTTTGCCCGCTTGAGCGCCATGATGATCTTGCCGGGCAGGGCGCCGATGTAGGTACGCCGGTGTCCGCGTATTTCGGCCTCGTCGCGCACGCCGCCCAGGGAAATGCGCACGAACTCGCGGCCCGTGGCCTCGGCTATGGACTTGGCAAGAGAGGTCTTGCCTACGCCGGGAGGCCCCACAAGGCAGAGGATGGGCCCCTTGAGGGAACCGGAAAGCTTCTGCACCGCGAGGTATTCCAGAATGCGGGTCTTGGCCTTTTCCAGCCCGAAGTGTCCGCCGTCGAGCACGGAACGGGCCTTTGCAAGGTCGATGTCCACGGGCTTGAGCTCGTTCCAGGGCAGGTCGATGATCCAGTCCACATAGTTTCTGGCCACCACATATTCCGAGGAGGCCGGAGGCATCTGACGCAGCTTGCGGACCTCGCGCAGGGCGCGTTCGCGGGCCTCTTCAGGCATGTTCTTGGCCTTGAGCTTTTCCTCAAGTTCCACGATTTCCGCCTGAATGTCGTCGTGCCCCAGTTCCTTGTTGATGGCCTTGAGCTGCTCGGTGAGGTAGTATTCCTTCTGGTTCTGTTCCATCTGCGCCTTGACGCGGCTCTTGATGGTCTTGTCCACGCCGGAGGCGATGAGTTCGCCCCCCAGGTATTCGTACACCTGGCGCAGGCGCTTGCCCTGATCCAGCGTTTCCAGAATGGCCTGCTTGTGCAGGTAGTCCACCTTGAGGCAGGGAGCCACGGCGTCGGCCAGCGTGCCCGGATCGTCGAGCAGCGCAAAGGCGGCGAGCTGTTCGGGAGTGATGCGGCGGTTCTGACGACATGCTTCGGAAAGCGAGTCCTGCAGAGCCTCCACCACGGCGGGAAGCTCGGCGTCCTCTTCCATGGATTCCTCCACGCGCACGGTGCGCAGGCGGGGGAAGGCGCGGTCGCCGAAGGCGGAACTCGCGTTCAGGGGCAGCCAGGTGGCGCGGTACAGGCCTTCGCACACGAGCTTGATGGTATTGTCCTGAAGGCGGTCGGCGCGCAGCACGCGGCTGACCACGCCCATCTGGAACAGGTCGGAAAGGCCGGGGCGTTCGATGGCGGCGCTTGTCTGCGCCACCAGAAATATCTGCTTGTCGTATTCGGTGACGGCGCTGTTGATGGCGCTCACCGAAGCCGAACGCCCGACATGGAACGTCATCACGGCATGAGGGAACATCACTACTTCACGCAGGGTAATGATGGGCAATTCCAGCGGAGTCTGTTCAGCCATAGAGATCCTCAATGTTCCCGGTATGCAATTGCGTCCCTGCCCGGCCGGAGGGCCGGGAAGCAGGAACGCAACTGCCGGGGCCGGGGAATCTCCCCGGGAAAAACGGTTCCACCCTTTACGCGGCGTGCGTAAGGATGGGCTTGTCCGTACCCTCGATGACGCCCCGGGTGATGACGCACTCGGTCACGTCCTTGAGGGTGGGAAGTTCGTACATGATGTCGAGCATCACGTTTTCCAGCACGTTGCGGAGACCGCGCGCGCCCGTCTTGTTTTCCAGGGCCTTCTCGGCCACGGCGCGAAGGGCCTCTTCTTCAAAGCGCAGGGTCACGCCGTCGAGCTCGAAGAGCTTCTGATACTGCTTGACCAGAGCGTTCTTCGGTTCGGTCATGACGCGCAGCAGATCGTCCACGCTGAGCTCTTCCACATGGGTGATGACCGGAATACGACCGATGAATTCGGGAATAAGCCCGAACTGCACGAGATCGGTGGGCACCACCTGATCGAGAAGCTCGCCTATGCGGTGTTCGCTCTTTTTCTCGATATGCGCGCCGAAGCCCATGCTGGTTCCGCGCGAACGCGATTCCACCAGCTTTTCCAGCCCGATGAAGGCGCCGCCCATGATGAACAGGATGTTCGAGGTATCCATGCGGATGAACTCCTGCTGCGGGTGCTTGCGCCCGCCCTTGGGCGGAATGTTGGCCACCGTGCCTTCGATGATCTTCAAAAGAGCCTGCTGCACGCCTTCGCCGGACACGTCGCGGGTGATGGACGGTCCGTCGGCCTTGCGCGAAATCTTGTCGATTTCGTCGATATAGATAATGCCCTTGCAGGCGGCGTCAAGGTCGTAGTCGGCGTTCTGAAGAAGCTGCACGAGGATGTTTTCCACGTCTTCGCCCACATAGCCGGCTTCGGTAAGGGTGGTGGCGTCGGCAATGGCGAAGGGCACCTTGAGCACGCGGGCCAGCGTGCGGGCGAGCAGCGTCTTGCCGCTGCCCGAGGGGCCGAGCAGAAGAATGTTGCTCTTTTCAAGCTCCACGCCTTCGATGGCTCCGGCATGGAATACGCGCTTGTAGTGGTTGTGCACGGCCACGGAAAGGATTTTCTTGGCCCTTTCCTGACCGATGACGTAATCGTCGAGCCGGGCCTTGATCTGCTGAGGGGTGAGCAGTTCGCCGGCTTCCACACCGCTTTCCCTGTGGTCCTGCTCCGCCATGATTTCGGCGCAGGCGGCCACGCAGGCATCGCAGATGCACACTTCGCCCTGAGTCACGAAGTGGCGCACTTCGGAGCCGCTCTTTCCGCAGAAGGAGCAGTGCATTTCTTTCTGTTCGTCGCTCATGCCTGCTGACCTGCCTTGTCCGCCACGTCGCGGCGGGTGGTGAGAATGCGGTCGATGAGCCCGAACTTGAGGGCTTCCTCGGCGGACATGAAGTTGTCGCGTTCCGTGGCTGCGGCGATGCGCGAGACGCTGTTGCCGGTGTTTTCCGCAAGGATGCGGTTCAGGTTCTTCTTGAGGCGCAGGCCTTCGCGTACATGGATGTCCATGTCCGTGATCTGGCCCTGCACGCCGGCGGAAGGCTGATGGATCATGATGCGGCTGTTGGGCAGGCTGTAGCGCATCCCCCTGGCGCCCCCGGCAAGAAGGAAGGCTCCCATGCTGGCGGCCTGGCCGATGCACAGTGTGGCCACGGGGGGAGCGATGAACTGCATGGTGTCGTAAATGGCCATGCCCGCAGTGACCGACCCGCCGGGGCTGTTGATGTACAGGCTTATTTCCTTTTCAGGATCCTGCGATTCCAGAAAAAGCAGCTGGGCGCAGATAAGCGAGGCCGTGGCGTCGTTGACCTCGTCGCACAGAAGAACGATGCGGTCCTTGAGCAGACGGGAGTAGATGTCGTACGAGCGTTCTCCGCGTCCGGTGGATTCGATGACAAAGGGAATAGTCACGTCTGGGCTCCTTAAGAAAGGAAATCCCCGGCCGTGAAGCCGGGGAATCCTTTCCTGATTCGTTATTCGGCCTTGGCTTCGGCGGGAGCGACCTTCTGGGCCTTGTCGAACATGAGGCTCATGGCCTTGCTGTTCAGCATACGGTCCTGAATGTCGTTGACGGCGCCGTTCTGATACAGGGCTTCGCGCAGCTTGCGGAAGTCCTGCTTGTATTCACGGGCCATCTGCATGATCTGCATGTCCACTTCCTGAGCGGAAACCTCAAGCTTTTCGCGGCGGGCGAGAGCGGTAAGGAACACCTGCACGCGGGCGCGTTCTTCGCCGCGGGCGCGGACTTCGCCTTCCATGTTCTTGAGGCTTTCGTCGATGGCGGCCTTGTCCAGGCCCTGCTGGCCGAGATATTCGCGTATCTCGTTTTCGTATTCAACCTGCTGATTTTTGACCACGGCTTCGGGCAGGGGGAATTCCTGGCCTTCCAGCACGGAAGCCATGAGCTTCTGCTCGGCGGCGCTGCGGGCGGAAGCAGCCTTGTTGTGGTTCGCCTGATCGGTGATCATCTTCTTCAGCGCGGCCAGATCAGGGAAGCCCAGCTTCTTGGCGTAGTCTTCGTCGAGTTCGGGCAGAATTTCGCGGCTGATTCTGATGAGCTTCACGCTCAGGTTCACGGTCTTGCCGCGCAGGCTTTCGTCAATATGGTCTTCGGGGCAGACCATGGTGCCGGTGCCTTCCTCACCCGTATGCAGGCTGCGGATGATGTTGTCGAGTTCGGAAAGTTCCTTGCCTTCGGCGGGTTCGGAAAGCTGGATGCTGTAGTTTTCCACCTTCATGCCGGGCACGCTCTTGCCGTCCACTTCGCCGTCCACGTCGATGGTGACGATGTCGCCGTTTTCAGGAAGGCGTTCTTCCTTCACTTCTTCCAGCGTGGCGGTGCTCTTCAGCAGGCGCTTGGTGAAGGCTTCCACTTCTTCTTCGGTGGCTTCGGAGGAATCCATTTCCACGGTGAGGGCGGAAAGGTCTTCGGGGAGCTTGATGTCGTCGGGCAGGGTTTCAAAGGAGAAGGAGAAGCAGAAGTCCTTGCCGCGGACGATCTGATCGCCGTTGTAGTCCAGGCGGGAGAGGGGCTTGATGTCCTCTTCCTTCAGAATGTCGGCCACGCGGCGTTCCACCAGCGTTTCGGAAGCGCGGGAGAGCACTTCCCCGGCAAAGCGCTTTTCAATGACGGACACGGGAGCCTTGCCCTTGCGGAAGCCGGGCAGCGTGACGGAAGCGCCTACTTCACGGGCGGCGGCGTTGAGAGCGGCATTGACCTCCTCGGCCGGGACGGTCACGCTGATTTTGCGGGAGACGGGGGAAACGACTTCGATGCTGTGAGCCATATCGGTAAAACTCCTTATGAATGATCTGCCCGGCCTTGCCGGAAGGCAGAGAAATGGCGCAAAAAATGGTGCGAGAGGAGAGGCTTGAACTCTCAAGGATTGCTCCGCTGGATCCTAAATCCAGTGCGTATGCCAGTTTCGCCACTCTCGCACGCAAGAGCCATATATACTGCAAGGCGAAGAATTTAACACAGCTTCGCGCCGGAAGCAAGAGCCTGCACCGCCCCCCGGCACTATGCCTCTTCCGTTTCCTTCCCGTACCCGGCAGAGGAGGCGCTTCGTCCGGCCTCTTTTTCCCGTGACCGGAAGCGGCGGCGGAAAAATTGCGCCCTTGAGAGGAAGGGCCCGCCCGGAACGCTGTACGCTCCCGGCAGGCCCTTCCGGCGGAGAGAGGAGATGGTTTACGCGGCGTAGAGCTTTTCTCTGAGCCATTCCTTCATGGGGTCGGAAGGCATGAACACACCCTTCAGCGTGCCGAATTCCTTGTGGAAATCATTTTCCAGTTCCTTGGGCAGCGGGGAAACCCACAAATCTTCCGTGGCTTCGGAATTGCGCATCACGAGGCGCAGAGTGGGCTGCTCGGTCCAGTTGTCGAGCACGAAATAATGGGCGAAGTCGTCCTTGGAACGCACGGGAGGATGTTCGGCGCGCCAGTCGTTGTTGCCCCATTCAAGGTAAAGAGTCACGGCATCGGCGGGGTCAAGATTCCATTCTATGGGAAGACGGCTGAAAGCCTTGAGCTGTTCGGAGGTATTGTACTGCATGGTCGTCTCCTTGTGTGGGGCGTGCCCGGGTGGCGGAAGCGCCGTGCCGGAAGCATCGCTGTTGAAGACAGTATGCGTATGAAAGCCCTTCTTGTCAAGAATGATTCCTAATAAGAAAAGAATTTTTTAAAAAATATTTTTAAGTATCAATAATTTCAATATGTTTTATTTACTTTTGCTGAGTCTCTCCTCTCTTATCAGAGAAAAGATGCCATAAAATAAAAAATATTTATATATCAATATATTATACTGGTTATTCAAAAAATTATGTTTATCGAGCCATGGCGTACATATCCGCCGGCTTATCGTAAGACCGTAAAAAAAGCGCCTCTCCGGTTTCAGAGAGGCGCTTTTTTTACGAAAATGAGGCGACGAAATCAGATTCTGCCGTAGGAGGCAAGCACTTCGCGCAGCAGTTTCACCGTATTGTCGGAGGGCTGGCAGAGGGGCAGACGCACCTCGGAGCCCATGCGGCCCATGAGGGCAAGCGCGGTCTTGCAGGGGATGGGGTTGCTTTCCACGAACATGGCGCGGTTCATGGGTTCCAGGGCGAAGTGCAGGCGGCGTGCTTCCGCGTAGTCGCCGCGTTCGCACGCAGCGGTGAGGGCGCTCATCATGTCGGGCAGCACGTTGGCGGTGACGGAAATGACGCCCTTGCCGCCCACGGCGTAGGTGGGAAGCACGGTGAAGTCGTCGCCGGACAGGAGAATGTAGTCTTCGGGGCACTGCTCAAGGATGTTGGAAATCTGCACCAGGTTGGCGGTGGCTTCCTTGCAGCCGATGACGTGCTCGAGTTCGCGGGCCATGCGGGCCTGGGTTGCGGGCAGCACGTTGGAACCGGTGCGGCCGGGCACGTTGTACACGAACATGGGCAGGGCCACTTCGTCGTTGATGGCCTTGAAGTGCTGGAAGATACCTTCCTGCGTGGGCTTGTTGTAGTAGGGAGAGATGAGCAGAGCGGCATCGGCCCCGGCGTTTTTGGCGAAGCGGGTGAGGCTGATGGCCTCTACCGTATTATTGGAACCGGCCCCGGCGATGACGGGCACGCGGCCCTTCACCTGGTCGATGCAGATGCGGATGGCGGATTCGTGTTCCGCGTGGCTCATGGTGGCGGATTCGCCGGTGGTGCCGCAGGGCACCACGCCGTTCACACCCTGTTCAATCTGCCATTCGATATGGGCGCGGTAGGCTTCTTCGTCGATGGTACCGTTCTTGAACGGGGTAAGCAGAGCAGTTATCGTTCCGTGAAACATGCTTTTCTCCGAGCGGGATATGATGGATGAAAAAAATTTCCAGACGACTGGGCCCCGGACGGTCAGAATTTCAAAAGGCTGAACTGGGAGGGGTCGATGACGCCTGTGAAGACGCGGGCCACGGCGCCGGACAGGAAGACGGAATCGCCTGCAAGTTCAATGCCCAAGAGTTCCTTACCTGAAGTAGTGACATTGACGCTGCAATCCGTCAAGCCAAGTGCATGAGCGATACAAGTGGAGGCCGCCGCGCCGGTGCCGCAGGCCAGGGTTTCCCCTTCCACGCCGCGTTCGTAGGTGCGTACATGAATGGCGTCCCTGCCGATGACGGTGATGAAGTTCACGTTGGTGCCTCTGGGGGCGAAGTGCTCATGGTAGCGGAACAGACGGCCGAGGTGTTCCACGTCCACCGTGTCGCAGTCGTCGCAGAGGATGACGGCATGGGGAACTCCGGTGTTCACGAAGTGCACGTCCCAGGTCTTGCCGTCCGCTTCAAGGGGGGTATGCAGCACCATGCCCTCGGGATGCGTGAGCTCCACGCGGGAACGCATGTTTTCCACGTCCACGTCGGCATGGATGAGCCCTGCGTCCGTGCCGAAGCACATGCTTCTGCCCGCAAGGCCGAGGTTCACGGCAAGCCATGAGGCGCAGCGCGAGGCGTTGCCGCACATTTCCGCGCGGGAGCCGTCGGCATTGTAGAAGTGCCAGATGAAGTCGCCTTCCCGCCCTTCGGGAGTCGTGTCGAGAAAGAGCAGTCCGTCGGCTCCGATGCCCGTCTTGCGGCGGCACAAAAGTTCGGCCCAGGCCGCCATTTCGGGAACGCTCACCTTCGCTTCCCTGTTGTCGATGAAGATGAAATCGTTGCCGCAGCCGTGCATCTTGTGAAAATGAATGTCTCTCATGGATGTTGCCGGGCGGAGGGCCGCCCGGCCCTTTTACTGAAGGCGGTTCCAGACGAACCGGATATAGGGTTGCATGACGGTGAGGGCCTTTTCTGCCTCGAGCGGAAGAGTGGCTCCGGCAGCATTGCGGTGCCCGCCGCCTCCGAACTGGGCGGCCACGTCGCGCACGTTGTCCTTGCCGGAGGAACGCAGACTGGCCTTGGTCTGTACCTTGCCGTTCTTTTCCTCTTCGCGCAGCACGAGCGCCACGCGCACCCCGGAAAGACGGCGGAGCTGTTCCACGAAGCCTTCGGTATCGTCGCGGGTGGCGTTGCATTCGCGCAGGGTGTCGAGGGTGATGAGCGCCGCGGCGAGCCGGCCTTCCTCCAGAATGAGGGCGTCCCGCATGAGGCGTCCCCACAGGCGCAGGCGCGTTTCGCTCCAGTTATTTTCCATGCATTCGCGCAGGCGCGCGATGTTCAGGCCTTCTTCCGCCATTTCCGCCACAAGTCGCAGGGCGCCGGCGGTGGTGTTGCCGTAGCTGAAATTGCCCGTATCGGCGGATATGGCCACATACAGAGCCTCGGCCAGAGCGCCGTTCAGAGGAGCGCGCAGAGCCTTGGCCACCATGGCTATCATTTCTCCCGTGGCCGACATGGAAGGCTCGACCCAGTTGGCCTCCGTCCCGAAGAGCGGGTTGGCGAGGTGATGGTCGATGTTCACGCTGGGCACACGATCGAGCAGGGGCTGTATGACTTCGCCGAGGCGTGCCCTGTCGCCGCAGTCGAGACAGGCCACAAGGTCGGGCTCGCAGGGCAGGCTTTCCAGGCTGGAAAGCACGGGACCGGGCAGGGTGAGAAAGCGCAGGCGTTCGGGCAGGCCGTCCTCATTGAAGACGAGCGCGTCCACGCCTGTGGAACGCAGCGCCCAGGCAAGGGCGAGGCAGGAACCCATGGCGTCGGGATCGGGGTTGGTATGGGCAGCGATGAGCACGCGCCTGTGCTTTCTGAGCGCAGAGAGCAGTTCTTCGGGAACGGAATGTTCAGTCGTCATAGAAAAACTCAAGGTCGCTGTAGACCATTTCTTCTTCGCATACGGCTTCCATCATGAGCAGGCATTTGTCCATGCGCGACTGCATGTGTCTTTCGCTGTTGCTGATGGAAACCACCTGAAGCCGGAGCCTCACCAGGGATTCCTCGGTGCCGGCTTCGGCGATGGCCACGTTGAAGGTGTTGCGCACCTTCTGCTTCAGGCTGTTGGCCACGCGGCGCTTCCCCTTGAGGGAATCGTTGCCGTGCAGCGCGTATTCCACGGTGAGAACGCCGATGACCATGCCGGGCCGCCTTGTCAGGAGCGATAGTCGGAGTTGAGGGAAACGTAGCCGTGGGAAAGGTCGGAGGCGAGCAGGCGGGATTCTCCCGGGCCGTCGCCGAGCACCACATCCAGGGGAAGATCCACCGCCTTGAGCGGCTCTTCCAGAAGCGCGTCGAAGTCAAGGTCGGTGGGGCGGCCGTCGCGGAACAGCTCCACGCCGCAGAGCGTTACGCGAAGAGCCATGGGATCGAAGGCGACGCCCGCACGTCCGGCGGCGGCGACGATGCGGCCCCAGTTGGGATCGCGTCCGAACATGGCCGTCTTCACCAGCTGGGAATGGCCGATGGTGCGCGCCACCTTTTCGGCGTCGGCATCGCAGGCTGCGCCCGTGACGTGAATGTGCATGACCTTGGTTGCGCCTTCGCCGTCCTTCACCAGCATGTAGGCAAGCTCGCCCAGCACTTCGGTGAGCGCCGCTTCCAGAACGGGAATTTCCTCTTCGGCCACGGTGACGCCGGAAGCGCCGTTGGCAAGGCCGTAGAGAGAGTCATTGGTGGAGGTGTCGCCGTCCACGCTCACGCGGTTGAAGGTTGCGTCGGCCGCACGGCGGAACATGTCGCGCCAGGCGGCAGGATCGACCTTCGCGTCGCACATGACGAGGGAAAGCATGGTGGCCATGTTGGGGCATATCATGCCCGCGCCCTTGGCCACGCCCGCGAGAAGTACGGTGCCGCCCCTGAGCGAAAGCTCGCGCCCCGCCATCTTGGGGAAGGCGTCGGTGGTCATCATGGCGCGGGCGAGTCCTTCCAGATCCACTTTTCCCAGAGATTCCACCAGCGCGGGAACGGCGGCGGCCCACTTGTCCATGTCCATCTGCGCGCCGATCACGCCCGTGGAGGCGGGGAGAAGACTTTCGGAAGATACCTTTTCTCCGGCCCTGCCGAGCGCTTCGCTTACCATGTCGAGGGTACGCAGGCAGTTTTCCCGGCCCTGTTCGCCGGTGCAGGCGTTGGCCTGGCCGGAATTGAACAGCACGCCGTGCACGCCCGCATCGGCACAGGCGGCTATGTGTTCCTCGGAAACGAGCACGGGAGCGGCCCGGAAGAGATTGGTGGTGAACACGCCCGCAGCGGTGGCGGGGGCGGTGCTGAATACGAGGGAAAGATCGTTGCGGTCGAGATGTTTGCCCCGGAAATCGGCGTTCGCCGCACCGAGACGGAAGCCCTGAGGTATCTGGATCATGGGAAGTTCTCCGTTCCTTTGGAATGCGCTTTCAATCTGCCACACTTGCCGTTGCCGTGCAAGGGCGCGCGGGGAGGAGCAGCCTGTTACCTGTGGAAAAAACAGCGGAAAATTCCCGCTGTTCAGAAAAAGAAAATGAGCCGTGCGTTTATTTTTTCTACCGGGCTGAGCGGATTACGCGGGCTGTTCCGGCCCGTTTCCGATTGATGGGCGCGGCGTGTGCAGTGACAGGAGCTTCGGGGGCGTGGTTGCATCCTGTCCTGCCTGCCGCGAGTTCGCGAGGTTCCTTCCCGGGAAGTTAATGAAAAAGAGTCGCCGCGTTTTGTGCGGCGACTCCGGAGGGAATTTGCCCGAGGTGTGTTCTTTACTTTTTGGCGGCGGCTACACGTGCAGCTTCGGCCTTGAGTTCATTGAGCAGGGTGACGTCGATCTTGGGGAATTCCTTGTAGAGTTCGCTGGTGTTCTTGCGGAGCATGGCGATCTCTTCTTCTGTCGGGGTGTAGATGCTCAGATTTTTTTCCTTGATGGCCTGCATGCTTTCCGCTTCGTCTTCCAGCACGTTTTTACGCTGCTCCTGCACATAGAGATCGATAGCTTCCTGGAAAACGGCCTTGTCTTCGGCCGGGAGCTTGTTCCACCATCTGGTGGAAGTGTAGATGATCTGGGGCAGATAGGTATGCTGGGTGAAGACTACGGACTTGCACACTTCGTCCCACTTGCCCTTGACGAGGTAGGTGATGTCGACGTCCACACCGTCGATGACGCCCTGCTGAAGGCCGGTGTAGACTTCGGAGCCGGGCATGGGAGTGGGGTTCATGCCCATGGCCTTGAGAACGGCGATGTGCACGGGAGAGGAGGAGGCGCGCACCTTGACGCCCTTGAGTTCCGCGAGGCTGTGCACGGGCTTGTTGAGATAGATGTTGCGGTAGCTGTAACGGACGAAGGTAAGGGGCGTGACGGCCTTGTTGGCAGCGGCGGCCAGAATCTTCTTGCCTACGGGGCCGCTCAGCACTTCATCGGCGGTGTCTGCATCGGGGAAGATGTAGCCGAGGTCGAACATGGCGAATATGGGCATGAAGTTGCTGAGGTTGGAAGGGCCTTCCACGAGGAAGTGCACCGTGCCGAGCTGCATGCCCTGATAGGCGCTTTCCATGGTACCGAGTTTGAACTGGTCGTAGATGTCCACACGGTACTTGCCGTTGGTCTTTTCCTCAATGAAGTTTTTCATGGTGACCAGCGAACGGCAGAGAGCCATGGAGGAAGCCGCATGCGTGGTGATTTTGACGGGAATGGGCGCCGCCTGGGCGGGAGTGAAGCTCAGAAGGCCGACAAGCGCACACAGACAGGAGAGACGGAACAGACGGTTCATAAAGGACTCCTTGCGACGGATGTTATTTGACCAGACAGAGGGAAAGCCAAGGGACATAGGCGATGATGTAATATACGATGACCATGGCGGCAATGTAGGGCAGAATCGCCTTGCTGAGCTGCGCGAAGGAAATGTCGCCGATGGCGCAGCCTACATAGAGGTTCATGCCCACGGGCGGCGTGATGTTGCCGAGAACCACGCCGTAGGCGATGAGCACGCCGAACTGTATGGGATCCATGCCTGCCTGTACCATCATAGGCAGGAGTATGGGCGTCATGATGAGCACGATGGCTACGGACTCCATGAAGGTTCCCAGGATGATGAGCAGCGTGACGATGAGGAACATGAGCACATGCTTGTTGGTGGTAATGCCGTTCAGAAGGTCGGCGACCACGGCGTCGGCGTTGAAGTACACGAGGATGATGCCGAGCGCCCCTGCCGCGGTGATGACGAAGAACATCATGCCCGTGGTCTTGGCGGTGGAGTAGAGAATGTCCTGAAATTTTTTCCAGGTCATGGTCTTGGTAATGAAGGTTTCCGCAAGCAGGGCGTAGACCACGGCCACCACACCGGCTTCCGTGGGGGTGGTGATGCCCGTATAGATGCCGCCCAGGACGATGACGGGAACCATGAGAGCCCACTTGGCTTCCCATACGGCGGCGAGGCGTTCCTTTGCTCCGGCGCGCACGGATTTGAGGCCGTAGCCCTTCTTGGCGGCTATGATCATGCTGGTTCCCATGAAGGCCAGCATGGTGAGAATGCCGGTGGGAATGACCGCAATGAACAGGTCGCCGATGGAAACACCTGCGGTCGCGCCGTAGATGATGAGTACGGTGCTCGGGGGAATGAGGGCGCCCAGCGTTCCCGAGGCGGTGTTGACGGCGGTGGAGAAGTTGCGCGGATAGCCTTCCTTCTGCATGGCGGGGATCATGATGCCGCCGATGGCCGCCGTGGTGGCGGGCGGCGAACCACAGAGGGAACCGTAGAAGGCGCATGCCAGCACGGAAACGAGGGAAAGGCCGCCCGTGATGTGTCCTACGAGAGTTTTGGCGAGCTTGAGCAGAGCTTCAGCCATGGAACCGCGCTGCATGATGTCGCCTGCACAGATGAAGAAGGGCAGGGCGAGCAGCGGGAAGGAATCGAAGGTGGTGTAGAGCTTCTGGGTGAAAAGCGCATAGGGGAGATCACCGACGAAGATGGCGGCAAGCACGGCGAGACCTATGGCTGCGCCTATGTGCAGGGTGAGGGCAAGCCCTACGATCAGTACCCAGAACATGGTGACAAGAACAGGATCCATAGGTACTCCTTTATTCCGTTCCGCCGGTGTTCTTTTTTCCGGCGATGGTCTGCACAAACAGCAGAACGGCATAGAAAGTCATGAGAACGAAGCCCAGCGGAATAGGAATCCAGGTAATCCAGACTTCCATGTTGATGCTGGAGGCATACTGCTCCATGTCTTTGACTTCCAGCATCATGTCGTAGGAAAGATAGGCACATGCGGCGCAGTAGAAGATGGAGCAGGCGTGCGCGAGAATGTTGAAGAATTTTTTCATCCTGGGGCCGGAGAAGCTGAGTGCCACGTCTACGCGAAGATGACTGTCGCTTCTCATGGTGAGAGCGGCCCCTGCATAGGCGAGGGCTATAAACAGAAAGCGGCAGATTTCTTCCGGCCAGCTCAGGGCGTAGTTGAAGCAGTAGCGGCAGACGACCTGAAGAAAGGCGATGATGATGAGCATGGCGAGCAGGAAATTGCCCGCGTATCCCGTAACGGTGTCCAGAATGCGCAGAAGTTTGTTCATGCAGCCTCCTTGTCAATCGGCATCGGAGCCGGCAAGCCTGCGCCCCAGCTCCATCGCGCGCTGGCAGTCAAGGGGGAACACTTCTTCATGACGTCGTTTTTTCTCGGCGCCGTCATAGAGTTCCATGTAAAATTTGCTGTAGTCGCGTACCTGCATGGTGTCGGTGCAGAGGAGCGTTTCGCAGTTTCCGAATACTCTCTGCATGAAATAGGCGGACTGATCGACGACATACAGGGAAAAGTCTTCAGGAAATGGAGGATTGCGTTTTTTCAGCTCTGTGTCCGAAATGTTCATGGTGTAGAGCAGAGCTGTTTTTATGTTTCTGTCGAAGAGAGAGCGCTTTTTTTCATAGCATGTGAGCGGAAAGAGCATACGCTCCATGAAGGCGCGCATTGATGAGGATTCCGTATAGAAATAAATGGGGCTGCCGAGCAGGATCACGTCGGCGCTGAGGGCCTCTTCGATGTACGGGGTGATGGCGTCGTTCAGTACACAGCGGCCGGTACGCGGGAGATTCCGGCTTTTGCACATCAGGCAGCTTTTGCATCCGCTGAAGGCAATGTCGTAAAGATGGACCAGGGAAGTTTCGGCCCCCGCTTCTTCCGCGCCTTTCAGGGCGTGCGTCAGCAGTGTTGCCGTATTGAAGTTTTTACGGGGGCTTCCGTTGAATGCGATAACCTTCATGTTCTACCTCTGATCAGTCCGGGCATGCCGGGTATCTAGGGGGGAGAGCCCCCTCTGGGGCTCCTCCCCGGAGTCGTCAGGCTGACGGCAGGTCAAGTCCCAGGAGCTTGGCCGCGTTCTTCCAGAGGAACTTTTCCTTGGGAATGGGCAGCCACGGACGATCCAGAGATTCACGCAGAGCCTGACCCACGCCTCTGATGGGGTAGGAGCTGGCGAAGAGCACCTGATCCTGAAGCATATGGTTGTACATGAGGATCTGATCGTCCACGGTGTTGATGAAGGGGAAGTAGAAATAGCTGTCGGGCAGAGAGTAGATGTTGGGGTAGCGCACCATGATGGCCATGAATTCCACCAGCTTGGGATAGCAGGAGTGCGGTACCACGATGTTCAGTCTGGGACAGGCTATGGCGATGTCCTCGATGTCCTTCGGTTCGTTCCAGCTTGTGTCGTTGCCGCAGAGCCAGTTCAGGGTGATGACCAGCGTCATTTTCTCCTCTTCCACCGCACGGTAAAAGTCCATAAGGCAGGGATCGTTGACGCGGTAGCACTTGTCGAGCCAGAAAGGCTCCACGCAGATGCCCTTCATGCCGAGGCTCTTCATGCGGCGTACCTGGGCGAGGGCGTCGGGCGCGGTGGGATCAAGGGCGGGCATCCCCATGAATCGACCGGGGTACAGGTTCATGAAGTCGAGGATTTCTTCAGGAGTGACATTGCCGGATCCTACGGAGTCGGTTTTGGTGAAGCGCCCGACGATGACGCCGAGGTCGATGCCCGCCTCGTCAAGTTCCGCCATGAACTGACCGTAATCGCCGGTCTTGGCGGAAATGACGGGTTCCCGGCCCTCAGCCATGAGGGCGAAGGCTCCGGAGCTGGGCGGATTGTTCCAGGCTTTGAACAGGCCGGTTTCCCGGAAGCTCTTGAAGGGGGGACGGATGCGGAAGTCGATGATCATAAGGCGCTCCTTGATGATGGTAACTGGAATGATCTGACAAGTGGCGGCCGAACGCGGAAAAGAGGAGCCTTGTCCGCAAGGCACGGCCGGTCGTCATGGAGACGGAAGGGGCGTGCTTCAGGATATTTGAAGATGCAGCAGTTTGGCCCCGTTTTTCCAGAAGAATTTTTCTTTCGGGCCGGGGAGCCATTGTCCCTGTTCCAAGGAAAGCTCCACGGCTTGTCCGAAGCCGCGGATGGGGTAGGAACTGCCGAACAGAACCTGATCCTGGAGCATGTGATTGTACATGATACGCTGCTCCTTAGCCGTGTTGATGAACGGAAAGTAAAAATAGCAGTCGGGGATGAGGTAGATGTTGGGGTAGCGTACGGCGATGGCCATGAGTTCCGTGAGCAGCGGCCAGCATGCGTGGGTGATGAGTATGGGCATGGCGGGGCAGGCCATGGCTATCTGTTCCACATGATAGGGCGAGTTCCACTTCGTGCTTTCGCCGCAGTTGAAGTTCAGCGTGGTGGTGAAGAGCAGCCCCAGGGATTCGATTTTCTTGTAGAGGGGGAACAGACGGCTGTCGTTGAGAAAGAGGGGTTCGGAACTCCAGAAGGGTTCTATACATATCCCCACCATGCCCATGGCGGCGGCACGTTCGATCTGTTCCATGGCATCGGAAGCCAGAGGATCGACGGCGGGCATTCCCGCGAATCTTCCCGGATACTTTTTCATGATGCTCAGGAGATCATCTGCCGTAACATTGCCTCTCCCCTTGTCATGAACCTTAGTCATGCGTCCGATGATGACGCTTATATCAATACCGGCATCCGTCATTTCCTTGACGAATAAATCCATATCACCGTCCATGGAAGGAGTTTTTATTCTTCCTTCCCACTGGTTACGGTAAGGCGAATTCGGATTTTCCCAAACTTCAAATGCGCCGGACCTGAGATAGCTTTCAATCGGTGGTCTTACCCTGAAATCAATAATCATGGCTTCATCCTGATATGTGCATGTTGAAGGCAAAAATTCCATGAATATGGAATAGACGGTATCTGTTATGTTTTTATTCTTTGCAAGAAACATGCCATATTGAAAAGCCGATGAAGTCCGAAAGGATTCGCGTGAAAAGAACCTGAGACAGGCCAGAAAAGTTTTTTTTCTTTTCATGAGGGGAAAAAAGAGCAGAGATGATGTTGTCAGGAGAAAAAGAGTGAGGTAATATTGCATCACTTTAAAAAGATGAAAACAAATATAACTATTTGGTAATAAAGAATAAAAAAAATAAATTTTTTATTTGTGCCCTTTTTCATAAGCTGAAAAGCATCAGGGCATCTGTTTGCATTTATATTAAAAAATATAATATTTCAATAGATTATTTAATAATCTAAAATGTTCAACTTTCGTATTATGATGCATAAAAGCCTCAAATGAAGGAACGGCTTTGAATCTGGAGGACCGCCATGGATATGATCGAGGATTTTTTTGCCCGGAATCTGGAAATGCTGAAAACTCTGGCCGACGATCAGAGCGTGGGGGTATGGATCAACTCCGCCGACGGAGAGATTCTGTATGCGAGCCGGGGGGTCCGGGATCAGTACGGCGTCGATCCCGAGCAGCTTCTCGGGCATAATGCCACCTATCTTGTGGAAAGAGGTCTTGCCAGCAGTCAGGGCCTGCTTGAGACGCTCCGTACCCGGGAGATAGGCAGGGCGGTATGCACCACGCAGATCGGGCGCAAGGTGTCCATCACCTGCTATCCGTTTTTTCGGGAGAACGGAAAGCTGTGGCGGATCATAGGCATCAGCAGAAGCCTGGAGGATACGGCAGAAGCGCGAAAGGAAGAGGAGCTTGAGGAAGAGAGTTCTTCCCGCATACGAATAGAGGAGAAGCTGAAGGAACCCTTCATTGCCGTGAGCAGTCAGATGCGGACCATCATGGACTCTCTGGAAAGGCTGGGACAGAGCGACGCCACCGTCATGATCCGAGGAGAGTCGGGCGTCGGCAAGGACGGCATAGCCTACAGGCTGCACAAGTTCAGCCGTCGGGCCGAACAGCCCTATGTGGTGATAAACTGCGCGACCATTCCTGAAAATCTTATAGAATCCGAGCTGTTCGGTTATGAGAAGGGCGCGTTTACCAATGCCACATCATCCAAGATGGGGCTTTTTGAAATGGCTAATCACGGTACCATCTTTCTGGACGAGGTGGGGGATATGCCGCTTGCCGTTCAGGTCAAGCTGCTGCGCTGCATTCAGAACAGGCAGATTCTGCGGGTGGGCGGCAAAAAGATGATAAACCTCGACGTGCGCTTCATTACGGCCACCAATCAGCCTGTGGAGGAAATGGTTGCCGCCGGGAAGTTCAGAGAGGATCTTTATTATCGCCTCAACGTCATAAAGCTGATGATTCCCCCGCTGCGGGAACGATATCAGGATATTATGCCGCTTGCGAGGCATTTCCTGCGGAATTTCAACAAGAAATACAGCACAGACAAGCAGTTTTCCAAGGCGGTACAGCGTATTTTTCATGCCTATTCATGGCCGGGCAATGTCAGAGAGCTGGAAAACACCGTGGAACACGCGGTGGCGCTCTGTCCGTTTGCCATCATAGGGCCGCAGTTTGTGCCCCAGTACATTACTGATGCACTGAAAAGAGAGGGAGAAGGGGGAGAAGTCATGACCCTGAAGGAGGCGACGGAGGCGTGCGAGAAGAAGCTTCTTGCGGAGGTGATGCTGCGATATCCTTCCAGCAGAAAGGCTGCACAGGTTCTGGGGTGCGATCAGACCACGGTGCTTCGCAAGCTGAAGAAGTACGGTCTGACCTATGAAAGCCCTGACCCCGGTGAGAACAGGAAGTTTTTCCAGATGGGGCTGTAGGGGGGCGATCCGAAGGCCGCCCCGTACCTCAGAGCGTGTTGTCGTCGTTGAAAAGCACGGGAGGGTGCTCTCGCGGGGGCAGACGCTTGTAGCGGATGGCCGGATAGCCGGCCATGAGGGCGCCAGAGGCGGCGTATCCCTCGGGAAGGCGGAGTTCTTTCAGATAATGGTCTCGGGCGATCTGAATGACGCTTCCGGCCCAGCATGAGCCGATGCCCCGAGTGAGCAGGGTGAGCTCCAGCTGAGTGATGGCGATGGCGCAGTCAGTGGGACCCCAGGGAGCTCCGACGGGAGTCATGGCTACAATAAGACACGGCGCGCCCCGCAGGAGACTGTCGCGACCTTCCACGGCGTTGTCGTAATGACTGCGCAGTCGTTTCGTACCGCCCTGTTCGTAGTAGGGGAGAAGTTCCTTCCGCAGGCGTTCCAGCCTTTCCGGATCGTCGATGATCTTCCAGCACAGCGTTCTCATGTTGGAGGCGGAAGGTGCACTGGCCGTATCGGCCAGAGCTTCCAGAAGCAGCTTCCGTTCCGGTTTCCGGCGGGAAAAGCAGCCTGTGGACCGTCTGCCTCTGAGCAGGTCGGCAAGCTGGCTGGAGGACGGACAGGGCGCGGCTTCGGGGAGGTGTTCGCCGGTCAGGCCGTCCAGGCTTACGGCAAAGGAAGGGCATACGGACAGGCAATGCCCGCAGTGCATGCACAGTTCGATCTTGTCTTTTCGTATGTTCATGCTGCCTGTTACGGGATCTTTTTCAAAAATGAAGCGACGGCAGGCTTTTTCGCACAGGCCGCATCCGATGCATCGTTCCGGGTTGATGCTGAGAAAGAAAGAGTTTTTTTTCATGCGGTCTCCTGAGAGGCGGAAGCGGGCGGTATTCATGCCGCCCGCTTTTCGCGGGAAAGAGGTGGCGGATTTCCGGGCGTCCGTGCCGGGCAGAGGTCGCTGCGGGGAGGCGACCTCTGCCGTGTTTTCCGTGCGTGTCAGGCCGGAGTGAGCCGGTCTGCATCCGTGAGGCCGGGGGACGCTTCCGGCAGCATGAGCTGAACGAGGTCGGCGGAGTCCTGGAGATGCTCCAGGCGGTGAACCGTTTCCGAAAGTTTCTGCAGGCGTTTTTTTGAGATCGGATACAGGGAGGCGGCAGCACACATGGCCAGCTTCCGTTCCACTTCCATGAGGCTGAGCGGAGCTTCCCATGAGCCTTTCAGTCTGCGGCACACCCCGCTGTATTCCCTGCCGTTGTTCATGACGGCCGTCATGGTGACGGGCACCATGGAGGCTGCGGGAACGGAGGCATCCACCGAGAGCTGCACTTTGCGGGCAAGCTCCCGGATCTCGGGGTTGCGCACGCCTTCGGGGGAGAAGTCTTCCAGACCGGCAGTACCTTTTGCCAGCCCCAGAGCTCCGCACCATGCGGCGCTGAGTATGCTCTCGACCACGGGGTTGCCCGTGATGTCATCGTAGCTCTTGCCGGAAACGCGCCAGGCGACTTCCGGCATGGCGATGTGCACGGAGCGTATCTGATGGTGATCGATTCCTTTCTCGTGGAGCATGATGCCCGCCTCCAGCGCGCCGACCGCATCCCTGGCGCAGGGAAAAGGCTTGAGGCCGATGTGCAGCATGTCCCATTCCGTGCCGAGATCCCGGACGATGGCCTCCCGATCATAGTCGTTGTTTTCATAGAGCGGCATATAGCCGTAGGGACCTTCCAGCACATGAACCGGCCCGGTGATTCCTTTGAGGGCCAGCTGACAGGCCGTGATGCCGCAACGCACGGCAAAGCCCGGGTGCATACGCTTGACGAGAGCGCCGTCGACATTGGACTGCAGGGTGGATGCCGTCTGGGCGTAGGCTATGCCGTATGCGGCCGAAAGCTGCTCCACGTTCAGTCCCATGAGCTTGCCCGCAACGGTTGCGGCGCCGAAAGAAGCGAGCGTTCCCGTGCGGTTGAAACGAAGCGGAGCATGGATGCTCCGGCCGATGCGTCCCATGACCTCGGCGCCGAGCGTGAGAGCGGTGATGAGCCTTTCGCCGCAGACGTTTCCCAGCTGTTCCGCCACGGCAAGACCGGCGGCCAGACAGGTGCAGTGCGTATGGGCGATGGCCTTGTCGTGGGTGTCGTCGAAGTCCAGCGCCTGAAAGAGGGTGGCATTGACCATGCCGGCATGGATGGCGGGAATTTTTCCCCCGAAGACCAGCACCGTGGCCTGCTCCGCACCACCCGTTTCCAGCGCCCATTGAGCCAGTTCGCGGCAGCCGGGTGCGGCGGCTCCGGCCAGACCGCATGCCAGCGTGTCGAGGATCAGATACTTGTCATGTTTCACGACCTCTGCAGGCAGGTCGCAGAAATTCCTGTTGACGACGAAGTTGGCAATTTCCTTGATGGCGTCCATGGCAGCTTCCGTCAGAGATTGAGAAGGCGGGCCGCGTTGTCATACATGGTGAGCTGCAGGGCTTCCGTCGTGAAGGGCAGGGCTTTCCACAGTTCTATGCTCTGGGCGATGCCCCGCACGGGGTAGGAACTGGCGAAGAGTACGCGGTGACGCAGGAAGGTGTTGACGGTATGCACGAAGTTTTCCGCTCCGAACATGCCGGGCAGGTAGACATAGCAGTCCGGGATGAGCCAGATGTTGGTGTGCATCATGGCGACGCCGGTCATGAGTTCGAGATAGGGCCAGCAGGCGTGGGGCACAACGATTTTCAGCCGGGGAAAGGTCTGAGCCACATGCTGGACATGGATGGGGTGTGTATAGGTGAGATCCTTGACGTAAAGCCCGCTCTGCATGATGGACACGATCATTCCGTGATCCTGGCAGTACTGGTAGACCCTGTCGATGACGGGATCATCGGCGTAGAGGGGCGGCGTGCTGAAGCTGGGGTCGATGCAGACACCGGTAAATCCCTGGGAACGGCGCAGTTCCAGTTCTTCCATCACATGGGGATCACGGGGTTCCACAGCGGCGAAGGGGAAGAACGCCCCCGGGTGTTCCCGTGACAGCATCAGGGCGTCGTCGTTGGTGGTGGAGGTGTGTGAGGTACCTATCTCACTGACTCTGCCCATGAGAACGGCCGCTTTCACGTCGGCTTCCCTGAGTTCCTCAAGAAGGAGCGGAACGGAGCGTTGCTCGGCCGAGGGAATGGGCCTGCGGCCTGCGGTGGTGAACATTTCTTCCGTCGGATCCTCCGGAGCGTTCCAGCAGCTTCCAAAGATTCCCAGGGAAAGATTGCCTGCATAGGGCGGACGGACACGGAAATCGATAATCATAAGGGCCTCCCTGTGGTTGCATGAAAGGGGGCGGCGGAGGCTTTCGCGTCCGCCGCAGGGGTTCTTCACATCAGAGGGCGCAGGCGCACAGGAATCCTTCGCGCGTGGCATCCTGTATCCTGCGGGGAGCCTGAGCGTCGCCTATGACATGGACATGACCGAAGGTTTTCTGAAGGGGTTCAAGCAGAGACTGGTCGGAGCGATATCCCGCCGCGATGATCACCGTATCGGCAGGGTATGTTTCGCCGTGGCTGATGACGCCGCAGGATTCGATGGCGGAGATGGCGGCGCCCGTGCAGACCTGCACATGACAGCGTTCGAGCTCTTCCCTGATATGGCCGATGAAGGTGGCTCCGCAGTCGCGGGCGATGGCCCCGGCCATTTCGAGAATGGAGACCTGACGGCCTTTTTCCGCAAGAAAGAGCGCCGTTTCCACACCGACGAGTCCGCCGCCGATGATGACGACTTTTTCTCCGGTACGGACGCTGCCTGCCAACACGTCTTCCGCCATCACCACCAGGGGCAGATTCACGCCCGGAATGGGGGGCAGGCTCTGCCGCGCGCCGGTGGCAAGCACGACGTGGTCGGGGCTGTACTTCTGAACGTCCCCGGGCGTGAGTATGCGTTCGGACACGATCTGCACGCCCAGCTTTTTCATCTGGCCATGCAGGTATTCACGATACAGAAGAAAGGAAGCCTTTTCCGGCGGGGCCGCAACAATGCCGAGCTTTCCGCCGGAGGCGGGATCGGGATCGCACAAGGTGACGGCATGGCCGCGCAGAGCTGCGACCCGGGCGCATTCCATGCCGGCGGGACCGCCGCCGATGATCACGACGCGTCCCGGACGGGGGCTTTTTTCCACGTTGCGTTCCGCTTCAAAGGAACATCGGGCGTTGACCAGGCATTCCGCCGCCCTGCCGGACATGATGCCGTCCGCGCAGCCCTGATTGCAGGCGACGCAGTAGCGGATTTCTTCATCACGGCCGTCCTTCATTTTCAGGATGAAATCCTCATCGGCCAGAAGCCCTCTGCCGATGGCCACCATATCGGCCTTGCCCGAGGTGACGATGTCTCTGACGAGGGCGGCGCTGTTCAGCCTTCCGGCGACGATGACGGGCACATGCAGGTTCTGTTTCAGCTCCTGCGCGTAGGGAAGGAGAAAGCCCCTTTTGACGAACATGGGCTGTATGCTCCATTGCAGGGCGTCGTAGCTGCCGGCGGAAAGGCTGACGGCGCTTATGCCCGCTTCTTCCGCCATTCGGCAGATGGTCCGGACTTCCTCGAAATGCAGGCCGTCTTCCAGAAATTCCTCGGCCGAGATGCGTATGGTGACGGGCACGCGGTCCGAAGCTTCCCTAAGAAGGGAACGAAGCACGCGCATGGGAAAACGGCAGCGGTTTTCCAGTGATCCGCCGAAGGCGTCGGTTCTTTTGTTGCTGTGGGGGGAAAGAAAGCTGTGCAGCAGGTAGCCGTGGGCGAAATGAACTTCGATGAGGTCAAACCCCGCCGCCATGGCCCGCCGCGCGCCGAGAATGAATTTCTGCTCCAGTTCATCCATGTCCTTTTCCGAGACTTCCCTCGGGTGGCTGTTCACCACGGCGCAGGGCAGGGCGGAAGGCGCGAGAGGAGTAAGCCCGGTTACGGCCTCGGAAGCCTGTCTGCCCGCATGGTAAAGCTGTGCTCCCATGCGGCCGCCCGCGTCATGAACGGCGCTGCAGAGCTTTTCCAGACCGGGGAGAAAGCTATTGTCCCAGATGCCTATCTGGGAGGGGAGTCCCGATCCTTCGGGTGAGATGGAGATGGAACCGGTCATGATGATGGCGGCCTCCTTTTCCGCCCGTTCCCGGAAAAAGCGGATGAGGCGTTCGCTGACGCAGCCGCCTTTGTGGGCCATTCCGTTTTCCATGGGAGCCATCATGAAGCGGTTTTTCAGAGTAAGGGGTCCGATGCTTAGGGGGGAGAAAAGGTCAGTCATGGAATTTCCTTGGTAACTGGTGGAAGGGAATACACTTTTTTCAGATGCATTTTTCATGCCAAAACAGGAGAAAATTCCTTCTGAAAATAAGGCCGGAAGAAAAGACTTCCGGGAAAAGGGCGAGAGGCTTGCCTTGCGCGTCCTTTCCGGCCGTGCTACTCTGCGCTCGTTCGTCTTTTTTTCGACCCCCTCAACCTCGGCCTTTGCGCCCTGCATGTTTCTATGTCCGAATATTCAAGCAAGAAAGGCGGTTCCATGATCCGCGAGTATGGCGAAGCGCTGCTCACCGCGGTGATTCTGGCGGTCATCATCCGTACTTTCGTTCTTCAGGCCTATACCATTCCCTCCGGTTCCATGCTTCAGACCGTACAGATCGGCGACTATGTGCTGGTCAACAAGTTCGTGTACGGGGTGAAGATTCCCTTCACCGACAAGTATCTTTTCCGCGGGAGCGATCCTCAGATCGGGGACATCATCGTGTTCAAGTATCCCAAGGACCCGGATACCGACTTCATCAAGCGCGTGGTGGGCCTTCCCGGCGACGTGGTGGAAATGCGCAACAAGCAGTTCTACAGAAACGGCGAGCCGGTAAAGGAAGACTACATCCAGCAGCTTTATCCCAACGTCATCGGCAGACTCGACAACGTGGGGCCCTTCACCGTGCCGGAGGACAGCTACTTCGTCATGGGCGACAACCGCGATAATTCCGACGACTCCCGCGACTGGGGCCCCGTGCCGCGTTCCTACATTCACGGCAAGGCCTGGCGCATCTACTGGTCGTGGGATGCCAACACCCATACGCCGCGCCTCGGCCGTCTGGGCAAACTCGTTCAGTAGCGCCTTTTCGCCCGAGTGTTTTCCCGTCACGGCGTTTTTTCGCCGTGACGGGTGCTTTTTCCCTTCGGGGACGTTTCGTTTTTAACAGAAGGAAATATCCGTGCAGCGTATTCCCGAACCTTTGAAGAATCTTGTGGACCAGCTCGCCCGTCTCCCCGGATTCGGGCCGAAGTCCGCCATGCGCGCAGCCATGACGCTGCTCAAGTGGCCCGAGACGGAAGTGCGCAGACTGGGCAAGGGCGTGTACGAGCTGCGCGACACGCTGCATCTGTGCAGCCGTTGCGGCGGCCTTTCGGATTCCGATCCCTGCCCCATCTGCGCGGACAAGGAGCGTGACGAAAGCGAACTCTGCCTTGTGGCGGAGTGGGACAGTATGCTCACCATGGAAGAGGGCAACTTCTACCGGGGCTATTACATGATTCTGGGCGGCCTTTTGGCGCCGCTGGATCACAGCCCCGCGGAAATGCTGGAAATGGAGCGCCTGCGCTCCCGGCTTGCCGAAGGCAGGGTGAAGGAGCTCATTCTTGCCCTGGGGGCCACGGCGGAAGCCGAGGCCACGGCCACCTACGTCAAGGATCAGGTGAACGCCCGCTTTCCCGACGTGCGCGTCACCCGTCTCGCCCAGGGCATCCCGCTGGGGGCGGAAGTAAAATACATGGACAGGGAAACCCTGCGCCAGTCCCTGCGCTACCGTCAGGCCCTGTAGGGCGGAGCGTTTTTGCGCTTTCCGCCCCGGGCGGAAAGAACGGACACGGCCGGAGAGCGGAGCAGTATGGGACGGCTTCGTACCGGCCCCCTGAGACCACAACATCACGGAGGCATCATGGCCTTTTATTTTGCGCCGCGTGAGGCGAGAACCACCCTTTTGTGCCCGGAATGCGGAGCGCCGCTGGATATACGCCGTACCTGCCATGAGGCGTACATGCAGTGTTCCTCCTGCCGCCGCACCTTCAAGATCAATCAGTTCATCAGCCAGATGGACGAGGTGATGGAAGAATTCCTCGAACGGCTGTACGCGGATCGCGTGTAGCATTCCCGCCGGAGACCGCCCCTCCGGGGCGGATTTCCCCAGAAGGAGCGATTATGAGTTTCCGCCGTCATGTTTTTGCGGCGTTTCAGCCCATGGTGGACATCGCCCTGTTCATTCTGGTGAACACGGCGCTGTTTTTCGCCGCAAGGCTTGCGCTTTTGTATTTTCTTCTGCCCGACATCACCGAAAAAGGGCATATCCCCCACGCGCTGTACATAGGGCTCAAGTTCGATGCCCGCATGGCCGTGTTCATGACCCTGCCGCTGGCCTTCTGCCTGCTCTGGCCGAGGCTGGAAAGAGCCGTTTCGCGAGAAGGTTCCTCCCTGCCGCGCAAAGTGCTGTGCCTGCTGACGGGGATCATGGCCGCCGGGGCCATGCTCATTCATATTTTCGACTTCGGTTTCTTCTTCTATCTTCATCAGCATATCGACATGGGGGCGAAAGTCTTTCTGGAAGACCCGTCGGAATCCGTGCGCATGGTATGGCAGAGTTACCCCGTGGTGCTCATCACCGCGGCCTTTGCCGCCTGCGTTGCCTTGTATGTATGGCTTTTTTCGGCCTTTCTGCGTTCCCATGCCCCCTTCCCCATCCGTCCGAAAACGGGCGGCGAAGGGTGCAGCCGCAAGTGGCGCGCCTTCATCACGGTTTCTTCCCTCGTCATGCTCTTCATCGTGGGGTACGGGCAGATAAGCTCCAATTTCTTCCCCCTGCGCTGGAGCAACGCCTACTTCAGTTCCGACAAGAACATCGCGATCCTGGCCGTGAATCCCATCCAGAACCTGTTCGACACGCGCAACTTCGGCAAGGCCATTCCTCCGAACGAGGAGGCCACGCGGGAAGCCTGGCCCCGCATGGCCGCGTATCTGCGCGTGCCGGAAGGGGAGCCTCCGCTGACGTATCTGCGCCACTTCCCCGGCAGGCAGATGGAAAAGCGCCCCAATATCGTGATCATCATCATGGAATCGCTCTGCTGGGAGCGCACCTCTCTTGCGCCCTCCATGCCCGCATCTCTGGGAAAGGACATCGATCCTACGCCCTTCCTCAAGGAACTTGCGGCAAAGAGCCTGTACTTCCCCAACTTCTATTCGCCCACGCGGACCACGGCCCGCGCGGTGTTCACCACCATAAGCGGCGTGCCGGACGTGAACCACTCCGGCGGCACCACCTCGCGCAATCCCCGGCTTGTGGATCAGTCCACCGTGTTCAATGAGTTCCAGGGCTACGAGAAATACTACATGATAGGCGGCAACGCCAACTGGGCCAACATCCGCGGACTGCTCCAGCACAATGTGGAAGATCTGCACCTTCTGGAGGAATCGGCCTGGGAGGCACCCAACACCGACGTGTGGGGCGTTTCCGACATCGCCATGTTCCGTGAGGCCGTGGGCGTGCTCGACAGAAGTCCCAGGCCCTTCATCGCCGTGATGCAGTCCGCCTCCTTCCACAGGCCCTACACCATACCGGACGACAACGAAGGCTATGTTTCCCCGCCCGATCCTCCGGCCGAGGCTCTTGCCTGGTACGGCTATGAAAGCGCGGAGGAATACCGCTCCCTTCACCTTTCCGACCATGCGCTGCGCCGTTTCTTTGAAAAGGCGTCGAAACAGCCCTGGTTCAACGACACCATCTTCGCCGTTTTCGGCGATCACGGCCTGAACAACAATTCCACCAACATCACTCCCGCCGTGCGCGCCTGCAACCTTCAGGCGTGGCATATTCCGCTGCTCATCTATGCCCCCGGCGGGCAGGTGGCTCCGGGGGTGAACCCTGCGCCGCATATTCAGCCGGACGTTCTGCCCACCATGGCTTCTCTCGCGGGGCTGGACTACTACACCAATACCCTGGGCAGGAACCTGCTCGACCCGGAAAACGACAGGGATGCCGTGGTCTTCATCAGCGACAGCGACCATACCCGTTACCTTCTGGAACAGGGCTATGTGTATGCCATCCGTCCCAAGGGAGACGCCATGTATCTTCTGGACGAGCAGACGCCCGACGGCAATCCCCGCGACCTCAGAAGCGAGGAGCCGCAAAGGGCGGCGGCCATGCGGCAGAAGCTCATGGATTTCTACTATACCTCGCAGTATCTGCTGCACAACAACGGCAAGGAGCATATTCAGGCTGCCCGTCTTGCCGCAACGAACAGGGCGGAACGCTGAGCATGAAGACGGTGACCATCCATACCGACGGTTCCTGCCTCGGCAACCCCGGACCGGGGGGCTGGGCGGCGGTGCTTTCCTGCGAAGGGGCTCAGGGCACGGTGCGGCGGGAAATGTGCGGCGGCTTTGCCCGCACGACGAACAACCGCATGGAGATACTGGCCGTGCTGGAAGCTCTCGGAGCGCTGAAGCAGCCGTGCCTTGTGGAGCTTTATACCGACTCGCAGTATGTGGCCAAAGCCATACGCGATCACTGGCTGGACAACTGGCAGCGCAACAACTGGCTTACCTCGGCGAAGAAGCCGGTGAAGAACCAGGATTTGTGGAAACGCATGCCTGAGCTTCTGGCAAGGCACGAGGTGCGCTTTCACTGGCTCAAGGGACATGCCGGTCATGCGGAAAACGAACGCTGCGATGAACTGGCCCGCGGCGAAGCCTCCCGGACGAATCTTCCCGAGGATGCGGGCTTTGAACCGTAGGCGAAGGAAGGCGGCATGAGCGCATCGTTGCGTTTTTTTACGCCGCCCCGTCTCATGCGGAAAAAAACGCACTTTCATTCTCCTCCGGCACGACACGGCCGGGGGAGAATTGTTTTGCGCCGTTTCATGCAAGATTTGGATAAAGGTGCGTCGTGCCGGGAGGCGGTGCAATGGAGGAAGCAGCGCGAAGCGTGCAGGCGCTTCTTCTTGTACAGAACGCATTCCTGTGCTAGACTGGCCGTATGAATGCTTTTTGTGTGCGGACATACGAAGCGTTTTGCCCGGGAGCAGCGGGAGAGATGCGGCTTTCGGCGGGGAACCTGTGCGGTTCATACGTTCCGTACGGGGGCGGATGCCGATGGTGGAAGCATGCCGTTGAAGTGGTTTTGCGGAATTTTTCCGTTTTTTTGAGATTCCGGGCTTTTTCCGGGCGGAGCATGGGTAACGGGTGATGCCATGACCAGGCGTGAATGGAAAATACGGGCGACCGCGCGCCTTGCCGGAAGCGAGGCCCCGGCCCTTGTGGCGGGAATGCTCCTGTGTCATGTGCTCGGCATAGACAAAGTGGCGTTCGTGGCCCACGGAGAGGAAGAGATTCCCTCCCGGGATGAAGATACGCTTGAGTCTCTTCTGGCACGGCGTCTTGCCGGTGAACCCGTGGCCTATATTCTCGGGAAAAGAGAGTTCTACGGCCGGGATTTTCTGGTGAACCGGCACACGCTCATTCCCCGTCCTGAAACGGAGCATCTTGTGGAGGCGGCGCTGGATTTCTTCCGGGGACAGGAACAGATACGTTTTCTCGATCTCGGTACGGGCAGCGGCTGCATCGCCGTGACGCTCGCCGCGGAACGGCCCCTCTGGCGAGGTACGGCCGTGGATGTTTCCCCGCTCGCGCTGGAAACGGCGAAGTCCAACGCCGAACGCCTCGGCGCAGCGGAGCGCATGACCTTTCTGTATGCCGATTTCACCAAGCCTCTGCCCCTGGAAGCACAGAGCTTCGACCTGGTGGTCAGCAATCCTCCGTACATAAGCGAAGAAGAATACGCCGCGCTGGATGCGGGCGTAAGGAATTTCGAACCGCGTTCCGCGCTGGTTCCCGGCCCCGAGGGGCTGGAGCATCCCCGCGCGGTGGAAGCGGCGGCACGCGCCCTGCTGAAGGAAGGCGGCCTGTTTCTCATGGAGCACGGCCATCTTCAGGGCGAAGCGTGCCGGGCGTTGTGCCCGGACGCATACTGGAAGGATGTGCGCACGGGGCGCGACCTCGCAGGAAAGGACCGCTTCCTTTTCGCGGTGCGGCGTCTTTGCGTATAAGCCCCCGGCATGACCGGGGATGCTCCGGCAGATGTCTTGCCGGAGCGACAGGAGTTCTTATGCCTCAGATCACTCTTGGCAAGGCTGTCGGCTGCAAGGGTGTTTCTCTCCATTCCGGCCGTGAGGTCGGCATGGAGTTTCGGCCCGCGCCGGAGAATGCCGGCATTGTTTTCCATATTCATGCCGAGGATGGCGTGCACCTGCTTTCGCCGCGCCCGGAAGCGGTGAGCACCACGGAACTTGCCACCACCATCAGCGACGGGCAGGCGCATGTTTCCACCATCGAACATGTGCTCGCCGCGCTCTCCGGCCTTGCCGTGGACAATGTGGAAGTGCATGTCGCCGGCGGGGAGGTGCCCATTCTCGACGGCTCCGCCCGGCAGGTGGTGGAAGCTTTGCGCAGCGCCGGGTTTACGACGCAGAACGCGCCGCGCCGTGTGGCCCGCGTCATGCGCGAGTGCCGTCTGGAAAAGGACGGGCGTTCCATCGTTGCGCGGCCCTTCGAGGGCTTTCATGTGGATTACACCATACGTTTCCCGCATCCGGCCATCGGTGAACAGCGCTTTGCGCTGGACGTCACGCCGGAAAGCTTCGCTTCCGAAATCGCACCTGCGCGTACCTTCGGCTTTCTGAAGGAAGTGGAGTATCTGCACAGCCGGGGTCTTGCCCGCGGCGGTTCTCTCGACAACGTGGTCGTGGTGGGCGATGAAGGCGTGCTGAACAGGGAGGGCCTGCGTTTTCCCGATGAATTCGTGCGGCACAAGCTTCTGGATTTCATCGGCGATATGGCCATGCTGGGCTGTCCGCTTCTGGGTTCCTTTACGGTTGCCTGTTCCGGTCACGGCCACAACAACGCTTTTCTGCGTATGCTGGCAGGTGAGGAAGGGTTTCTGGAATACGGAAACCGATAAAAGTATTTCATGTGCGTACGGCCTGTGCCGTGCCGCATGAACATGATGCAGAAGGGCGGCTCCGGCCGCCCTTCTGCATATCTGCCGCCGGAAACATTTTTCCTGCCTCTCGGTAGCGGTCTTTTCCGCTTGCGGAGAAGGGCGTTATGATTTTATTCGTCGTCGGCTCAGGCTTTGCCGGAAAGAGGCCGGTTTTCCGGTCTCAGAGTGCCGTAGAACCAGGAGGCCGTGGCCCCGCCGTCGGCAAGAATATCCGCACCGGTGATGAAGGCCCCCTTTTCGCTCAGGAGAAGCTCGGCGACATGGGCGACTTCGTCCGCCGTACCGGGACGCCCGGCGGGACAGCGGGCGAACATGTCCCTGTAGAAGTCGCCGCGCGGTCCTCGGAACTCATCCAGTGCCAGAGGGGTGACGATGATGCCGGGGGATATGGAGTTGATGCGCGCCCCTTTTTCTCCCCATTTCACCGCTTCCGCCATGACTCTCTTGACGTTGCAGCGTTTGGCGAGCTGGTAGGCGTGCAGGCTGTCGCGGATGTTTTCCGGGCGAAGAAGGTCGAGTTCAAGCAGTTTTTCCGCCGGGGTAAGAGCCAGCGCTTCATCCGCTTCCGCACCAAGAGCCGGAAGTCTGTGCCCGGACTGGCTGGATATGGTTACGCCGGCGCCCCGGGGAGCAATGACCTTGCCCGTTTCCTCAAGCAGCACGGCTGTGCCGTAGAGATCCACGGCAAGTATGGTTTCTATGGATGCCTGACTGGGGGAAACGCCCGCGGCGTTGATGAAGAGAGTGATGTCTCCGAGTTTCTGCGCAGTTTCCAGAAGCTTCAAAATGGAATCGCGGGAGGAGATGTCCGTTTCCTGTGCAACGGCATCGAAGCCCGCCTCGCACAGAAGATGTGCGGCTCTTCGGGCATGATCGGCATTGTTGTCGGCAACGACGATGGTTTTGCCGCTGCCCATGCGTCTGGCCATGGCCAGACCAATCTGTCCCGCACCCGTAAGCAACATGATGTCTTTCATGAAGAAACCTCCCTGGATATGCATATGTGTGCATGGTGTAGGAGTTCGAGCTCGCGGTGGGAAGTGCCGATTCCGCCTTTTTCTTGCCTGTTTCTCCCGGGAGGGCGTTGTTGCAGGGAAAGATTCCGCGGCAGGTTGCCTTTGACGCGACGGCCGATAAGGCATACACCTGAATCTTCATACAATAACGGTTAATGTTTTATCGAGGCGGGGAAGACGGCCGGGGGAACCTTCAGGGCTCTGCCCGATTCGTGCGCACGGCGCGCCCTGGGTGTTTTCTCCGCTTTTCCGGGGTGGAATATGGCGCTTTTCACAGGTCTTCCCGCATCCAAGAAACATGTTCTGCTTTTCATGGCCATGCTCAATTTCGGCTCTACCGTGGCCATGCAGGGCTGGACCATGCTGTACAACAACTTCGTGGTGAACTGCGCCGGGCTTACTCCCGCAGAGAGCGGCCTTGTACAGGGCCTGCGCGAGATTCCCGGCCTTCTGGGCGTCACCCTCATCTTCTTTCTGTTTTTCATGAAGGAACACAAGCTGGCCGCGCTTTCCGTCATGGCGGCGGGGCTGGGCACCATGCTTACCGGATTCTTCCCCTCCTTTGTGCCCATCATCTTCACCAGTATGCTCATGTCCTTCGGGTTTCATTACTTTGAGGCCATGAACAATTCTCTGGCCATACAGCATTTCGATCTCAGGCAGACCCCCATCGTCATGGGGCGTCTGCGCGGACTGGTGGCGGGCGGAAGTCTCATGATTTCCGTGTTCGTGTTTCTTTTTTCCGAAAAGCTGGATTTCGTCTGGCTGTTCTTCGTTCCCGGGGCCGTGGGACTTCTGCTCGGTTTCTTTGCGCTGGTACACCCGCTCATGGGCAGCCGGGCGCCGGAGCAGCGCAAAAGAATGCTGCCCCAGAAGCGCTACTGGCTTTTCTATGTGCTCAATCTGCTCATGGGCGGCCGCCGCATCGTGTTTTCCGTGTTCGCGGTGTTCCTCATGGTGGAACAGTTCGGTTTTTCCGTACGCAGCGTGTCGCTCATGTTCATGTTCAACTATACGGTGAACTGGCTATTCAATCCCATGGTGGGGAAAATCATCAACAGGCTCGGCGAACGCCGTCTCATGACCATCGAGTATGTTTCGGCCTTCGTCATTTTCATGGGGTATGCGCTGACCAGGAGCGAATACCTTATCGTGCTTCTGTATGTGTTCGACAGCCTCACCTTCAATTTTTCCATAGCGGTGCGGACCTTCTTCCAGAAGATAGCCTTTCCTGAGGACGCCGCGCCCAATATGGCCATAGCGCAGACCATCAACCATATTCCCGCCGTGACCATTCCCGCCGTGGGCGGCTGGATGTGGCTGAGCTGGGGGTATCAGTCCGTGTTCTTTTTCGGCGCCGGGCTGACCGTGATTTCCCTGCTGCTGGCGCAGCTGGTGGACAGGGAAATACGCCTGAAGAACATGCAGGCCGGAAAGGCGGCCTGAAAAGCCCGGAAGGCCCTGAATTTTGCATTGCCGCGCGGCGGCGGAGACGGTATTTTCCGGGTGTTCAAGCTGAAACGCCTTGCGCCGTGAAGGCGGGGCAAGTCCTAGGGAGAATGAAGGTTGATGAACAGGGATTTCTGGGCCATGGCCACGGGGCGCATACCTGCGGATGTGCGCATAGACAATGTGCGGGTGATGGACGTATTCGGCGGAACGGTGCGGGAAGGCTGCGTATGCTTCGGGCAGGGCCGCATTCTCGGTTTCAGCCGCCTTGAGGCGAGGGAAGTGGTGGACGGAGGAGGGCGTTATCTTCTGCCCGGCTTCATCGACGGCCATGTGCATATCGAGTCCTCCATGCTCTGCCCGGCGCGTTTCGCCGAACTGGTGCTGCCTTTCGGCACCACCACGGTGATGGCCGACCCGCATGAAATAGCCAACGTCAAGGGTATGGCCGGGCTGCGCTATATGCTGGAGGCCTCGCGGGAGCTGCCGCTCGATGTGCATGTCATGCTCTCCTCCTGTGTTCCTGCCCTTCCCGTGGAAGATGCCGGGGCCGTGCTCGGCGCGGACGACATCGCGCCCCTTCTTTCCGATGAGAAGGTGGGGGGACTGGCGGAAATGATGAACGTGCCCGGCCTGCTTTCCGGGGATGACGACGTTCTGGAAAAGCTGGAGCGGACCCTTGCCGCAGGCAAGGTGATCGACGGCCATGCGCCGCTTCTTTCCGGTGCGGAACTCGACGTGTATGCCGCTCTCGGCGTGCGTACCGACCATGAATGCACCACGGTGGAGGAGCTTCAGGCGCGTGTGTCGCGCGGCATGTATGTGCTTTTGCGCGAGGGTTCGGCCTCGCGCGATCTTCTGAAGCTGCTGCCCGGACTGACGCCGGAAAATCAGCGCCGCTGTCTTTTCTGCACCGACGACAGACAGCCTGCCGACATCCTGAGGCGGGGGCATATCGTGAACAATGTGCGCATGGCCGTGGCGGCGGGCGTCGATCCGGTGAGCGCCGTCCGCATGGCCACGCTGAACGCCGCGGAATGCTACGGGCTGCGAGACAGAGGCGGCATAGCTCCGGGGCTTCGTGCCGACCTTGTGCTTGTGGAGGATCTGGAATCGTTCCGGGTGCTTTCCTGCTGGGCCGGGGGCGAACTGGTGGCGAAGGAAGGCCGTATGCTGCGTTCTCTTCCGCAGAGGAATCCGGGCGAGCTGTACAGAAGCGTGGTGCTGGCTCCTCTGCCGGAGCGCCCGTTTTCCGTGCGCGTTCCTTCGGGCAGGGCCAGAATCATCGGCCTTCTGCCGCATTCGCTGATTACGGAATGCCTCGTGCGGCCCGTACAGACGACGGCCGACGGCGAGGTGGAACTTTCCCTCAACCCCGGTCTCGTGAAGATTGCCGTACTGGAACGCCATCATGCCACGGGCAAGATAGGCGTGGGACTTATGGAAGGACGCTACGGCCTGCGCGGCGGAGCCATTGCCACCACCATTGCCCATGATTCGCACAATATCGTGGTGGCGGGCGATGATGAGGAAGACATGCTCTTCGCCGTGCGCGAACTCGAACGCATGGAAGGCGGCATCGTCATGGTGTCCGGGAAGAAGGTGCTGTCCTCCCTGTCCCTGCCCGTGGGCGGCCTCATGAGCGAGAACTCCGCCGAGGAAGTGGCCGGCAGACTGAAGAAACTGCTGGAGGTCGCCTCCTCCCATTATCATATCTGGGAAGGAGCGGATGCGTTCATGACTCTCAGCTTCATGGCGCTTCCGGTCATCCCCCGCCTGAAGATCACGGCCCGGGGCCTTTTCGATACGGATACGTTCTCCTTTGTGGACGTGGACGCGGAAAGGTAGCGCGGGCGCGGATTTTCAAAAGCTTTCGCCTGATGCGGACGGCTCCGGGAACATGTTCCCGGAGCCGTTTTTGATGAACGGAAGATGTTTCCGCAAAGAAGGTACGGAGGATTGAGCCTGCGACATGCCGTTTCCGTGGCCGTGGCGTACCTCTGCCGGACGCGGGAACACGGCCTGAATATCGTCCGTTTTTCCCGGCGCGGCCGTTCGCCGCAGGGGACATGCCTATTCCCGGTTTGTCGCGGAAAATTCACTTTTCAGCGCAGAGGTCAGCGCCGTCACGGCTTCTTCCGCGTTTTTTACAAGAAGGGCGATGTCTTTTTCTTCCGCATGGTCCACATGCAGACCTACGGTGAGGCATACCGTGCGGCCGAGCGCGGCGCAGAGTTTTTTTGCCAGCGCGTGGGCGGGGAGGTCGTCCCGGTGACCGGGAGCGCAGAGCAGACCGACGTTGTCCGCCCCGCCCTGCGCCGCGGGAACGGCAAGAGATACGGCCCCCACATGAGGACGTTCTCCGCCGCTTACGGAAACGAAAAGATCCGGCCCTGCCGCGCGGCAGAAGACCTCCACCCTGTGCCGTCCGTTTCCGGCAAGGAAGGGACCGAAGCTGTTCACTGTACGCCTCCTTTCATGAAGACATGGGGATGAGAGCGCGACTTTCTCCGCAGGGCGGGTGCCGGTGCGCCATGCGGAAGACGTTTGCCGTGAGTGCGGGGAGTTCCCGGAAACGACGCCTGCCGCGCGGTGTGAGAACATCGTATGTCGCCGCGGCGTTCCTAAGCGCCCGGCAGAGCCTTCCGGCCTAACGCGCCGGAAGCCGCCGTGACGGTGATACGGAAGAAAAACGCCATCCCCCTGGTCCGCTCGGCGTTCCGCGGGAAGGCAAGGAAATATGCCTCATGCATGAGACTCATGAAAAAGCATAAAAAGGGGGTGAACCGCTGTCAATGTCGGGAAAAAACAAAGTTTTTCGGAAGGACTGTCTTCTCCTCCTCCCCGCCGGACGCCGCTTTCCCCGTCTTGGAAAGAATGGCGGGAAGGTCGGATGCGAGATGCCGCCGGACGCTTTTTCGGAAAAAAGGAAGTCCGTTTTCTTGTCATGATAAGGGAAAGGAATATATTCCCTGCATAGATGGGATGGAGTCTGTTTTCTTATGTATCGCAACCAGACTCCGGTGATGACAATTTTTATTCCGGGAGAATGCCATGAACAAAGTCGCGTCCGTTCTGATGTGCGGTCTGGTTTCCGTTTTTCTTGCCTCTTCCGCATGGGCCAAGGAAATTAAAACGGAAAATTTTGTGTTTACTGTGCCGGACAGCTGGGAACATACCACGGCGCAGTCGCAGGGCGTGGACATGGTCGTCATGCAGGAAAAGGCTTCCAACACCATCATGACCATCACCCTTACGCCGGTTGCCATGTCTGCAAAGGACTTCGCCACGCAGTCCGCAGCCAATATGAAGAACGGCGGCTTCGATGTTTCCGAGCTTTCGCCCATAGGCGATTCCTATATGCTGACGCTCAAGAAGCAGGGCATGACCGGCGTCACCTACATGAGTTCCAACGGCAAGGCCGCCAGCGCCATCATGGTGCTGGCGGCCTCTCCCGCCTCCATAGAGAAGGCCAGAGAACTGTTGAAGAAGGGCTTCAAGCCTCTGGATGCGGCGCTGTATCCGTCGAGCTTCTAGCATGAAAACCGTGGGGGACACGTTCCTCTGCACGGATACGGACGCAGCGACAGGTTGAGCGGACGATCTGCCGTCTCGACCTTGCCGGAATCCGGCGGTACTGCCTGGAGGCGCGTCGTCCGTATCTGTGGCCAGACGCTGTCCTCAGCCGCCGTCGGCATGAAAAAACACCTTTTCCGCCCCGCAGAACATGTTCCGGGGAGGGAAAAGGTGTTTTTTCATGGACAATGCAGGTTTTCCGCCCTGTCCGTGCTGCGCTCTCAAGGCGGCGCAACATGCTTCCGCCGCGCAGGGGCTTGCCCATTTTCCGCCGGGCGGAAGCCGTTTCTTCCCGGCGGATGAGCCGGGAAGAGAAGAGCGGGAGGTTATTTCAGCACCGGCATGGGGCCGAAGGTTGCTTCATACCGGGCCTGGAATTCTTCCATGGAGAAACGGTGCAGCTGCGTGCCGTACTGTTCCACGCAGAAGCTGGCGAGCACTGCGCCGAGGCGGGCGGAAAAGGCGATGCCCATACCGCTGTGCAGCCCCTTGAGCAGCCCCGCGCGGTAGGCGTCGCCCGCGCCGGTGGGATCGGAAACGGTTTTCGGCGTCACGGCGGGCACGTCGTAGGGCTTGGCGCCCTTGTGCAGAATGGTGGAACCCTTGCCGCCGAAGGTGATGATGAGAAATTCCACGCGGTCGAGCAGTTCTTCGCGGGAAAGACCCGTCATATTCTCCACACGCTGTATTTCATAGTCGTTGCCGATGAGCACATGGGCTCCGGTGAGACCGGAGGCAAGCTGCTCCCCGCCGAGAACGGTGATCTGCTGACCGGGATCGAAAATATAGGGAATGCCCTGCTCCCGGTAAAAGGCGGGGAAGTTCACCATGTCGTCCACATTGCCGGGGGCCACGAGGCCCCAGTCGCCTTCGGCGAGGGCGGGAGTCTTTTCCGGAAAGACGGGACTTTTCATGGCCGAGGGAGAAAAGGCGTTGATCTGGTTGCTGCTTCTGTCGGTCATGATGTAGCAGCAGGCGGTGAAATCGTCTTCGTCGACCTTCACGCCGCAAAGGTCGATGCCCATGGAGGCGAGTCTTCTGCCGTAGGCGGCGAAATCCTTGCCTACGCTGCCGTATATGGCGGAGCGTTCCTTGAGCAGCGAAAGGGAATAGGCGATGTTGCCCGCCGTGCCGCCCATTTTTTCCTCAAGGCGGTCGATGGGGAAGGATACGTTCAGAAAGTGCAGCTTTTCGGGAAGAATATGCTCTTCAAAATGGCCGGGAAAGGTCATGATGCGGTCGAAGGCGAGAGAACCGGAAACGTGGATCATGCAGGGCTCCGTAAAGGTGTTTGTCCGTGCCGCGCGGCACGGAGTTTTCCTCTTTTTTAGCGGCAGCGGGGGGGCTTTGACAAGTATGCCCCCGTGGAGGAATGTTTTTTTCCGTATTCTGCCGCAACGGGCGGAAGAGACGCCGGAAGTATGGCCGGGGCGGATAAGGGAGCGCGACGGGGAGAAAAGCGTTGCTGGAATTTTTTCGGAACCCGTGAATGCCTTGTCCGGCGGTTATGTTTTGGGCCTGCGCCGGAAGCGGGAGACGTTCGCCGGCGCTTCCTTTCTTGACAAGGGGCATGGTATTGGATAATTGGTTCGATATCGAATTTATTATGCCGGAAGACAGGCAGGCTGTACCGGTCTTTTCAGGGGCTCATCGGAATTGCCGCGACTGCGGAAGGAAGCATGAGAGGGAGAAGGTGCGGGGCGCGATGAATCCGTGCTGCGAAGCGGTCGAACAGACCGGGCCGGAGGCGTTGCGGAAAAGGTATCGCCCGGAGAGTCCGCCTTGCGGATGACTCCCGGAGGGAAGAGGGGCGCTGGTTGCGGAGGGGCGACGGACTTTCAGAAAAGCCATGGGATGGTTCCGCAGGAATCTGCCGCTGCACCCGCCCCACGGAGGTTCCCTGTGTCGCTCTGGCGGCATGGCGACGGACGCCCGGGCTGCTGGAAGAGAGGACGGATTGCCTGCGGTGAGCCGCGTCAGGGCAGAGCGGGATTTCATGAGAACAGGGGGCATGGCGGACAGCCTGGCCGCGACGCCCTGTCGAGGCTCCGGGTAGGGCAGGCGGTGCGCCCTGCCGCAGCCGTACGGCGAAGAGAAGGCGCGCTCAGGGCAAAGGCGGAACGTTGCGGAAAGATTCCTCAGACACATGCCTTTTGTCCGGGAAAATAACGGTTGATTTGTGCTGGTGAAAATAGGATGATTATGAAAGAGACTCCGTTTCGGAGGGAGGGGCCGCTCACGGCCTGCAACGTCTGCGGAGCAGAAGCGGCGGGGCAGGAAATGGCCTCCCGCAGAGGAACACCGGATGAAGAAAAAGGAAAAGGCCGGTCGCGCGCTGGCCGTGCTTGAGCTTTTAAAAAAGCGCTATCCCGTGCCGGAAACCATGCTTGTGCATGAAAATCCGTGGGAACTTCTGGTGGCCACCGTGCTCGCCGCACAGTGCACCGACGCCCGTGTGAACACCATCACGCCGGAGCTTTTCCGTCGCTGGCCCGGCCCCGCAGAGCTGGCGGAGGCCACGCAGGAGGAGCTTGAGACCGTGATACGGCCTACCGGCTTTTACCACAACAAGGCGAAAAATCTTCTCGGCGCGGCAAAACGCGTGACCGAAGTGTTCGGGGGCGAGGTTCCGCACACCATAGCGGAACTCGTCACTCTTCCGGGGGTGGCGCGCAAGACGGCCAACGTGGTGCTCTGGGGTGGTTTCGGCATCAACGAAGGCCTTGCCGTGGATACGCACGTCAAGCGGCTTTCCTTCCGCCTGGGGCTGACGGAACATACCGATCCTGTGCGGATAGAAAAGGATCTCATGCTTCTCTTTCCCCGGGAGGAGTGGGGAGACGTGAATCACCGTCTGGTGTGGTTCGGGCGCGACGTATGCGATGCGCGCAAGCCCGCCTGCGGAGAATGCGAACTTTTTTCCTTGTGTCCGCGCTGCGGATTGAAAAAGGGCGGCGACTGAGAAAAGCCGCCTCGGGAACTTTCCGCAGGGAAATCTGGCGGAGGGAATGGTTATCATAGATCCGGGCTTTGCAGCGGCGAAGTCCCGGCGGTACGGGCAGAATGCTGCCTGTGATGAACAGCAAGAACCTCTCTTTTGAAGAAGGAACGATGATGAACAGATTCTGTGCCTGCCTTGCGCTCGGCGCCTGCCTCGGGCTGGCTGCCTGCGCTCCGCAGGATTGCCGCATGGTGGACGCGCTGGACGGCGGGCAGTTCGTGGCCATGTCCCGGGCCATGCGGCCGGTGATGCTGAAAAAGAACATGGTGGATGCCGAAGGCAACTGGTATTCCCCCATGTTTTCCTCCCGCCCGTCCGATGCGGGCAGAACGCTGGTGGACCGGCTTTCTCCGGCGTTCCGCTTCCCCAACTCCAAGGTGGCGGTGGCTCCTACCTTCCGCGCTCTGCTCAGTGCCGACGCAAAGGTGACGCTGAACGACAACCGTGCCGTCATGGAAGACGGCATGAACCGGGTGGAGCTGGAACTTGTGGCCGTCACGGACTGGAACAACGACGGTACGGACGACTGGCTTGTGATGTGCCGTTCCGGCTATACGGATACCCCCCGCCGTTTCCGGGAATACTATCTCGTCATTATCGACCTGAAGACACCCGTTCTTCAGCCCTATGTGCTCATGGTGCTCGATCATGTGTACAACAGGGTAAAGGTGCAGAGCGACGCCTCGGCAGGGGAGCTTGTGGAAAGCAATGCCGTGGAATACCTGCAGGGGCAGGCCGTGGTGACGCAGGCCCCGGACAGCCGTTCCATGAAAAAGAAACTGGAAGAGGGCTCTTCGCTGAAAGAGAGTTCGCTGAGCCGCTGAAGGGGAGCCCATGCCCGATCTCTGCGTCGAGTTTGCCGCAAGGCGGCGTATGAAGGCCCTGTGGAGGCCTGCGCTGCTTCTTGCCTTCATGCTCGCCCTCGGCTGGTGGTTCGTGGATACCGCATCGGAACAGTACCGCTGGCAATGGTATCGCGTGTGGCGCTTTGTGGGCGTGTGGGAGGACGGCTCCTTCCGGCCGGGAGCGCTTTGCGAAGCGCTCCTCGTCACGTTGCGTCTTACGCTGGCGGGCCTTGCGCTTTCCCTTTTTTCGGGCGCGCTTTTCGCGGCCATGCGTCTCTGTTCCTCGCCCGTGGCGAGGGCGGTTTCGTTTCTTGCGCTGGGGGCGCTTCGCAATACGCCGCTGCTCATGCAGCTTTTCATGGTGTATTTCGTGGTTGCGCCGGTTGTCGGGCTGGGGCCTTTCTGGGCTGCGGTGATTTCCCTCGGCCTGTTTGAAGGCGCGTATGTGGCGGAAATATTCCGTGCGGGCGTCATGGGCGTGCCCCGCGGCCAGTGGGAAGCGGCGCTCAGTCTGGGGATGCCCGTGGGCCTTGCGGCGCGACTGGTGATTGTTCCGCAGGCGGCGCGGCAGATTCTGCCCGCGCTGGTCGGTCAGCTGGTCTCTCTCGTCAAGGATACCTCGCTGGTGAGCGCCATTGCCGTGGCCGATCTGACCATGCGTACCCGCGTCATCATTACCGATACCTTTCTCAGCTTTGAAATGTGGCTGCTTGCCGCAGCCGTGTACCTCGTTCTCACCTCGCTGGTCAGTATTCCTGCCCGGCTTCTGGAACGAAAGGAGCATATATGAAACACTGTCTCGCCGTTTTTCTTCTGGCTCTGGGGCTGGCATTCTGTCTTCCTTCCCAGAGCAGCGCAGCCGACCGCGAATCCGTTGTGGAAAAGGTGGTGCGGCGCGGCACGCTCCGCGTGGGCTTTTCTTCCTTCGTCCCCTGGGCCATGCAGGATAAGGACGGAAAATACATCGGCTTTGAAATCGACGTGGCCGAAAGGCTGGCCGCCGACCTCGGCGTGAAGCTTCAGCTTGTGCCCACCAACTGGGACGGGATCATTCCTGCGCTGCTTTCCGGCAAGTTCGACGTCATCATCGGCAGCATGAGCGTGACTCCGCAGCGCCTGCTTTCCGTGAATTTTTCCGTGCCCTACGATCATGCCTATGTGGACGTGACGCTGAACAGGGAAAAGGCTTCCGCCATCAACAGACTTGAGGATCTGAATGCGGAAGGCGTGACCATTGCCGTGCGTACCGGCACTACCGCCGCCGCGGCTGCGGCCAGGCTCTTTCCCCGGGCGAGCCTGAGAATGTTCAATGACGAAGCCCCCGCCGTGGAGGAAGTGCTTTCCGGCCGCGCCCATGCTTTCATGTCCAGCGCGCCGCTTCCCGCCATGGAAACGTTGAAGCACGGCGATACGCTGGTGCAGAAGTTTGAAACGGGGCTGGCCATGCAGCCTGTGGCCTTTGCCGTGGTCAAGGGAGACTTCGATACCCTCAACGTGTTCGACAACTGGATCCGGCTTGTGGAAGAGGAAGGCTGGCTTCAGGAACGCCGCGACTACTGGTTCAAATCCGACGCATGGCAAAGCAGACTCAACTGAACTTCATTCCCGGCCACTCCGCTCCGCGTTCGTGGAGCCGGCTGAACGGCTGGGATGCGCTTCTCGCCGCAGCGGTGGCCGCGCTGGTTCTGGCTTTCGTGTGGCGTTCCATGAGTGTGACGCGGCACGCCTGGGACTGGGCGGCTCTCGGGCCGTACATCGTTTCGCGCGATGCCTCCGGCGCGTGGCAGGCGGGTATGCTGCTCAAGGGACTGTTCGCCACCTTGCGCCTGGGCTTCTGGTCTCTTCTTGTGGCGCTGGTCACGGGGGGCCTTGTGGGAGCGCTTTCCGCGCGTCAGAGGGGGCTTGCGGCCCTGCCCGCCGTGCTGTACATCACCGTGCTGCGCAATACGCCGCCGCTGGTGCTGCTTTTCCTTGTGTATTTCTTTGCCGGGTCCTTCTTTTCCGAACCGTTTCTGTATCTGGAAGATACGGTGGCCGCCATGCCCGCCTGGGCTCAGTCGCTGATAACGGCTCTTTTCGCCCCGCAGGGGCAGATGGACCGCATGGCCGCCGCCGTGCTCACCCTCGGCGTGTATTCCGGGGCCTATGTGGCGGAAATCGTGCGCGGGGCGCTGGAGGCCGTGGACAGAACGCAGTGGGATGCTTCGGCGTCCCTCGGTATGAATCCCTGGCAGCAGATGCGCTGGGTGATCGCTCCGCAGGCCTTCCGGCTCATGCTGCCGCCGCTGACGGGACAGTGCATTTCCGTATTCAAGGAAACGGCGCTGGCCTCGGCCATATCGCTGCCGGAACTGACCTTCCAGAGCCTGGAAGTCATGGCCGTTTCCCGTATGACCTTTGAACTGTGGCTCGTCACCGCGGCCATGTATCTTCTGGTTTCCTGCTTCTGGGCGTGGCTGGGGCGCAGGCTGGAACGAAGGCGCGGCATGATGCACGCATAATACGGCCGTACTTTTCCGTATGCCCTTGAGGAATGTTTTCTGCAAAGCCCGGAGTTTCGTCTTCCGGGCTTTTTTTTCTGGAAGGGGGCCGTGAATCGGGGAGAGGGGAACCTGAGCGGGAAGGCCTCTCGTTATCGCAGCAGTAAACGGCGTTTGCCCGAAGAGACGTGCATCATGCGGCAGAAAGCCGGAGGCGATGCAAGGCGGAAAGGGCATGGTGCAGGCGTGCGGAATCGAGGCATGGCTGGTCCGCAGCCGGCCTGTAAGGGGAAAAGACACGGTGATGGTATTTCTGCGGTAGGGCGAAAGCCGGTCTGGGGGATGGCGTTTCGTTGCACCTCCATGCCTACGCGCGGAGATGAAGGGAGCATCCGGCAGAAGATACGCAAAGATGCGCCCCGGCATGGGCGAGATGTCGGCGGACCGTGAGGAAAAAGCGGAGAAGCCGACAGCGTCCCGAAGCATTATCGGTTAATGACATTCGAGGCGGAGCGTGATGTCTTCCCTGCTCGGAGAGGCAGAAAGAGGCGCATTGTCGCAGGTATCTTTTCCGTGTTCATCCGGCTGCGGCATCCTCGGCGCAGGCACGGACGAAGTTTTCCGCCCAGTGCGGCACGGCAGGGGCGAAAAGGTGCGTCCAGCAGGCGAAGGTACGGCGCACGAGAAGTCCGTCGTAACGGATGCCGTCTTTTTCATACATGCCTGTTCCCGGAGAAAGCTCGAGACAGCACGGGGGCAGAAGCCCCTGCGGCCACTCGCAGCGGGAATAGTGGAATTCATGCCCGTGCCATACGCTTCCCAGAGGATGGAAGGGGTTGGGAGCGGCGACGCGGGCCGTCACATAACCGAGCCCCTGCGGACGGCGGAAAAAACGCGGGCGCGGCGGCAGAATCCCCGCCATGGGGCGGGGGCCGTCATCGAGCGTCAGCGCGTCGCACAGTATCATGAAGCCTCCGCATTCCGCGTAAATGGGGCGGCCCGCCAGGGAAAGGGCGCGTATGTCTGCAAGGTGCGGCGAGGCGCTGATTTCATCGGCAAAAAGTTCAGGGTAGCCTCCGCCGAGATAGAGCCCGTCGATGTCCGGCCACGGAGCGTCGTCAAAAAGGCTCAGGCGTACCAGCCGTGCGCCTGCTGCGCGCAGGGCTTCCAGATTTTCTTCGTAATAGAACCACAGCGCTTTGTCGTGCACATAGCCGATGAGAGGGCCTCCGTGCGCTTCTTTTTGCTTTTCCTCACAGGGCAGGTCGGGAAGAGAGGGCGCGGTACGCGCGAGGGCAAGGATGCGTTCCGTATCGCTGTTGTTTTCCAGAAGATCGGCCAGAGAGTCCAGCACGGCGTGAGCTGCCGGATCGGCCTCGTCCAGAGACAGCCCCATGTGCCGTTCCGGCAGAGGATTGTGATGCAGGCGCGGCAGAATGCCCACGACGGGGATATCGGTATAGGTTTCCACGGCGCGGCGCAGCATGGAGCCGTGGCGTTCGCCCGCCACGTTGTTCAGCATGACGCCCGCAAGGTTCAGCTCCGGCTCGAAACGGGCGATGCCCGAAACCACGGCGGCCGCCGTGCGCGTCATTTTGGCGCAGTTCATGGTAAGGATGACGGGAGCCTTCAAAAGGCGTGCCACATGTGCGGTAGAGCAGGAGCCTTCCACATCGCGGCCGTCGAAAAGTCCCCGGTTGCCTTCGATGACGGCCATGTCGGCCGGGCGTCTGGCGCAGGTAAGGGAAAAGCGGCGCAGCAGCGCGGCGTCATCCAGAAAATACGGGTCCAGGCAGGCGGCAGGCCTTCCTGCGGCAAGAGCAAGCCATGCGTAGTCGATGTAGTCCGGTCCTTTCTTGCAGGGCTGCACGGCAAGGCCGCGTCGGGCGAAAAGCCGCGTGAGTCCCAGCGAAACCAGAGTCTTGCCGCTTCCTCCGGAAAGCCCGGAAATAACGAGTCTTGCCTGTTCCATGAGCATGAGGGGGAAAAAGGTGATGTGCGCCTGTACGCAGCGTAAGGAATCCTGAGGGGGAGAACGGGGCGGCCGCCTCATCCGTCCAAGGCGGAAGATTGCTGCCGGCGGAATTTCGCCCCGAATGTCGGAAATGCCCGGTAGTTGTTCCCTGCGTCGCTCCGTGCCGCGTGTTTTTCTTCCGTGCCGGAAAAGCGCATGGGAAGACCGCGTCTGTTCCGAGGGGGCCTGCCTATGCGCTTTTCCCCGGGGCTTTGCCCTGCCGGGGAGGGCAGAAGACAGCGGCACCCCGCGGAGGATGCGGAATCTTCGGAGAATGCTTCCGCCGTTTTTTCCCGTAAAAGGCACGGGAGCTTCCCGGAGGGAACGGGGCGGCCCGGATTTCGGCACGGCGGAGCTTCCGGCGGCGGCCCCATCGAAAAAGGGGAAGATCCCGGAAGATCTTCCCCTTCATGTTTCGGCTTTGCTGAAGCTTGCGCGGGCCGCGCAGGCGGCCCTTGCCCTTCAGCGGGCGATATTATTCGCCTTCTTCAGTAGCGCCCTGCTTGCCGGCGCCCTTGAGGCCGTACATGGTGGTGGAACCGGAGGACCAGTAAGCCACCTTTTCGTCGTCCACCAGAGCGGTGAGGACGTTCTTGACCTTGCGGGGGCTGGAGCCGGGGAACAGTTCGAGGAACTGGTTGAAGTAGAACTTGGTCTTGGCGCCGGGCTTGCTGGTCTTTTCCACCAGCCAGTTGTACACCAGAGTCTTGTCTTCTTCGGTCACGCCGGCGTTGGAAGCTTCGGCGTGGGCTTCGGCGCCCTTGTAGGCTTCAGCGGCCAGTTCAGTGAACTTGAACTGGGTGGACTGACGCCAGCTGAAGTAGGCCTGTTCGCGGAAGTCGTCGATGAGCTGGGGGGTGAATTCCAGATCGGTCAGTTCGAAGAACTTTTCCCAGCCGATACGTTCGGCCCAGTCGCCCAGGCGTTCGTACTTGTTGGCGTTTTCGGCGTACACGTCAAGGATGCGCTTGACGGTGGCGCACAGCGTAGGCCAGCGGGGCGGTTCGTTTTCGATGTAGGAAACGACGACCTTGGAGAACTTGGGACGGCTGATACGGTTGGAGATCTTGCCGCCGACCATGATGAGCACGCCGTCGCCTTCGCCGTCGGAGATGGGAAGGGCGGGGCACATGGTGTAGCAGTTACCGCAGTACATGCAGCGTTCCTGCTTGATGGCCACGGTGTTGATCTTCTTGCCGTCGAGTTCTTCCTTGGCGGGACGCACGGCGGCCACGGGGCAGGCGGCGACGGCCAGAGGAATTTCGCAGAGCTGGTCAACCCATTCCTGGTCGATCATCGGGGGCTTGCGGTGAATACCCACGACGCCGATGTCGGAAACGTGCACGGCGCCGCACATGTTAAGGCAGCAGGCCAGGGAGATGCGCACGGGGGCGGGCAGACGATGGTTCTGGAAGTCGGAGAACACGGTGTCCATCAGGGCCTTCACCGGGCCGGAGGCGTCGGTGGCGGGGGTGTGGCAGTGCAGCCAGCCCTGGGTGTGCACGATGTTGGTCACACCGGCGCCGGTGCCGCCGATGGGGAACTTGTAGGAACCGCCGGGGAACTTGCGGGAAGCAAGGTCGGCCTTCAGTTCTTCAAGAACCTTGGGATCGGTCACCATGAACTCGATGTTGTTACGGGTGGTGAAACGAACGTGACCGTCGCAGTACTTGTCGGCGATTTCGCAGATTTCACGGATGTGCACGGTGGTCATGGTACGGGCGCCGCCGCAGCGGACGGTGTACACCTTGTCGCCGCTTTCGGCCACATGCATGAGCACGCCGGGTTCCAGAATTTCGTGGTAGAGCCACTTGCCGAAGTTCTTGGCAATGACCTCAGGGAAGAAGGAGTCGTACTTGCGGGGTCCGATATCGGAGATACGACCTTCCATGGGTTTTGCAGGATTGTAACCGGAAGAAATAAAAGCCATTTTTGCTCTCCTCTCTGATTAGCGCAGGTGACGCTGACGGTAAGCAGCGATGTCACGGGTCCAGCCGCCGGGCACGTCCTCTTCCTTGAAGAGAATGTAGGGGTTCGTGCGGGGCTCGATGACGTGCTGAGGAATGGCCGGGATTTCGGTCACTTCAAGCAGCTTCTGGAAGGAGAGACGCTTGATGGTTTCGCCAACACGTTCGCGGTTCTTGCCTTCTTCCATCCACCAGTCCCAGATCTTTTCGATGACGGACTTGATTTCGTCGAAGGGTTCTTCCGCGGGAATGAAGGGAACGAGCAGGGAGCCCATCTGAGCGCCGTCGAGAATGGGGGCCTTGGCGCCGACGAGGATGGAGGCGCCGCGGTCGTCACCGACATGCAGAGCGCGGGGCATGGTGTTGATGCAGTGCATGCAGCGCACGCAGTTCGCGGTGTCGATGGACAGCTTGTTGCCGTCCCAGCTCATGCAGTGGCTCGGGCAGAGGTCGATGACTTCCTTCTGGAGGTCGAACTTGCCCCAGTCGCGGCCGGAGTGAGCGCCGGCGTTGGGAGCGAACTCACCGGCCACATAGGCCTTCACGGCATCCTGGTCGATCTTGATGTCGTCCTTCCAGGTGCCGACCACGGCAAAGTCGGAACGGGCCATAGCGGCCACGCAGCCGTTGGGGCAGCCGTCGAACTTGAACTTGAACTTATAGGGGAAGGCGGGGCGATGCAGTTCGTCCTGGTAGTCCTGGGTGAGCTGGTAGCAGGCGAGCTGGGTGTTGTAGCAGGCGTATTCGCAGCGGGACATGCCCATGCAGGCGGCGGGGGTACGCAGGTTGGAGCCGGAACCGCCGAGGTCGACGTCCATCTTGTGGGTCAGTTCGTAGAAGATTTCTTCGAGCTGAGGAGTCTGGGTGCCGATGAGCACCATGTCGCCGGTGGAGCCGTGCAGGTTGGTCAGACCGGAGCCGCGCAGATCCCAGATGTCGCAGATGCCGCGCAGGTATTCGGTGCTGTAGAACTTACCGGAAGGCTGAGCCACGCGGACGGTATGGAAATGGGCCACGCCGGGGAACTTTTCGGGCTGGTCGCAGTAACGGCCGATAACGCCGCCGCCGTAACCGAACACGCCCACGATGCCGCCGTGCTTCCAGTGCGTTTCCTTGTCTTCATAGGAAAGTTCCATGACACCCAGCAGATCCTCGGGGGCATCGCTGGGAATCTGATAATCCAAGCCCTGAGCGTTTTCGGCTCTGCTCGCGGCAAGCTGCTTGATATCAGATACAAAGCTGGGCCAGGGCCCGGATTCGAGCTGGTCCAACAGGGGGGTTGCATGTTTCGCCATTGCCTTACCTCCACATGGTTGATTATGGGTCTGTCGCTTTGCCAACCAATGAGCCGGAAAAACTTTCCGTTCAGACAGAGCGACCCCTGATACACCAATACTGGGCCGGATGTGCGAGGGCACAGTACAAGTCCCGGCCTTACAGCGTGTAACTCCGTTACTACCCTATTTTAGGGGGGAGCACAATAGCTCCGGTTCTGTTCACAAGCCAGTCTGGCTCCCCATAGAGGGAAAAAGGGTGAAAAAAACTGTGTTTTCAATAATTAAGCCATAAAACGGCTTTTTTTTCAAGTGCTGCGCCGGGCGGAAGTGGTTCCAGAAAGGAACGAGCGGAGGGAAGCGGAGGAGCGCGTTGGGAACGGCTGTTTTATAATATGTTGAAATGCTGGATGTTATTTTTCGGGAAAAAGTATCCGGGCAGGTTCCTGCCGGAAAAAGCCAAGGGAAAAAAAGAACAAAGTGCGGGACGGATTTAATTTTTTTGCCGTCGTTTCCTCCTGCCGGGCGGAAAGCGGAAGGAAAATTTAACGGAAGGCATAATACTTTATTTTTCCTGTTTTAACAGGTATGATGTTGCATTCCTGAAAAAAGGTCTGTCCCGACGGGCGGCCATACGGAGGTACAATGATTCTTTTCAAGAAAAGTTCCGAGCGCAGTCTTCACCTTGAAGAGCGGGCCGACCCCCAGCTTTACCGCGAACTTTTCCCCTATACCAGAATCGGGCGCATCGGATTCGACGGCACCATCATAGCCCCCCGCCCGGCGGACCCGTGCTTCATTACCGATACCACCTTCCGTGACGGGCAGCAGGCCCGACCTCCGTACACGGTGAAGCAGATCGCCCATATCTTCGATCTGCTGCACAAGCTCGGCGGCAAGAGCGGGCTCATTCAGGCTTCGGAATTCTTCATGTATTCCGCCAAGGACCGCAAGGCCATAGAAACCTGTCGCGCCCGCGGCTACCGTTTCCCCCGGGTGACGGGCTGGATACGCGCGAAGGAAGAGGATCTGCGCATTGCAAGGGATATGGAATTCGACGAGGTGGGGCTGCTCACCAGCGTGTCGGACTATCACATATACCTTAAATTAGGGAAGACCCGGCAGCAGGCCATGGACGACTATCTGCGCATCGTGGAACGTGCCCTGGAATGGGGCATCGTGCCGCGCTGCCATTTTGAAGACGTCACCCGCGCGGACATACACGGCTTCTGCCTGCCCTTTGCCGCGCGTCTCATGGAGCTTGCCCGCAAGGCCTCCATGCCGGTGAAGATACGCCTGTGCGACACCATGGGCTTCGGCGTGCCCTATGCCGGAGCGGCGCTTCCGCGTTCGGTGCAGGGGATCGTGCGCGCCTTCACCGACGAGGCGGGCGTGCCCGGTCAGTGGCTGGAATGGCACGGCCACAACGACTTTCACAAGGTGCTGGTCAACGGCGTCACGGCCTGGCTGTACGGCTGTGCCTCGGTGAACGGCACCCTGCTCGGCTTCGGCGAGCGCACGGGCAACACGCCTGTGGAAGCGCTGGTCATGGAATACATTTCCCTCACGGGCAACGACGACGTGGCGGATACCACGGTGATTTCCGAAATCGCCGAATATTTCGCCAAGGAGCTGGAATACGCCATTCCGCCGAACTATCCCTTCGTGGGGAGCGACTTCAACGCCACGAGCGCGGGCGTTCATGTGGACGGTCTTTCCAAGAACGAGGAAATCTACAATATCTTCGATACCGCGAAGATACTCAACCGCCCCGTGCCCATCATCATTACCGACAAGTCCGGACGTGCGGGCGTGGCCTACTGGATCAACAGCAATCTGGAACTGGACGAAAGCCGCCGCGTGACCAAGAAGCACCCTGCCGTGGGCCAGATATACAACGCCATCATGCAGGCCTACGAAGCCGGGCGCAATACCTCCTTCTCCAACAAGGAAATGCTCGCCCTTGTGCGCCAGTTCATGCCCGAGCTTTTCGTTTCCGAGCTGCAGAAGCTCAAGAGGGTGGCGAGCCGCCTCGCCTCCGGCATCATGATGCGTCTTGCCGACGCCTGCCGTGCAAGCGCCACGCAGGAAGAGCGCAACAACGCCCTGCAGAGCTTTGCCGATCACTATCCCTATATACAGTTCATCACCCTTACCGATGCGAAGGGCAAGCTGCTCAAGGCCGTGGTGGCGGACGAGGCCAATACCGGCAAGTACGGGCATCTGCCCGATCCGGGCTATGACTATTCCGACAGAGGCTGGTTCAAGATGCCCATGCAGGACGGCGAGCTGCACGTTACCGACGTGTACCAGTCGCAGTACACCGGAGCGCTCATTCTTTCCGTCTCCCAGGCCGTGACGGATGAGAACGATGAAATCGTGGGCGTTCTTTGCGGCGACATTCAGCTTGAGGAGATACTCAAGCATACCGACGATCTGGAAGCCGAAGAAAAGAACAGCTCGGATCAGATGTAGTTTTCTTTCCGGGGGAGCGGGAGCTCCCCCGCTTTGTATGCGCCCCGCTCCGTTTTCCGGGCGGGGTCTTCACGCGGCACGGGAGCGTTTCCGCTCCGCCCATGCCGCGTCACCGTCAAACGGATATCCACCGGGAATTTCTGCCATGCGGCCCATCATCACCTCCCTTTTTTCCCTGTTCAAGGTCGGACCCGGCCCTTCGAGCTCGCACACCATAGGCCCCATGACGGCGGGCCGTCTTTTTTCCGCAGACTGCGCCGGGCTGCCCCGCGAAGTGCTGGCCCGCGCCTCGCGCATACGGGTGCGTCTTTTCGGTTCTCTGAGCGCCACGGGCGAAGGCCACGGCACCGACGCCGCCGTGCTTGCGGGCATTCTCGGGGTACGCCCGGAAGACTGCCCTCAGGGCTTTCTGTCAAAGCTTTCTGCGGAACCCGCCCGGGAATATCGTGTGGAACTCGGCGTAGGCAGCGCGCTTGTTTCCCTTTCCGATATCGTGCACGACGCCGTCGTGCACAACTATCCCTACAGCAACACGCTCCTTGCCGAACTGCACGACGCGGCGGGCGCGATACTCTTTGAGAAGGCCTATTATTCCGTGGGCGGCGGTTTCGTACAGTGGGACGGGTGGAAGGCCCCGGAACTCGGCGACCCCGTGTATCCCTACGGCAACATGAAGGAGCTGAGGAACATCGTCCGCAGTCAGGGCCTGAACATCTACGAAATCATGCTGGCCAATGAGGCGGCCATTACCGGAGCTTCGCGCACCACCATCATCGACGGGCTGAACGAGCTTCTGGACAGGATGGAGGAGTCGGTGAAGCACGGGCTTGAGGGCAGCGGCTATCTTGCCGGACCGCTCAAGGTGGAACGCAAGGCGCACATGCTGCGCGAACGTGCGCTGGCGCTTCGGGATTCCCCTGTCAAGTTCCTTGCCGGACTCAACGCCTACGCCTTTGCCGCTTCGGAGGAGAACGCCGCAGGCGGCGTCATCGTTACCGCACCCACCTGCGGTTCCGCAGGCGTCATGCCCGCGCTGGTGTATGCCATGCGTCACGACATGTTCATCGGCGACCGCGCCATCCGCGAGGGCTTTCTTGCGGCTGCGGCCGTGGGCTTCATTGCCAAGCACAACGCCAGCATCGCCGGGGCGGAAGTGGGCTGTCAGGGGGAAATCGGGGTGGCTTCAGCCATGGCGGCCGCCATGTTCACCGATGCGCAGGGCAATCCCTCCCGCTATGTGGAAAACGCCGCGGAAGTCGCCCTGGAGCATCACCTCGGCATCACCTGCGATCCCGTGGGCGGTTATGTGCAGATTCCCTGTATTGAGCGCAATGCCATGGGGGCGGTCAAGGCCTTCAACGCGTCGCTCATCAGCACGGGAACGCGCCCCGAGGCTCACCGCGTTTCTCTGGATGCGGCCATTGCCGCCATGGCGGAAACCGGCAGGGAAATGAGTCATAAATTCAAGGAAACCTCCATGGGCGGTCTTGCCGTCAGCATGGTTACCTGCTGACCGGCGGCTGCGCGCCGTTCCTTTTTTCTACTTTTCAGGGAAAGGGAGTCGTCATGCGGGAAAGATACGGTAATATTTCCTTGTCCCGCTTTGTCTTGTCAGCCTGATATGAAAAAGATATAGTCGCGCAAAAGGAGCTTATCATGTCTTTTTTTCGTCATATATGTTTGACCCTTGCGTTGCTTTCCGGCGCTCTTGCGGCGGCCGGAGGCGCGTATGCCGCCCCTGCATCCGCCCCCGCGGCCGATCCTGCCGCGCAGCTTGAGGCAATTCTGAGCGAACACCCCGAACTCATTCTGAACGTGCTGAAGCAACACAGCGAGGAAGTGCTCGACATTGTGCAGATGGGCTCCGACAAAAGGCGTCGCGCCGTGCTCCTCCAGCAGTGGGAGAAGGATATCAGGGAACCCAAGCAGGTGGCTCTGGAAGGACGGCCTGCGGGCGGGCCCGACAACGCGCCCGTGACCATCATCGCCTTTTCCGACTTCGTATGCACCTATTGCCATCAGGCTGCCTACACCGTGGGTAATCTCATGAAGCGTTATCCCGGCAAGATCCGTCTCATCTTCAAGCAGGTCCCCAAGACGGAATCGGGCCGCATCGCTGCGGAATGGTTCATTGCCGCCTATCAGATGGACAAGGCCAGGGCATGGAAGATGTACGCGCTCATTTTCGACCGGCAGAAGCAGGTGGAAGAAAGCGCTCTTGCCACGCTCCGCGCCATCGCGTCGGAAGTGGGCTATGATGCGAAGACGCTTGAAGCTTCGGTAAGGAGCAGGACGAAGGAACTGGACGCCGTGCTGGCCGGTGATGCTGCCGACGCGAATGCGCTTGGCTTTGTGGGGACGCCGTATTTCCTTGTGAACAACATGGTTCTGCGCGGCGCGCTGCCCATGGAAAATTTTGCGGACGCCGTGGAAATGGCGCTTGCGAATACGAATACGGCGGCCAAGTAGTCCCATGCACATGGCTTCCGATCCGAAAACGCTGCGCGCACAGGCGGAGTGGGACTGCTGCACGGCTACCGTCGGCAATTTCGACGGCGTTCATCTCGGGCATCAGGAACTGCTTCACCGCACGGTGGAGCACGCCCATGCCGAGGGTATGCCTGCGGTGGCCGTTACGTTCGACCCGCATCCTGCCTCCGTTCTCTGCGCCTGCTCGCCCAAGGTTCTCTGCTCCACGGCCCAGCGTCTGGAATACCTGGAGGCGGAGGGTGTGGATGCCGTACTGCTTCTGCCCTTCAACCGGGAACTGGCGGCACGCAGCGCGGATGACTTCTGCCGTTGTGTGCTTCAGGAAGGACTCGGCGTGCGTGATCTGTTCATAGGGTATGATTTCCGCATGGGGCGGGATCATGCCGGGGCGGATCGGCTGGGAGAACTTTTTGCCCACGTCACTCAGGTGGGGGCGGTGATGAAGGACGGCGCTCCCGTGAGCTCCACGCGTATCCGCAAAGCCCTTGCCGAAGGCAGGCTGGAGGAGGCGAACCGTCTTCTCGGCAGGCCGTTTTCCGTACAGGGAGAAGTGGTACACGGGGAAGGCCGCGGCGGGCCGCTGCTCGGTATTCCCACCGCCAACCTCGACGTCGCCCCTGCTCAGGCCATGACGGCTCCTGCCGTATATGCCACGTCTGCGCGGCTTCTGGACGGCGCGGGCGAATGGCGCATGGCCGTAACCAGCTTCTGCAAGAATCCCACCTTCGACGGCTCCGCGCTCACGCTGGAAACGCACATCATGGATTTTTCGGGAGATATTTACGGCCGCAGACTGGAAGTGCGTTTCCTTGCCCTGCTGCGCAAGGACCGCCGTTTCGACGGGCTGGATGCGCTTATAGCGCAGCTCCATGCCGATATGGACGAAAGGCGGAATCTTCCCCTGTAGTGTCTAAAGCCGGCGCGGCCTGAAAGATGAGCACGGGAAGCCGGAAAACGTGGAAAAATACGGGCTGAACCGTTTTCACGATGCCTTCAAGGGCAGTGGAGCGGCACTCGCTTTTCCTCAGGAAAAAAGGCTTGCCCGCAGGCCGCTCTTCATGTAAAAGACAAGGACGTTCCACGGAAAGGTAGCGAAGAGGCCGTAACGCGCTCGACTCGAAATCGAGTTATCGGTGATGAGCCGGTACGTGGGTTCGAATCCCACCCTTTCCGCCATACTATTATTGCTGTAGGGCTTCGATTGTTGTCAGATGTAATCGAAGCCCTTTTATTTTAGCTAGTTATGTGTATTCATGTATCGCTAGTTGCCTCTGTTTGTGGTTGGTTGTCATTGTCGGGCGGTATGTTTTTCGGTATGACTGAGACACGGAGAGGTATCTTCAGGTCTCTTTGAGTCATACCATTTCGCGAAAAAGACATACCAGAAGAAGGGCAACAGGGTGAAATCATGGCAGAAGCGGCGGAAGGCAAAAACAACAGGCTGAGCGCGTCGGAAGTTGGCAAGGCTCTGCGCTCTGGGGAACCTGTCACGCTCAAAGACGGTGGATCACTCTCTCTTGTCGTAACCGGCAAGAACGCGGGGAAGTGGGTATACATAGGGCGTAAAGCCGGAGACAGGACCAACATCAAGTTGATCTGCGGCTATGCGCCTGAGACAGGGCTTAGGCTCAGGACTCATTACTTGCCAAAAGGATAAGAAGTTCTTATTGTCGGCATAGGGAGGATGCCATGAAGGAACTTTTTTATCTTTCTCATGAACAGATTGCTCGTATCAAACGCTACTTTCCACGTTCCCATGGCATTCCGAGAGTCGATGACAGACGTGTCATCAGCGGCATTATCTATGTCATCAAGCACGGCCTGCAATGGAAAGATGCTCCGCGCGAGTATGGACCATACAAAACTCTCTACAATCGTTTTATCCGCTGGAGCCGATTGGGTGTCTTTAACAGGATTTTTGCGGAGCTTGTTGAGCAAAACGGCTCCACAACACGCTTGATGATTGATGCCACACATCTCAAGGCACACAGGACAGCAGCAAGTTTGCTGAAAAAAGGGGCCTTTCCCGATGTATCGGACGCACAAAAGGCGGCCTGAATTCAAAACTCCACGCTGTCTGCAATGCCTTCGGTCAACCGTTGGCCTTCCATCTGTCCGGCGGTCAGGTGAGCGATTACAAAGGCGCTGCTGTCCTGCTTGATACTCTGCCGCAGGCCGGGGAGCTTCTGGCGGATAGAGGCTATGATGCCGACTGGTTTCGTCATGCCTTGTCCCGTAAAGGAATCACGCCGTGCATTCCTGGCAGACACAGCCGAAAAACTCCGGTGGTCTATGACAAGGAGGTTTATAAGCAGCGGCACAAGATAGAAATCATGTTTGGCCGACTCAAGGATTGGCGCAGAATAGCCATGCGTTATGACCGTTGTGCACACACGTTCTTTTCGGCCATTTGTCTCGCTGCCATTGTCATCTTTTATATTTAATGAGTCCTGAACCTAGCGCGGCAAGGGCAAAGAGGGATGAATACAGGCTGCTTTTGAAGCAGGGGATCAATCCCAACGAACAGAGACGGGAGGAACTGGCGGAGGCGAAGAGGAAGAAGCAGGAAGCCGAGAAAACCTTTTCCGTTGTTGCCGGTGAATATTTCAGGATTCGCAAGGATATGACCGAGAAGACGCGCCAAGGGGATATGGGGCGCGTCGAGAACCATATCAACCCATTTATCAAGAACATCCCTATTGTGGACATACGCCGGAAGGAACATCTCAAGCCGATCATAGACAAGCTGGTGGCGAGAGAAGCCCATACTCAGGCGCGGCGTGTGGCCGGTCTCATAGAAAGGATTTTTTCCTATGCCGTTGACGCCGGATACATACAGGGAACCCCGGCGGATCATCTGACAAGGCTTGTGCCGAGACAGGGGAGAGGAGAGGCGAAGCACCACCCTGCCATTACCGGCAAGGAAGAGGCTGCGGCCATGTTCCGCAAACTGTGGGCTTACATGGAAAGCGGGAGAAGCGGGCCGTCCATTGTGGCCGCCATGCGCCTGTCCTGTTACCTGCCGGTCAGGAACGGGAACATGATCGCGGCGAGGTGGGAAGATATCGACTTGAAGAAAGGCCTCTGGACGTTCTCCCAGACGAAGAACGGGCGAGGCTATACCGTTCCCCTCTCCCGGCAGATGAAAGAGGTGTTCACGGCGCTGGCCATGTTCCGCCGTGGCGCGTGGTGCTTCCCCAGTGGCTCGAACACAGGCCATGTATCCAACGGCGGATTGATAAAAGTTCTTCGGGCGGCAGGCATACCACAAGGGGAACATTGCCTGCATGGATTCCGCTCCACCTTTGAGACTTTAGCCCTTGAAGCAGGGATACCAAAGCTGATCTGTGAGCGTGCTCTATTCCATGTTGCCGGAGATTCTACGGAACAGGCATACAATCGCGCCGAATATATGGAACCGCTGGGGCTGGTGCTCCAGTGGTGGGCGGATACCGTGGACGCGCTGAGAGATGGCGAGGATGTGCCGCCCATGCCGGAAAAGTTGTTGTTGGCGTACAGGTAAAAGGAGGGGGAAAAATGAAACCGACAATTTCAGAACAGGTAGCCTTTTTCGAGGATAAAGGGATCCGCCGTGTTTATGATGAGCAGACGGATACCTGGTATTTTTCCGTTGTGGATATCGTGGGCGCGTTGACGAATAGTCCTGATCCCGGTGCTTACTGGCGCAAGCTGAAACAACGCCTGAAAAAAGAAGGCAGTGAAGCCGTGACAAATTGTCACGGTTTGAAGCTGACCGCGCAGGATGGAAAGAAAAGGCTTTCCGATGTTGCTGCGGCTGACGTGATATTGCGCATTATCCAGTCCGTGCCGAGTCCAAAGGCGGAACCTATAAAGCTGTGGCTGGCTCAGGTGGGCTATGAGCGTATGCAGGAAATGGCCGACCCTGCCATAGCCATTGATCGGGCACGGGCGCTCTATAAGCAGCATGGCCGCTCCGACAAATGGATAGAACAGCGCATGATGGGGCAGGAGGCGCGAAACAAGCTGACGGATTATTGGAGTACTCATGATGTCAAACAGGGGCTGGAATACGCCATTTTGACAAACATCATCCATCAGGAATGGTCCGGCCTCTCCGTAAAGCAGCACAAGGATTTGAAGGGACTCAAGTCTCAGAACCTGCGGGATCATATGAGCACGGACGAGCTTGTCTTTACGGCTCTTGCTGAGGTGACGACAAGACGGGTAGCTGAAAGCGTCAATGCTACCGGCATGAAAGAAAATAAAGAAGCGGCTGTACAGGGCGGTTCCATAGCCAGAAAGGCGCGGGAGGAACTGGAAGCCGTCACAGGGAAAAGCGTAGTGACCGGGGAAAACTTCCTCCCCCATCGTAAGCAGGATGAAGAATAGAGCGGCCTTTGTTCCCGGTATGACTCCGGTAACGCCGGGCCGTATGGGCGTATTTTCGTCTTAGAGGGGCTGCGACATTTGCGACAACTGCGACACTTTTTCAGGATTCACACCTTATCCCTAATATCCCCACAATTGAGAGGAAGGGCGTTGACTGGTGTAACTTTATAGGTTACATTATAAACATGATAAAGACATTCGCGCATAAAGGTCTGGAACTCTTTTTTCAGACGGGGAACACAAAAGGGATACAGGCGAAGCACGCCCGGCGACTGGGGATGATCCTCGACCTGCTCGACAGTGCGGCGGATGCGCAGGATATGAATTTTCCCGGTTCAAGACTGCACCGCCTGAAAGGGGATATGGCCGGGCTGTGGTCTGTCACTGTCTCTGGGAACTGGCGTGTAACATACCGATTTGAGGACGGGGACGCCTATATCGTGGACTATCAGGATTATCACTAGGGGGACATATGGAACGTACAAGAAAGCCGTCCATGCCGGGAGAGGTGCTGAAAGAAATGTATCTTGAACCGCTGGACGTGACGATCACTGGCTTTGCGGAGCGCATAGGGGTATCCCGCAAGACGGTTTCCGCTCTTGTCAACGGGCGTGCGCCCGTAACGGTGGATATGGCCATGCGGTTGTCTGTAGCCTTGAACACCACGCCGGACTTGTGGCTGAACCTGCAGAGGGCCGTCGATCTTTGGAACGCCCGACAGGAAAAGGGAAGCTGGACGCAGATTCAACCTCTTGTCATGCAGACGGCATAGTATCCATTTCCCCGGCTAGGCGTGGCGTCATGAACCACGCCGAAAAGCGGCAACTCCTACCGCCTGCCGGGGTTCCATGAAGGAGCGCACAAGGGAGAGTGTGAGAAGTGGCGATGGAAAGAGAATTAACAGAACAGGAAAAAAAACATATACAACTAATACTAGGTAAATCACAAAACATACTAAAAACGACTGAAAAGGTTGTTGAACTTAGATGGCTTTTGAATAGATGGAAAGGTGCATCTCATGAAGATATTATATATCTGGAATATATAGGTAGAATTAGTGTTTTTAATTTAGATAGGACTTTAATACTTCCAAATGAAGAAAAAGAGAAGTGGTTAATTCCTACACGTTTAGAAATAATTGAAAGTATAGATGGTAATGAAATATTCATATGTCTTACTGGAAATAATGTATATATTTTATTAAAAGAAGTATATGATATAGAAAAAGAATATCCATATTTTCTTTATGAAAGATATTATTATGAACCAAAAAATAATGAAGAAGCAGTTATTGTTGATGTAAATGATGTTGATGAAGATTATACAGTTGATGATAATATGGATACATACCCTAGTTATCTCGATGTGTTAGAAGAAGATAACAAAAAATTAGAAGCCGCGCTTGCCGATTCTGAGGCCGAAAACGACAAGCTCAGGAAAAGAGTCGCGGAGTTGGAAAGCAAGGCAGAGGCGGACGGAGAGACAGAGGAAAACGCACACGGTGAAGAGTTCCCGGCAGAGTATGAAGGCCACGGGCTTTTTACCGTGGTAGCCAAGCTGGTTGATGCACGTGTCCCTGTCGTTGAGATCATGGCCGCGTTGGACGAAGAAAAAGAATTCCTGTCGCAGAGGGAGAACGGTTATTTCTTTCACCCTAACCCTGCCGGAAAGTCTGTCAGTACGTTGAGGAATTACACGAAGAACATGCTGAAAAAGCGGGTAGCCAAGGGTAGCTAATGACCTTTGCTTGGCTAGGTTCAGGACTCATTAAATATAAAAGATGACAATGGCAGCGAGACAAATGGCCGAAAAGAACGTGTGTGCACAACGGTCATAACGCATGGCTATTCTGCGCCAATCCTTGAGTCGGCCAAACATGATTTCTATCTTGTGCCGCTGCTTATAAACCTCCTTGTCATAGACCACCGGAGTTTTTCGGCTGTGTCTGCCAGGAATGCACGGCGTGATTCCTTTACGGGACAAGGCATGACGAAACCAGTCGGCATCATAGCCTCTATCCGCCAGAAGCTCCCCGGCCTGCGGCAGAGTATCAAGCAGGACAGCAGCGCCTTTGTAATCGCTCACCTGACCGCCGGACAGATGGAAGGCCAACGGTTGACCGAAGGCATTGCAGACAGCGTGGAGTTTTGAATTCAGGCCGCCTTTTGTGCGTCCGATACATCGGGAAAGGCCCCTTTTTTCAGCAAACTTGCTGCTGTCCTGTGTGCCTTGAGATGTGTGGCATCAATCATCAAGCGTGTTGTGGAGCCGTTTTGCTCAACAAGCTCCGCAAAAATCCTGTTAAAGACACCCAATCGGCTCCAGCGGATAAAACGATTGTAGAGAGTTTTGTATGGTCCATACTCGCGCGGAGCATCTTTCCATTGCAGGCCGTGCTTGATGACATAGATAATGCCGCTGATGACACGTCTGTCATCGACTCTCGGAATGCCATGGGAACGTGGAAAGTAGCGTTTGATACGAGCAATCTGTTCATGAGAAAGATAAAAAAGTTCCTTCATGGCATCCTCCCTATGCCGACAATAAGAACTTCTTATCCTTTTGGCAAGTAATGAGTCCTGAGCCTAGCCAATGGCTAGTTGGCTACCTTGCGTTGGCTACCCTGCGCCGCGCTAACCTCCTGTACAAACATAGACAACGGAATGTCTGTGAATGTATCAGGAGGTTTTTTTATGACTAATGCTCTTTCCCCCCGTATGCGTGCGCCGGAAGTGTGCGCCATGCTGCTGTGCTCTCGTGACCATCTGTATAAGCTCCATCGTCTGGGCAAGCTCAGGAAGTATCGTGAATCCGTCCGCTTCGTGTACTGGCTGCGTGATGAGGTAGAGGCGTACGCCAAAGGGCAGGCCGTCACTTCTGCCGGTGAGGGGGAGGCGGAATAATGACGCGCATGGTTCCTTATGGTCTTGCATGGTTGACAGGGGAGACCGTTTCCGGCATGGTTCTGTCTGGGCCTAGAAACCCTTCTGAGAAGACCGCCAATGTCTTGAAACTTGGGCATTTTTATTTTTGCGTCCATGCACCTGAAAAGCATGGCGCGTTTACGGCTATTCATGGCCGGGAGTGGGCTAATACAACACCCGAAAAGGGAAATATGCCCGCCGTTCTCAGACGGTTTCTAGCTCCCGGCCTTTTTTGCGTCCTGCAATCGGCCACTATAGAAAATTTCTGAGAGGTCCCCCATGCTTGATTCTACAGTGAATCGTCCCATTCCACTCCGTCCCTCCGATCCCTACTCCTCTGACAATCTCAACCGTCCCGCGCTGACGCTGACGGGTAAAGAACTGCTGCGGCTCGATACTCTGACAGACGCGGCTCAAGGCAGGGTGTTCATGCTGCAAACCTGGTGTTCCAGCTCCGGCTCTCTTGGTGGTGTGCCTGCGTCGGAAGCCCGTGCCGTGGAGGACGTTTTTGAACAGGCGTGGAAGGCACTTGATGAAGTGCGCGCCCTTCTCAAACTGGACGACAAGGAGGGCGGCGACAATGCGTAGTGCTATCCGTTTCCCTCGCCGTGTGCGCCGTGCTGGTACTGTGAGGCAGTCCGCAGAACTTACCAATCCCAAACGTTGGGAAGATATAGGCTTCCCGTTTACTCCGCAGGCCGAAGACGCGCCCGCTGATTGTCCTTTTACGCCGGATGCACCGTACCACCTCGCCGACGGCCTCGACGTGTACCGGAAAGAATTGGCTCGCTTCCGTGACGATATGCTGACCCGTGCCCGTGAGCTGGACGCTATGCGCCGTGCCGCTGTGGGGCGTTCCTGCTTCGACCTTGTGGACACTGTGCCCGGCGGCGGTATGGCCCTTCACACCGTGGCGGAAAAGCTGATGTATGGGGCCGACCTGGCCTTGCCTCTCCGGCGTGTGTTCGATGAAGCGGAAACGAATCTGCTCCCCCTGTTGGCTGTTGCCCGCGTGCTGGACTCTCAGGAACAGAAGGAGGGCGGCGACAATGCGTAGTGCCAACCTCTCCCTTGTTACCGGTTGTCCCCGTTCCCTTCGTTCCACCAGCAAGGCCGCTGTGCGCCTCTCAGAGGACAGATTGATCAAGGTTGCGGCTGTGCTTGTGGGGGTGACGTTCCTCTTTACCGTGGCCGTTCTGGCCTTCTGTGACCGGCAGGACGAAAGGCTTGCTTCTGCCGGAATCAACATCGAAGAGCTGGCCGGGAGGTGCGCTGATGGACGTTGAACGCCTCGCCGTGCATGAAAACGTGACGGCCATGACCTACGCTGTTAGCACGCTGCGCAAGGCGGCGGCTCATACGGATGATGATTTTGATAAGGCCATGCTGAACCGTGGTGCAGATATTTGTCTGTTCCTGCTTGAAGACATTTCTAAAGAAGTGAAGGCCGGTTATGCCTCAAAATGAATATACGATGACCGAACTTGTGGAGCGTGCCCGCCGTGCTCTCTCCGATGCCGGGCTTGTGGTGGAAGATGGAGCTATCGACCTCTCCGGGGAACTGGCCATGTGCGGGACGGTGAAGAAGCCGAACGGCACCGATGGACGGTACGCCGTGCACTTGGATTTTCCCCCCAACGTGTGGCTCTGCAATTATCATGAAGGAGACAAGGGGCGGACGGTTCACCTATATGACCGTGGCACGCTGAACGCCATGACAGAGGCCGAACGGGAGGAAATGCGGGAGAAGATCCGGCGAGAGAAAGAGGCCGCACAGGCGAGGCGGGAGGAAGAGCGCAGGGCCGCCGCTGAGAAGGCGAACGCGCTTTTCCAGACTCTTCCCCCTGCCGGAGAGGATAACGCCTATCTGAGGCGCAAGGGCGTGCTTCCTATGGGCGATATGAGACAGGACAAAGACGGGCGGCTGGTGCTTCCGGTGAGGAACGCGGAAGGCCGGATTGTCTCCCTGCAATACATCGACGGCACGAAGACAGAGGCCAACAAGCGTTTCCTCAAGGGCGGTGAAAAGAAAGGCTGCTTCTTTCCTGTTCCGGCAAAGGACAGAGGGCAGGACGGGCCGCTGCTTATTGGTGAGGGCGTGGCAACGGTTGTCTCTGCCTGCATGGCGACGGGGTACGGCGGGCTTACTGCGTTCGATGCCGGGAACCTTGAGGCCGTGGCCAAGATGGCGCGGGAGAAGTACCCGGACAGGGAGATAGTTCTGCTGGCCGACAACGATGTCCACGAGGACGGAAGCCGGAATACCGGTGTAGAGGCGGCGACGGCGGCGGCGCAGGCCGTGGGCGGGAAGCTGGCCGTGTGTCCGGCAATCAGGGGACACAAGGCGGACTTCAACGACCTCTTCACGGATTCGGAAGACGGGCCGGACAAGGTGCGTGTGGCTATCGAGAAGGCACGAGAAGGGAAAGCTCTTGAAGAAAAAGCGAGGGCTTCCCTGCCTGCCGGTTACTGGTACGACAAGAAGACGGGCGCATTGATGTACGACAAGAAGGACTCCAAGGGGGAGATTGTCGGCTCTTTCAAGGTGTGCGCTCATGTTGAGGTGATAGGCCGTACCTATGGGGCCGGAAAATGGGGGGTGCTCATGGAGTGGAAGGACAGGCGCGGGGACTTGCGCCGCCTCTCCATCCCGGCGCGTCTCTTCCAGCAACAGGGCACGGCGTGGGCGGAAATGTTGGCTGATGAAGGGCTGGACATTGAGGCCGGGCAACAGACGGCGTTCAAGCGCTTCATCCTCGGCTTGAAGGATGATTGCACTATCATAAGAAATGTGGATCGTGTGGGCTGGTTTGATACCTGCTTCGTTCTGCCGGATGAGACCATAGGAACCGGCAAGGAAGAGGTTGTTTTGCAGGTCATGGGCGAGGGTATCCGCGATCTGTACCAGATGGGCGGCACGCTGGAAGGCTGGCAGGATATGGCCCGTCTGTGCGCCGGTAATTCCCGTTTCGAGTTCGCGCTTGCTCTGGGCTTTGCCGCGCCTCTGCTGGCCTTTGCCAATATGGACGGCTCCATATTCAACCTTGAAGGCGGAAGCAGTACCGGCAAGACGACGGCCTTGAAGATTGCCGCGTCCACGTGGGGCAGTCCTTCCCATCATGTGCGGGCGTGGCGAGTGACGGACAACGGTCTTGAATCGGTGTGCCCTCTCCACAACGACAATCTGCTTATTCTTGACGAGCTGGGACAGGTCGGCGGGCGTGCCCTCTCCGAAGTGGCCTATATGTTTGCTAACGGCACCGGCAAAACAAGGGCGGCACGGAATGGCGGCATACGGGCGGCGGCCTCGTGGCGTGGTGTGCTTCTTTCGTCCGGGGAACTGGGATTGACCGCCAAACTGAACGAGGACGGCATACAGGCGCGGGCCGGGCAGGAAGTGCGGTTTATCGGTGTGTCCATGAGTCGGGAACACCTCAAGGAACTGTACGGACGAGAACCGGGGCAACTCATGCACGAGCTTTCTTCCCTGCCGTTCAAACACTACGGACACGCAGGACGGGAATTTCTGCGCCGTCTGACTCCACGACTGGACGAATTGGCCGCCGGGCTGGGTGAGGCTCTGGACGCACTTGAAAGCGAATGGTGCCCGGCAGAGGCAGATACGCAGGTTCACCGCGTGGCGCGTCGGTTCGCGCTGGTGTGCGCGGGCGGCGGTATGGCGCAAAGCCTTGAAGTTCTGCCGAAAGAATTGAACATCATCGAGGCCGTGAAATCCTGCTTTGATGACTGGCTTGCCGAGAGAGGCAGCACCGGAGCGGCGGAAGACGCGGCTATCCTCTCCGACGTGCGACGCTTCATAGAGCAGTACGGAGCAAGCCGCTTTCAGGACGTGGACAGGCCGGACGCCGTGTGCGTCAATCGCGTGGGGTTCCGGCGGAAAGTGGGGGATTCGTCCGAGTACTTCATATTGCCGGAAATGTTCAAGGCGGAAGTCGTGAGGGGGTACGCGCAGAAGCGGGCGGCCGAAGTTTTGAGGCGTGCCGGATGGCTGAGAACCGAAGACGGAAAGAACTCTATCAGGGAATACCTCCCCGGCATGGGAAGGACGCGCTGCTATGCCGTGACCGTCCCGGAAGAACAGGAAAGGCGAAACAACTAGAAAAAGTGAGGTGTCCCGGTGTCCCACGTGTCCCCGTAGCTCAATTGAGCACATGAACCGGCAATAATGGGACACCTTCCTCACTTTTTGAAGTTGATTTAAGTGTCTTCTAGAAAATGATATATATAATATATAATTATTTCAATATGTTATCTAACGCCACAAATGGAAGGCCAAAAGCCTACATCTGAAAATTAAACCGACTATGTAAAAATGAGGTGTCCCACGTGTCCCGGTGTCCCATTACTGGAATTTCAAATAGTTAGGATAAAAATCATGGGACACCTACGGAAAAATCAAGGTGTCCCACGTGTCCCGTAAATATGTCGGAGCGGGCGAGTTATGGGACACCTGGGACACCTTCAAAAATGGCAAGGTGTCCCATAAAAATGGCTGAAAACCGTTGTGCCGCAACGATGGGACACCTGGGACACCTGGGACACCGCAAAAATACATAGTCGGATGTATTTTGAAGAGGAACAGCCCATGAACAAGTTGTTTGGTTGGATGAAGCAAAAGGAACAGGGAGAGGCCCCGGAACGGCCTGCGGAGTGCGAGAGAGACCCGAAACCTGCAAAGGATGAGCTTCCTACCTTGCCGGAAGAAAGGCCCCTTGCGGAGCCTGTAGCTATCCAAGTGGAAGGGTCGGAAAAAGAACCCCTCTCCTTGGAAGAAATGACCACGGAAGAGATCATTGCCGCCGTCCACGAGGCTTTCCCGGACGGGCCGCCGACGATCTATCCGACGATGCCCAACTGGCGGAAGTTCTGCGACGCTTTCCCGCACTGTGTCCGGGATGATCGGAAGGTGTGCGGATTCTATCAGCCGGACAAGGCGTGTCACTGTGAGCTGTTCGACAAGGCTTTTCCGGGCGTCGGATGGTGGGACTTGGGCAAGGATGGGGAAGCCCCTGCAACGTCACAGTGCGGGCGTAGAGGCACGGAAGAGGAGCCGCGCTACTACATTTCCATGCCGGAAGAAAAAGAGCCTGTAGGGGCCGCTGGTGAGGCCGTTGTCATGGGATGGGGAACGGAGTCGGGCGAGGCGTCGGAAGTCGGCGCAAGGGCGCGGGCGCAGTTCCAGTCTCCCCCGGTGGATCGGAGAGGCTTTCCCGACTTCCCCACGTTCTGCGATGGGTACGGGAAGGGCTGCGGCAAGTGTCGGTTCTTCCACGATGGGCGCGGGCCGTTCTGTCTTGTGTGGGCGGCGGCGTGGCCGGACTTCCAGAGGGTGATTCCGGCAAGGTGTGGCTATCCCATCATGCCGGATGAAAAGGACGCTCAGGCGGGCCGTGAGAGGCTGAAAGCGGACGTGGCGGAAGTGAGGGCGCGTCTCAAGCGGCCACCTCTGGAGTTCCCCGACGGGCCGGACTGGTTCGCGTTCTGCGGGGGATACCCGGAAGGCTGCGACAACTGCCGATACTATGCCAGGGACAAGGCGTGCTGGTGCCGTCTCTGGGAGGCGTGCTTTCCGGGTGCGGTGCACTGGTACGACTGGCCGGAGTGAGGGGGCGGGCTGAAAATTCAGCATCTACCATTCTTATATTTCAATGAGTTATATAGGAACTTCCACACATGGGAAAGCAGAAGATAGCGGAACTGGCGGACGGTGAATATCGGCTGGGGCGTCCGTACTGGGCTATGCCCTCCGATCTCATCCTATGCCGGATATTCTCAAGCTGTGAGGTGGTACGGCGGAACCTGCTCAAAGTTGACCGGCAGGCGAAAGAACAGGGGCTTTCTCCCTTTGCTCATGCATTCATTGAGTTCACCGTCAACAAGAACGTGATTTGCTCTCTCGACATTGCCGGGCTGACTGGCCGCCGCCATGACTCTGTGCTGCGCTTTATGGACAGGCGGAAGGCAAAGCGCCCGGGGTTCTTTGTCTGGCCGGGGAGATACGTCGCTCCTACAGGACTGCGCTCCCGGATGTATGTCATGGATATCCCGGCGGCGTTTGAAGCTCTCAGAGCAATGAAAGGCGAGGACTCACGGGCGGCCTTGGCTGAGTTGCAGAACGCTTTGCGGACGGCGGCGGTGTACTGGCCGAACCCTCCCCGGGCACTCGGAATCCGGGAGATAGAATACCGGCGCTTCCAGTGGCCGAAATGGGTCGGGGATTATCTGGACTCCCTAGAATCCAAAGTTGGGTGCTGAAAAAGCCTTGTAGCGCAACGGGTTGAAGGCATACTCCCACACATTGAAAGACGGATTGAGATATGAAGATCATCATAGATACACGGAAAAGGCGGCGTTCGACTTCCTGAGCCAGAACGGGGACATAGAGACGGAGCGCGGGACGCTTGCCCTTGGAGACTATTCCCTTGCCGGGCTGACTGATCGGGTGGCCGTAGAGCGCAAGAGCCTCGCCGATCTGGTTATGTGTCTGGGGACTGAGCGGGAGAGGTTCCAGAGGGAGCTTATGCGGGCGGCGGCCATGGAAGCCTTTTGTGTCGTAGTAGAAGCAACATGGCAGGACTTGGCGGCCGGGCGGTATCGTTCAAAGCTCTCTCCGGCGTCGGGCATGGCGTCGGTTTTGGCCTTCATGGCAAGGCATCGTGTGCCCTTCCTTTTTGCCGGAAACAGGGAGAACGCCGAGGCGGTCACGGCCGGTTTTCTCCGGCAATACCTGAGAGGCAAGGAACATGAATTGAAGGCCGTACAGGAGGCCGTGGGCCTGTAAAAGCTGGCCGGAACTGGTGGAAATTTACCGGGAGTATAAAAAGGGCCTTTCCGTGGAAACTGGGGGCGGTTCTGCGTGGCTCCGTTATGTATGCCCTGCGGATATGAAGTACAATCGGGGGCATGAAGAAATAGTGCTTGTTCTGTGGGGCTGAAATAACTTTCGGGCTGGCAAGTCGGAAGTTTTGTTGTGATCGCTGCCGTCGAAAGTATCAGGATCGGCGCAGGCTGGAAGAGCGGAGAGAGAAGAGAGTCATTCCGCTTGACCCGTGGTCACGGTGCGACGTGGACGACTGGACGGCGGAAGAGATACTTGCCAATGCGCTGCTTGATCCTCTCCCCGCTGGGCTGGGATGGGATGACTCATCAATAAAACTCAAGTTTGGAAATCGAACCTCTTCCGGCCGGGACGGGCCGGGATGGGATGACGCGGGGAACCATGAGGAAACCATGAGGTCGGACAAGGACAACGAGATTACAACGAGGTTGGCAAGGCGGAAGGCACGCAGGGAAAGCCGCAGGGAGAGGCGGAGGGCTACAAGGTTACTGCAAGGTTTGGGACGGTAAGGTTACGGTAAGGCCGGGGCAGAAATCACACTAAGGTTACCATAAGGTTTTGGGAGCGGTAAGGTAGCAGGCTGGTGGCAGGTGGCAACCGCAAAAAAAAAGCCGATAAGTTGACGGCTGGTTGACGGCGTAAACCACAAAAAAAGAGAGGGGCCAGGTGGAACGTCAACGGCAAGTCAACGGTGTTGACCTCAAAAAAGGAACCGGCAAGGGGTAGCTTGGTAGGTACTCGACTCAAAGTTGAGCGCAGTGGAAAGCGTAGCAAATGTCGCAAAAGTCGCAGTTGTCGCAGGGATGCCAGAACAGAAACAGGGCTAGCAATCGGCCTGCTATCCTTCCTCACCTGCCGGTACTCAGTCCAAACTTGGGGGCAGTGAACCGGCTCATATCTGAGCGCGTTACCTCGCCGCAAAGGGGAATTCTGCGTATTGTGCGTATTCTGCGGGTAGTGTGTGAATTCTGAAAAAGGCAATTCTGGGGATATTGGGGATATTGGGTATAAGGTATCAATCCTGAAAAATGATCGGCCTCACCTGCCGGAACTCGCCACAAGGCCGGAGAGGCGCGGAACGGGGACGGCATAGTCAACCAGCAGGCCGGGCGGTAAACGTGTCCCTCCGTGGCGCGTAGTGGCTTGACGGGGTATGCCCGGCATGAGAGATTGGACGCGGGGACAACGGGCGATTCATGGGGAGCGCCTCCAAGGTTGCGGGCCGTCTGGGTAACACCGGGCGGCCTTCTTCTTTGCCGGGACTCTTGACGTGGGGCCTGCACCGAGGGAGAGTGAAGCCGTGGTTGTCGTATTCCATGGCAAGGCGTGAACTGCTGGCACACCTCGGCAAGGGGCCGTCCGGGTAACCGGGCGGCCTTTTTTGTGCCCTCTCCCCATGCCGGAGAAAATTAAGCCATATCCGGGTAATACTTGTTCCGTAAGGTTGGCTTGAAGTCTCAACCTGCAACCTGAGAGGATATCCATGACCCGAAAGTTCCTCCCCTTGATGATGGCTTTATTTCTACTCGCGTCCGTCGTCGTTCTCGGTGAAGGTTTCGCCTCTTCTTTCCCTTCTTTTGGCGCGTCGATTGACGCGGGAATCGCGTATGCGGATGATGATGGCGACGACTGGGATGACGATGATGACGATGACGATGATCGGGACGATGACGACGATGACGATGACGATGATCGGCGACGTGGAAGACGGCGTTATTGAGATGTGAATGTACAGGCGGGGGCTTCAAATGGGAGTGACCTCGCCTAGTGGATCGTCGTCTGAAAATGGTATGATTTTTGGTATGGTTTTTGTGAACTGAAAACTATTGAATTGTGTAATATCAATATGTTATAAGCGTAGTTTGGTGGCCACCCTTTCCGCCACGAAGAAACCAAACATCCCCGCAGTCGTTTGCCGGCTGCGGGGATGTTTGGTTTCTTCGTCATCATGCGGTGCAGGGCGCGGTAGCAGGTGGCGGGCCTGTTCTCCCGCAGAAATGGCCGGAGTCTTTTGCTGCCCGGGCGGAAAGGGCGTTTTGAAAGGAAACGCTGAGAGTGTGAGTGCGAATACCTTTCGTCGGACGAGAGGAGAGGACGGAGAAAGTCCGGTGAAAGAGGGCGCTTCGTTGTGAAGCTGTCGGACGTTCGCCGTCTGTTCATCCGGTCTTCTGTTGAGATTCCGTGACTGGGGCAGAAGGCAGACGTGCTCCGGTTCTGCCGACGTTCTGCGTGTTTTGAGTCCACGGACTGCAGAGGCGGGGCTTTTGTGGGGGGGGGATTTCGGCAAAGGCCATATGTGTTTTTCCCTTCCGGCGTGTGGGGGCCGGAAGTCGTCTTCTCTCCTCATAGTGCAGGACTCCTGCTTCGCGCGAACGACAACATATTCATGGACGAGGCGTTTCCCCCGGAAGAGCGGAGAGGTAGGCACGGATATGCGTTCCGGCGATGAAAGCGGAATTTTGAGGGGGAAGAAATGGAAAAAAGTTTGACCGGTCGTATTTTTATGCCGGATCTGTTTGGTGAAAGCGTCGTCCGCTTCCCGGAGGAGAGGAGATGCGGCCGGAGAGAAAACTTTTCCCCTTCAGGTTCGGCAGTCTGTGTGCAGTTTTGGAAGAAGCGCAATGGATATTGCCTGTAAAGAGTTGGATTTGTCAAACTGTTGTCATGCCCGGAGGATCTTTTTTTCCTGGGCGGAAGAGTGCTGAAGGCATGTTGTCTGTTGCCTGTACGAGAGCCTTTGGGAGGGGCCGAAGGGGATACTTCCGCCTCGGCTTCAAGGGACAGCGTGTAGGCGCCTTCCGCATGTCGCATGGAATCATGCCGCTGTTTCCGCATAAGATACCTGGAGCTTTTTCATGCCGGCATAAGATGGAAGCAGAAACATCAAGAATAGGTCAGGGATTCAAACTCTGCGAAAACTTTTGCATAATACTTTTGAAGATGGGGAGAAGCCGTAGAAAATTCTTTAACTTACGCTATTGTCAAAGAATGCTGTAAGAGAAATATTCTTTTTTGCTAGTAGGTATGTTATTAAAAGATGCCCCTTTGATTCGGAAGCGTCGTGCCGGGAGGCGACGCCTTGGATTGCCGCCGCGGAGGAAGCGTTTTTCTGCGGGCGTACTTCGTATTCCATATTTTAAGGATAAGGAGCAGCCAGACCGGCAACGTGTCATAATCTCCCAAGCGGAAAAGTTTTTCCTGTATCAGACTGCTTGTCGGTTCCGGGGGAGGATGGAGCGTACTGTTATCTGGTCTCATATCGCGCAGGTTGCTGGAATTTCCCCCTGGGGCATGGCGGAGAGCTGCGTTTCATCACGGCATAGTTCACAGCCGGGATATGCTGCACGCAGGACTTGAAGAATACATCCGCAATAACCTTGCAGGGCACGGCGATTCTTGTCGGCAGCGAAGACATGGAAGATGGGCCGCAGGAAATGGTGGAAGAGGCAGAGAAGACGGGAGTTACGCTTTTCATGCCGTTCCGGCTCAAGTCCATTGATGTGACGAAGGCTATAGGTGTCCTTATCGTACGCAACAGGCCGGAGCGCGGGATGGCGCCTTTCCGGGCAGCTTCTCCGAGCTCTTGAAGCGGAAGTGCCCGAACTCATGCGGAGCGTGATCCTCTTGTAGACGGTCTCAGGATTTTTTGCGTTGTCTGCATATTCGCCCTGTGTTCAGCAGAGCAGGGCGAATACGCCCATGTCATGGAGTGCCGTCAATGCCATATACATTCCTCCTGCTCCGCCACGATGGGGAAAATCTACACCATGCCCGGGGGCGACAGGGACATCTGTCTGGTCATGGCCGCCTCGGAGAAAAAGGCGGAAGATGCGCTCGCCTGTCTTGAGCCTCAGCTTGTGCACGACAGGGAGAACAACGTCGCCCTGCTTTTCGCGCTCAGGGGCTATTTCTGTGTAACGGCAATATTGCCCGTACGGCACAATATATCTTCGTGCGCCGCACACGCTGCCGTATCGTCTGAAACAGATACGGCGTTGAAGAAGGCAAGCCCGCCAGCTTCATGGTGATGAACGCAAGGAGCGGGACGAGGCCATCTGCAATCGTGATTCCTGCCTGTTGCGCAACGGCGAGCTTCTCTTCAAACCCACGCCCGAGGTGATCGTCACCGACAAGCCCATGCGGAAGGGACAAACCGCCTTCAGCTTCTGCTCGGCGTTGTCGATAAGAAAAGCGGTCCGCTTCTCCGAGATGGACCGCTTTTCTTATCGGAGAACCGGACGAACCGCTTTGGAATGGAAACGGAGCCGGAAGCCTGCCCTGCGCAGTCGGAAGAACTGCGGTATGGTTTTTCATGGCTTATGCCGTGAAGACGAAAGGCATATAAGGGAGGGGGCATCTCCGTCGGGGAAAGAAACGGAGAAGGAAAAGCCCGGCATCTGCGGGCACGACGGAACAGGGAGAGATGACGGGAGGGCTGGTATGTATTAATATCCGTATTTGACGTTATGAAAAAAAATGGCTAACAAACGCACGGATATTAATGATACTCTTAAGGATGCAGTAACAGGATGAATACTGTTTTCTTTTCTCCGAAATCAGGGAGGGAACATGTTTCATACCTCGAAAGATGAACATGTACATGCTCCCTTTTCTCCCGGCTTTTTCCTTTACAATAACGGGATGTTTTTTCTCGACGAGAAGGCAAAGAGCATTTTCGATTCCGTACTTGGCAGAATATCCCGGGACAAATTTCTGTCCATGCTGGATGCCGATGCGCATTCCCTTTTTTTGAAGATATTAAAAAGTGAAGAATTTGGGAATGTTGTCATTATCAATGCTCTGACGGGCAATAACGGAGCAGTAAAGCCGGTCCTCATTCAGGGCGCCGTCCTTGACCGTAATGAAGAGGGAGGGGCCGTATCTTTTTCCGGGTACTGTGCAGAGGTGAAGAACGAGTTTTCCGTTCCAAGAATATACAATGCCGCCGAAATCGGTCTGTGGGAATGGGACGGCGTATCGGGCAAGTGCAATTTTTGCAGGGATTACCACCGAATGCTGGGATATGACTGGCCTAGGGAAAGTCTGCCCGACAGTTTTGAGGGCTGGAAAAAGCTTGTTCACCCGGAAGATGTGGAAGCCGTTCTTTTTCAGGAAAAACTGTCCAGAGATCAGCGTGCAGGCGACAAGTTTGAATGTTTCATCAGACTCAGACATAAAAACGGAGAGTATATCTGGACCATCGGAAAGGGTTTTGTCGCCCAGCGGGATCATCTCGGAAGAGCGATATCCATACGAGGCACCAACCAGAATATCGATATCGTGCAGAAAAACTGTGAGAAAACTTTGGAAAGAAGCTTTCGTGACTATCTTACCAACTGCTATAACAGAACATTTTTTAAAGAATACTGGGAAAAAGTGACGACGGATGGCGGATGGCCCATCAGTTTTCTGTATGTGGATATCTGCGGTTTGAAGATGGTGAACGATCTGCTGGGGCATGACGTCGGCGACAAAATGATTCTTCGTCTGGTCAACATCATGGAATCCGTCATTCAGATGTCGAAGTATATCATAAGGATGGGAGGAGATGAATTTTTAGTTGTTCTTCCCGAGTGCGGCATGGAACTTATTGCCGAGTGCGAGAAGAATTTAAATAAATATATGAAATTTAAAAATGAAGGAAAGGACATTCCGGTAGTGTTTTCCGTCGGCTCTTCTTCCTTGTATGGAAAGGAAGATTCTCTGGAAGATGCGATTCATGCCGCAGAAAGAAGAATGCAGAGGCATAAGGAAGTAACACGCAGGGAAGATTTACTTTTTTTGAAATCATATATTGAAGCGGTCAAGAATACGGAAGTTGCGTATCAGGATTCCCGGCTGTATCCGGTGAAAAACGGAACCTGATCTGACTGTTTTTCCATACATGGCATGTGGAGCATTGCGTTCCCGCTGAGACGACACGGCTCCGGGCGTGGGGAGGGCGCGGAAGCCCATATCTCCGGTGCGGCGGGAAAGGATAGACCGCAGTCGTTTTTTGGGGGCGCTTTTTTGAGGGGCGGATTTCCGTGCCTGCCGAGGGCTCGGCAGGGAGGAACTTTTTCTGAAAAGCCGGACAGCGCAGGGCATTGCGGAAAAAAGCAGAAGGAGAATGTCTTGACAGCAGAAGCCGGATGTTTACTTTCCTCCCACACCTTTTGCATTTTTTGTAAGGAGTCTGATCCATGAAGATCACCACGAAGAATATTCTGGAAGGCGTGGTCACCGCCGTGAAGGCCGGCGCCGTCAACGACGAGATTTCCATCGAACTCAAGGGGGGGCTGAAAATGTCCGCCATTGTGACCAGCGCGAGCACGGAAACCCTCGGTCTCAGGCCCGGCAGGGAAGTGGTCGCCATGGTCAAGGGCGTGAACGTGCTTCTTGCCCGTGATATGGACGGCTATGTGTTCTCCTCCCGCAATATGCTGCCCGGCACGGTGAAGGCCGTGAAGAAGGGGCAGATCATGGCCAGCGTGGTTGTGGAACTGGATAACGGCGACCGCCTGACTTCCGTGTGCACGGTGGACAGCGCCGACGACGCGGGAATTGCCGAAGGCGTGCGCGTGCAGGCCGCCATCAAGGCCCCGCATGTGATTCTTGCCGCCAGGGCATAAGCTTTTGCCGCCCCCTTCGTGGGGGAAGAGCCGTATTGCGAACATACCCGGCACAGAGCTGAAGGCTGTGCCGGGTATGTTTTTTGTTAAGACCTTCAGGCAGTTGAGGGAGCGGAAGCGACCGAAACAGAAAACCACCCGCTAAGCGGGTGGAACACAAAACGGTTATACCTGAAAAAACACCTTTTCGATAAGACGGAGTTGTTCAGGCTCCCGTCCACATTGAAAAGGTGCTTTTTTATGGCGAAAGAACAAAATCTGGCACATACGAAATGTCTGTGTAGGTACCATATTGTCTTCACTTCCAAGTATAGGAGAAAAGTAATTTATGGGCAATACCGTGAGGAAACAGGAAAAATAATACGACAGCTTTGTAATTACAAGATAATTGAAATTATTGAGAGACATATGATGATAGACCATGTGCATATGCTTGTCATGATACCGCTAAAGTATGCGATATCATCGGTTATGGGGTATATAAAGGGTAAAAGTTCTCTGATGATTTTTGATAAATTTTCCCAACTGAAATACCGGTATGGCAATTGGATATTCTGGAGCGTGGGATATTACGTCAGCACAGCAGGTTTGAACGAAGCAACAATCAGGAAATATATACGGGAGCAGGATAGAGAATATATCATGCTCGATAAGAGGACGAGCAGGGAATATACGGATCCGTTCAGTTCAAAGCAAGGAAAGCTCCTTTAGGAGCAGGCTACGAGTCAAAGTACATGAGGGCTTGAACTGTTGAAAAAAACAGGGCGCCGACCAGAGAAGTTCAAGCCGGCGCTCTTAAAGTGCGAGTAAGTAACAAGCCCTTACAGGGCTGGACAAGCCACCCGTTTTACGGGTGGTCCTGATGAAGCCGGAATCATGCGTTCTAAAAGCAGGCATGAGCGGCCTGCGGGGTACCATCCGTCTTTTCCGCCGCAGACGTCTTGCCCGAAACCGGACTTTTCCGAAAAGCTGAGGGCAGAAGTGTTGAAAATTTTGTCTCCGTCAGATCACGGCGTGGAGAAGGCATGAAACGGGGCGGAACCCGCAGGCGGGGAGGAAAAGGTTATGGTATTATTTTATGATATCAGTAAATTAGATGAAATTTTATAAAATGTTTCGCGCTTGAAAAAAAGAATGTTTTCTCGGGAAAAAAAGAGAGTCCGTTTCCTTTTTTCGTCGTGACGATCGGAAAAGGATGCTGAAGTTGTGCCGGTGGAAAAAACTATAACATATTGGTATCTATAAAAATAGAGCGGGATTTTCAACGCTGGAAACCGCCGGAAAAGGAAAGGGCCTGCCCGGAACGGTCGGAAAAAGAGCAGGGAAAAAGGAGTGTAAAAATTTTTTTATTCTAATAAAAATAATACAATAGCAATATTTTTTATTATCTTTTTATAATTTTATTAACATTTTATTATCAAAGCTTGTTGCAGTGTCGTCCCATGGAAAAAGAGGGATTTTCCATACGGTTTCATCGACCAACTTTTTTCAAAGGAATGACAAAATGAAAAAGCTTACCACGCTTCTTCTGGCCGCCGGCATGGTGTTTGCCGCGTCCGCTCCCGCTTCCGCCGTTGATGTGAAGATGGACGGCTCCTATCTGTTCCAGTTCACCCAGGGCGCCGGCGCCTCCTTCGACAACAGCAAGTTCGATAAGGAAATGCAGATGGTCCGCATCGGCATGACCTTCTCCGTTTCCGAACAGCTCTCCGGCTACATCCAGACCCACAGCAAGTGGGACTGGGGCCGCACTGAAACCAGCCTCGGCGGCGCTGACGGTCTCGGCACTCATCCCGACATGTACCTCCGTCAGGCCTACATCGACTGGCTCATCCCCAGCACCGATGTGAAGGTTCGCATGGGTCGTCAGCTCCTCGCCCTGCCCGCCCTTGCCAACGGCAAGAACGTGGCTCTGTGGTGGTCTGATCCCGCCGACGGCATCGCCATCGACGCTACCGTGACCGACTGGCTGTCCCTGTCCGCCTGGTGGGCCCGTTACAGCCGTACCGCCGCTGGCGCCGGCTACACCAACGCCTACGACACCGCCGGCTCCAACGCCGCCGACGTGTTCGCCCTGGCTGCCGACTTCACCTACTTCGACGGCTTCCGCTTCCAGCCCTTCTTCGCCTTCGCCGCTCAGGGTGACAACACCATGAACGACTCCGCCAACGGCACCGCCAACGCGCTGCTGCCCAAGGGCGCCGATATTGAAAACAACACCTACTGGGTCGGCTTCACCGGCACCATGACCTATTTCGACCCCTTCCAGGCGAAGCTCGGCTTCATGTACGGCGATCGTGACTTCAAGAGCAGCACCGGCGAACCCAGCCAGCACGGCTACTTCATGGACGCCACCGTGTCCTACAAGACCGCTTACGGTACTCCTGAACTGCTCGCCTTCTACGGCTCCGGCGACGATGACGACGTGCAGTACGCCTATCAGGAAAACATGCCTTCTCTGGTCGGCCGCTTCAAGGGTTCCTACGGCTTCTTCAACGGTTCCGGTCTTGAAGACAACAACCTCCAGAACAACCACACCGGTATGGGCGTCTGGGGCCTCCGCGCTGCCTGGAAGAACATCTCCTTCATCGAAGATCTCTCCCACGAAGTGGCTGTGATGTACGCTCAGGGTACCAACGATGCCAAGAACAAGGCCTTCGGTATCGCTCCCCACAAGTACATGACCACTGAAGACTCCGTGATCGAACTCGACTTCAGCACCACCTACAACATCTACAAGAACCTGACCGCTTACCTCGAAGCCGCCTATGTGTTCGAAGACTTCGACAACGGTGGCAAGTATCGTCAGTCTTCTTATGAAGATGCCTGGAAGGTTGCTCTCCAGTTCGAATACAAGTTCTAATTCGGTGCGGGCCTGGCCCGTGCTGGACTGAACCGCCTTGCACGGGAGAGGACGCAAGTCCTCTCCCGTTTTTCATTTGTGTTGTCCTTTGCCGCAAAGGTAACAGGGGGTGCCGTTTCACGCATTTTCCTTTGCTCTGGTCTGGCTGAACAACTGATGGATGTCTACATCCAGAGCCATGGCCAGCTTTTCCAGCGTAGCCAGCTTGCAGGTGGCTATTCTTCCATCCCTCGCGCGGGCGATGGTGTCGGGCGCCACCTTGGAAAGAAACTGCAGGTCCTCATAGGTCAGGTTCTTGCTTTTCATGATGGTTCCGAGATTGCTGACTATCGGCATGATGGTCCTCCATGTGGCGTGATGCGCCGGTTGGGAAAATCTTGACGGATACTTGGCTATAGCCTAGTTTTTCATCTGTCCTCTGTCTCAGCGAAGGGCTGTCCGTTTTGTCTGGCAATGGTTCAGCATGGTTCCAGTCATCATTGTTTTTCTGCCCATACAACATACGATCGAGAGCTGATCTATGCTGCACAGCCTGAAAAAACAGCTTTCTGTTTTTGATCTTCGTCTGCTTATCGCCACTTCCGATACGCCGACCATGAAGAATATATTCGCGTACCTGGAGCCTATGGGGTATCAGCTCGACAGTGCCGCAAGCAGCGACGAGGTGCGCAACTGTCTGAAAACTTCCTCCTATGACGCGCTTATTCTCGATTCGCAGCTGAGCGATCAGAACGGGATTCCCCTCTATACCTGTCTGCGCATGGAACATCTGGCGAGTCCCATCATTCTGCTGACTCCTGATACCACCATGGAAAATCTGCCCCGGTACCTGAACAGCGGTGCTGACGATATCGTGATCAGTCCGCTGCATCTTCTGGAGCTGGAAGCGAGGGTGCTGGCTTCCATACGTCTTTCCAAGGCGCATCTTGTTTCGAGCAAATTGAGCTGGGCGGGCATAGAGCTTGATTCCCATGCTCATACCGTGACATGCGACGGCAAAAATCTGCATTTGCCGCCCATGGCCTTCACGCTGCTTGCCAGACTCATGAAGTCCGCGCCCAACGTGGTAACCCGGAGTGAGCTTCAGAACGAACTCTACGGTGATACTCCTCCCAGCAGCGATGCGTTGCGGACCTATATTCACATCCTGCGCAGCCGTCTGGAAAAGGAAAACAAGCCCATTCTGAAAACGGTACCCCGGGTAGGGTTCCGTCTGGTGCCCATGCCTTAGCGTTCTGCGTTGTATGGAAGCGTGCGACAGATACGTTTTCTCTTGCGTTACCTTGTTTTTTGACGATATGCCTCCGGTATGCTCTGCTTTGCCGTCCGGCCGGGAGTTTCGGACGGAAATCGTTCCGCGTTTGCGGTGAAGGCAGGTTGAGGTTGCTTCACATAAAGGGAATGCGTCTCCTCCTTCGGGCGTGGATGAACAGAAGCCATGACGTTCCGCCTGCGGGATGCGGATATCCCCCGCGGGCTTTTTTAATCGTATGTCGGGAGCACTCTCACGAAAGAGAGGACTCCCGACTTTTTGTATCTGAATGAATGATAATAAATATCCGTTCTTTGATTCCTTGTTGTTTTTATCCCATGCACAGAATCATGCCTGCAACACGGCGCATATCGACGCAGTATGACTTTTGCATGGATGTGTTAAAAACGCAGGTTATATGTTTTTCCGTCATGAAACACAGACTATTGGGGAATATATCTTTTTTTCAAGGCCTGTCAAAACTTTGACAGCATTTGTAAGATTTTTTTCATTTTGTTACAGAATATTTTTACTATGGAAAAGGCGTTGTTCCGGCCGTCTTTTTAAGAGCCGAGAGAGGGGGGATGTTTCCCGGAGGATTTCCGAATGTTGTTCGTGCCGGAAACTCCCCACTATGCGGGGAGCAAAAAGGCGATGCTTTAAATACGTTAAAAAGGTTTCTTTATGAGATAACCGGTCGTCTCGACTGGAAATCCATACACAAAGTAACCCGATGATGAAGGACCGGAGTTTTAGGCTCAGGACTCATTAGTTGCCAAAAGGGTAAGAAGTTCTTATTGTCGGCATAGGGAGGATGCCATGAAAGAACTTTTTTATCTTTCTCATGAACAGATTGCTCGTATCAAACGCTACTTTCCTCGTTCCCATGGCATTCCGAGAGTCGATGACAGGCGTGTCGTCAGCGGCATTATCTATGTCATCAAGCACGGCCTGCAATGGAAAGATGCCCCGCGCGAGTATGGACCATACAAAACTCTCTACAATCGTTTTATCCGCTGGAGCCGATTGGGTGTCTTTAACAGGATTTTTGCGGAGCTTGTTGAGCAAAACGGCTCCACAACACGCTTGATGATTGATACCACACATCTCAAGGCACACAGGACAGCAGCAAGTTTGCTGAAAAAAGGGGCCTTTCCCGATGTATCGGACGCACAAAAGGCGGCCTGAATTCAAAACTCCACGCTGTCTGCAATGCCTTCGGTCAACCGTTGGCCTTCCATCTGTCCGGCGGTCAGGTGAGCGACTACAAAGGCGCTGCTGTCCTGCTTGATACTCTGCCGCAGGCCGGGGAGCTTCTGGCGGATAGAGGCTATGATGCCGACTGGTTTCGTCATGCCTTGTCCCGTAAAGGAATCACGCCGTGTATTCCCGGCAGACACAGCCGGAAAACTCCGGTGGCCTATGACAAGGAGGTTTATAAGCAGCGGCACAAGATAGAAATCATGTTCGGCCGACTCAAGGATTGGCGNGACTACAAAGGCGCTGCTGTCCTGCTTGATACTCTGCCGCAGGCCGGGGAGCTTCTGGCGGATAGAGGCTATGATGCCGACTGGTTTCGTCATGCCTTGTCCCGTAAAGGAATCACGCCGTGTATTCCTGGCAGACACAGCCGGAAAACTCCGGTGGTCTATGACAAGGAGGTTTATAAGCAGCGGCACAAGATAGAAATCATGTTCGGCCGACTCAAGGATTGGCGCAGAATAGCCACGCGTTATGACCGTTGTGCCCACACGTTCTTTTCGGCCATTTGTCTCGCTGCCATTGTCATCTTTTATATTTAATGAGTCCTGAACCTAGTCATGCCCGTTGGAACTGCAAGTATTTCATTGTTGTTTTCACCGAATTCCCGGTGCGGGCGAATATGCGGCAGGCACCGCAGAGTCACAGGAGACACGCTGAGAAAACTGTGTGACTCCAAAGGGATAGAGGCCGGGGAAGCAAAGGCGGGGGGAATCATATTCCTATGAGCGTCAGGATTCCGCGGAAGTACAGCGCGGAGCAGCTCATGGGAATTGGAAAAAACATCCCTGATGTTCTTCGGGCAGTTCCCCTATCTGCGCCATGAGTTCGGGAATCGACATTGCTGTGCACCGGTTGCGTTGCCGGTACGGTGGGAGTGGGGGAAGCGACCATCGTCAGGGAAGTGCGGGAACAGGAAGAGAGGGACAGAATAACCGGCCGGGACCGTCTGTCAGGCCCCGGCAGGCAGGAAACAGGCATTCGACTGGAGTCGAATCAGGGTCGTCTTAGGAGGGCAGTCGGGGAGAGTTCCCTGAAGGGGCGGTCCTGAATTTTGAAAAGAGAACGGAGCGCTTGATAAAGAGATGTTGAGAAAGCGTCGCCCGGGCTTCCGTACGCAGGGGAAACGATGCCGTGTGGGAAGGCATGGCGGCGAGGTGCCGAAAAGCCGGGACAACCGTAATACGGATGGCCCGGTCAGTCCTATTCGGGCTGTTCCTTCCTCGCGCCTTAAGGACGCCGGACGGAACTTTTCAGGTCGACGCTCTTTCTTCTTTCAAGTCACTATTTGACGCGCAGCCTGCGCCTTAAGGTCTTTCTCCGCTTCCGGTGGAACGGTTCGCATATTCCCTGCAGGTTCTCTTATCGAACATGATATCTTCTCCATCCTGTTCCCGTATATCTTTTCTGATTGTCCCTTTGTTCAAGCCAGTCGTGCCGACAATATCCAACACTCAAGAATTTTTATTGTCATCCTTGTATTTCCATTGGGAAAATCTATCAAAAATCATCAGGGAGCTTTCACCCTTTGTATAACCCATAGCTGACGACGCATACTTCGGCGATATCATTACAATCTTATGTACATGATCCGGCATCATACTTCCCTCACTTGTTTCAATTTCCTTATAGCTGCAAATCTGCCGAATTATTTTTCCTGTTTTTCACGGTATTGCCCATAAATCATTTTTTTTCTCTGCTTCGGAGTGAAGACCATATGGTGTTTACACAGCTTTTCGCATGTGCCAGATGTGGTTTCTTCGCCATGAAAAATACCTTTTCGATGGGGAGGCGAGTCTGAACAACGCCGTCTTATCGAAAAGGTATTTCGTATATATCACTGTTGGGGGTCCCGCCTGGCGGGGGGCTGTTTCGGTCGTTTTCGCTCCCACGGCTGAAGGCATAAAAACTGCGGGAAGCGCCTTGCTGCATGTTGTGTCGCAAGGCGTTTCCCGCGTGTTCTACCAGGAGAGGGATATGAGGAACGAGCTGGGGGAGAACCCCGGTGCGTCTTTTCGTATGCCTTTTTCCAGCCGGAAACCGTGCAGGGCGGCGATACGCGTCATGATGGAGAGGCCGAGGCCGCTGCCCGTCTTTTCCTGTCCGGGAGGCCGGAAGAAGCGTTCCCCGAGGCGAGCGGCGTATTCTTCGGGCAGGGGGCGGCAGTCGTTCTGTACGACAAGCCTTTCGTGCTCCAGCGTTATGCGCACAAGGCCGCCGTCCGGCGTATAGGATGCGGCGTTTTCCAGAATATTGCGCAGCAGCATGGAAAGAAGCGCGCTGTTGCCCTGTACGGAGGCGTTCAGCGTAGTGATGTTTGATTCCAGAATGATGCCGCGTTCTTCCAGCTTCGACCGGTACTGGGGAAGCATTTCTTCCAGGAGCGCGGCCCAGTCGACGCGGGAACGGGGCATGGCGTCGCCGTTGCCGGAGAGGCTCTGAGCTTCCAGCCGGGAGAGGGCGAGTATCTGCTCCATGAGCCGGGCGCAGCGGTCTATGCCCTGACGGAGCAAGGCCAGCGATTCCCGCCTTGTTGCTTCATCAATACCGGGCCGGGCCGCCACCTGCGCCTGAATGCGAAGCCCCGCGAGGGGCGTACGCAGCTCATGCGCCGCATCGGAAATGAAGGCCCGTTCCCGTTGCAGCATACCTTCCGTCCGGGCGAAGAAGTCGTTCAGCGCTTCTGCCATGGGCAGTACTTCGGAGGGAAGGCGGCTTGTATCGAGCGGCGTGTTTTCCTCCGGTATGCGGGCATGAAGTGCGGCGGCCATATCGCGCAGGGGGGCAAGTTCCCGCGTGAGCAGAAGAAAGAGTCCGGCGAGCAGAACGGGAAGCAGAAGAAGCCAGGGCATGATCTGTTCTTCCAGCATTTCGAGAGCCATGTCCGTACGGTAGTCGAGCTCCTGCCCTACGGCGACGACATGGTGCCCGGTTACGGAATTCATCCATACGATACGCCATGTTTTGCCGTGCCCGAGAAGGGGCATGTCCACAAAACCGCGCCGTACGGCTTCAAAAGGGAATCTCTGCCCCGCTTCTCCGTGACTCATCAGCGTTTTTCCGTCCGGGGAATATACGGCGAGGCTGATGGCCTCCTCTTCCACCTCGCCGAAGGCGTGCTTGTCCACGCCGGGAAGCATTTCCTTCATTTTCGGCATGTCGGAACCGGAGAAGGAAAGATCGGCCGTGGCGAGCAGCCGGGCTACAAGCATCTGCCGGGAGTCGAAGAATTCGTCGATGTATTCACGGCAGGCCAGCCAGGCGAAAAGCGCGGCCGCCGCCCATGCCGTAACCATGAACAGGGAAAAGAAGACGCTCAGGCGCAGCCGGAGGCTTCGCTTGCTTGCAGGCAGGGCAAGAAAGCGATGCCACAGCGTACGGACCCGGTGAAGGAGCGGGAGAATCATGCCGGGAGCGGCGTCGTACGCCCGCACGGCCGCGCGGCGGAGCCATGCTCCTGCCGGGAGGAAGATGCTTTTCAGGGCGGAGAGGTCGGGCTTTTTCATAAGCATCCTTGGCAAGGAGAAGGGGGGACGGAGATTTCCGTTGCCGCCTCATGGAGGCGATGCGGAAACGGTCTGCAACGCTCCGGCGCAGGCGGCCGCGCGGCGTTTCCGCTGTTTCTGTTTTCCGTGCCTCTGCACGGGCGAGGCATCCGCGGCCATGCGTTCCGGCATGATGCAGCCCGTTCAGGCGTCTGCCGCATAACGGGCGCGGAAGAAGCAAAAGCCCCGGGCGATTGCGGCGGACAGGACTCCTTGTCCGCTTCCGGCAAAAGGCCGGCGGCTCTTCAGGCATCTCCCAGCGTATAGCCTACGGAATGCACGGTCTTGATGAAGTCCGTTCCCAGTTTTCGGCGTATGCGGTGCACCAGCACTTCCACGGAGTTGCTGCTTACCTCTTCGCCCCAGGGATAGATTTTTTCCTCGATGGCGCTTTTGGAAAGCACGCTCTGCCGGTTGAGAAGCAGAAGTTCCACCAGCATGACTTCCTTCTGCCCCAGGGCCACGGGTCTGCCGTCCTGGGAAACCGTTCTGGTGAGGGGATCGAAGCTGACGGAGCCGTGGGAAAGGCTGTGGGAGGATACGCCGTGCCTTCTCCTCACAAGAGCGCGCAGTCGGGCCGCCACCTCGTCCAGATCGAAGGGTTTGCCGAGATAGTCGTCGGCCCCGAGGTTCAGTCCTTCCACGCGCTGGCTTATGGCATCCCTTGCGGTAAGAATGAGCACCGGCACGTCGGAGCCTCTGGCACGCCATGCGCGCAGGATGTCCAGCCCGTCCATGCCGGGCAGGCCGAGATCGAGAACGGCCGCGTCGTACGTTGCCGAGAAAAGGGCCTCCATGCCCAGAGTCCCTTCCTTGAACCAGTCTGTGGCAAAGCCCAGGGCGGTAAGGCCCGCCCTGAGCCCGTTGCCTATGAGAGCATCGTCTTCAACAAGAAGCACACGCATGTTTTCGCCCCGCAGGCACAGTCCCGCCCGGGGCGGGGCATGGCCGGGTTATCTTTTGATGAGCCGGTCCACGTCGATGTCCAGCTTGTTCCAGTCCTTGTCCACTTCTCCGTAGATTTCCACAAGATCGTTGGGGCCTACGGTCTGGCCCTGCCAGCGCTTGTGGTCGATATCCACGTTGACGGTACCGGTATCGTCCTTGAACAGGTAGTGCTCTCCGCCGAGATGCTGGACGATGTAGCCTCTGAGGGTGACGTGGGTGTCGTCGCGCATATTTTTGGCCTGTTCCACCGTGGTCACCGAGGGGCCGGGGCCGGTATAGCCGCCAGCGTGGACGGGAGCATTGTTCTGGATGTAGCCTCCGCCGCCGTTGTTGGCAAGGGCGTTCGCCGCCCCCAGAGTGAGCAGAAGGGCGAGGGAAGCCGTGAGGGCCGCGGGAACAAGGGAGAATCTGCGGGAAGGACGGGTGACGGGAGAGAGACGGCTGATTTCGATGTTATGAGTCATGGTTGCCTCCATAGGGCTGAGGTGTTTTCGTTTTCCGGGAAAAGCCCGGAGCGGGGGACGCGTTCATGGGGAGCGTCTGCTCCCGGAAGAGAGGAGCTTTGCTTCTCTCTTCCTGTGAGGTCAGTTAACTACGCCGAGCTTACGCCTTCCTTACATGCGGAAAGTTTTTTCTGAGAATTTTCCCGTGAGTCTGATATTTCTGCTTCTGCCGTGGAAAGGCTGCGTAGGGCCGCCTTTCATCAGGCCGCGTTTTTTCTTTCGGCAGCAGCATATCCGCCTGCCGGATGACGTGTTGTCGGAAACCATGTTTTCTTCCCTTGCGAAAAGGGAGTGCCTGCTGATTCGGTGAACGCAAATGGGGGAGAAAAAAGACCGGCCCGGGGGTGACGGGCCGGTAAGGGCGGAGTGGAAAGGGCCGGGGAAAATGGCCCCCGCCCTGAGAGGGCGGCGAAGCGCGGCGTGCAGAGCTTCACCGCCGCAGGTCATGGAGCCGGAAAAAACGACGCGCAGGGAATCCGGGCCGGGACGCGAGGCCGTACGGAGCCGGTTCGCTTTTTTCGTCGGCGTTACGGAGAGCCGTATCCTCGGAAAGCGGCTTCTGCGGCCAGCGTGTTCAGCCCGCCATGGGACAGAAGCGGGGAAGGCCGAAAATGCGGGCCGCGGCTGCGCCGGAAATGCCGAAGAAGAGTACGGGCCGGCCGATGTCCACAAAGTTGACGAAGGTGCCGTTGCAGAGCGTGCTGCCCGTGCAGAGCACAAGGTCGGGCCATTCCAGCACGGCGTCGCGGTAGCTTTTCTCTCCGTGCTCTATGGTGATGCCGGAACGGATGCTGCCCACGAACTGCGGATTCATGTCCAGCACACGCAGGGAAAATTCCTGAGAGAGGCGGGCGGTGAGAGCGGGCTGATAGCCTGCCAGCGTGATGCGGGGATGATGGAAATGCCCGCGTATATAGGCGGCGCAGGCCTCGGCGCAGGCTTCCAGTTCGTTGTTGCGGCAATGGACGGTGCGGTCGATATCGCCGGTGAAGCGCATGACGGCGTTGAGCGTGGCGACAAGAAGTCCCCTGCTGTGGGGGTCGTTTTCCGGGTCGAGCGCCAGAATTTCCGCAAGCGTGCCGCTGAAGTCGGCGGGGGCGTCGGTAAAGGCCTGCCCCAGAGCTTCGCCGAAGCGGGCCTGAAGCATGATTTCCTTGCCCGCGAGGATAGGATAATCCTTACGCACGGTGTTGCCGATGGCCTCTTCCGGGGAGAGACCGCGACTTTTCAGGATAATGGGGCTTTCATCCAGATGATGCAGCCGCATCAGGTTTTCCAGTTCCTGCCTGAGACGACGGTACAGTTCCTGCGTGGTCATGCGTCCTCCAGTCCGAGAAAGGTATTGAGCTCGGCATCGCCGCTGCGGGTGAAAAGTTCCTGAGCCGAACGGATACAGAGCATCCTGCCTCGGGCCATGATGCCTATGCGCGAGGCCAGCAGTTGCGCCTCCCTGAAATCGTGGGTGACGAAGAGCACCGCGCAGTGGAACTTTTGGGGTATGCTCCCTATTTCTTCATACAGGCTTTTTCTTGTGGCCGGATCGAGGGAGGAAAAGGGTTCGTCGAGAAGGAGCAGGCGGGGATTCAGCACCAGCGCGCGGGCCAGCGCGACGCGTTGCTTTTCCCCGCCGCTCAGGGTTTGAGGATATTCCTCAAGAATATGGTCGATGGAGAGAAGGGAGGAGATTTCCCTTACCTTTTCTTCCTGCTCCGCGCGGCTTCTGCGGCGTACTCTGAGGCCGTAGGTGATGTTTTTTTCCACGGTCATGTGGGGAAAGAGCGCGTAATCCTGATAGACGAAGCCGATGCGTCGTTCCGTGAGGGGGATGTCCTGTACGGGAGCGCCGTAGAGCAGCACCCGTCCTCTTTCCGGGGTGTAGAATCCTGCGGCCGATTCCAGCAGCAGCGTCTTGCCCGCGCCCGTACGGCCGAGCACGGCGAATATTTCCCCTTCTTCCACGGAAAAGGAAATGTCGCGCATGTGCATGTTGCCTCGCGTGAGGCAGAAGGATTCGAAGGCGAGGGGAGTCGTCACCAGGCGCCGTCCTCCATGCGGCTTGCCGCACGGCGCTGCAGCAGGGTGGTCATGAGAAGCGCCGTGCCGGAAATGATGAGCAGAATGATGGCTGCGGCCATGGCCATGCCGTTATCGCCGGTACTGATGTTGAGGTAGATGCTTGCGGGCAGGGTTTCCGTTTTCATGCGCGTGACGCCCACGAGCATGAGCGTGGCCCCGAATTCCCCTATGGCGCGAGACCATGTAAGGATGGCCGCCATGAGTATGGAATTGCGGCACAGAGGCAGCGTGATGGTGCAGAACCTCTGCCAGCGGGAAGCTCCCAGCGTGCCGGCGATGAATTCCAGCCTGCCGTCCATTTCCTCAAGCGCCGTGCGCATGAGCCGTATCACGAAGGGAATGTTGACGATCCACTGAGCCATGACGATGCCCGCAGGTTCGAAGATGACCCGTATGCCGAACGTCTTGAGAAGTCTTCCCGCCTCGGAGGAAAACATCATGAGCAGGCACAGACCGAGCACCAGATAGGGCAGGGAAAGGGGCAGTTCCAGCACCAGGCGGCAGAGGTTGCGCAGCGGCATACGGCATCGGGCCAGCGCGTAGGCGCAGGGAATGCCCACCGCGAAGCACAGCAGGGTGGAAATGGTGGAGGTGACGAGGCTCAGCCGGATGGAGAAGAGCACTTCCTGCGAACGGAGCGCCCCGGGCAGAAAGGGCAGGCCTCCTATGATGATGGTGCACAGCGAGGCGGTGAGGAAAATCACCGTGACGAAGGCGACGCACAGGCTTGCGCCGTCGAAGAAAGACAGATTCCGTTTCATGGCGCGACCGGGGCGTCCGCATCATGCCCGGGCATTGCGGACGGAAAATGAGGGGGAGAAGGGCGCGCTGGGCGCCCCGTATGTCAGTTCAGCACCACATAGCCGTGCTTTTCCCAGATGGCCTTTGCCTCGCCGGAAGAAAGGAAATCCAGAAAGAGCTTCTGCCCTTCGGGATTGGTGGAAACGGAGAGCGTGGCGGCGGGAATGGTCTTCACATAGGCGTCCATGGCGGGATCGGCGAGAATGTCCATGGCGGCCGTCACGTTTTCCTTCCACACGATGACGGCGTCGCATTCGCCCACGTTCAGCGCATTGAAGATGGAGGGCGCGGTCACGCCGCGGCTCACCACGTTGACCTTGCCCGTGAGGCCTGCGTCGGCAAGGGCCTTGTCCGCAATCTTGCCTATGGGCGTGGCCTTGGCGTCGCCGAGCACCACGCGAAGATCGCTTCTGCCCAGATCACGGATGCCGGAAATCTTTTTGGGGTTGCCTTTGGCTACGGCCAGCACGGGAATGTGCTTTACGAGATCGCGCGTTGCGGCCACATATTTTTTCACGGGCCGGAGTTCTTCCGCCGCACCGGCGATGAAGAAGTCGCCTTCCTGCGCGGTATTGATCTGCGACTGTATCTGACCGGCGTTGGCGTAGGTCACTTCCATCGGGACCTGCGTCTTTTGGGTGAAGGCGGCGGCTATTTCGCCGAAGGGTCTGGTCATGCCCGCGCCGCAGTACACATGCAGGGCCTTTTCCGCCAGAGCGGAAGAAGGAATCATGAAAGCCAGGGCCGCTGCAACACAAAGGAAGAGGGGAAATCTTTTCATGGGATTCTCCACGCCGCGCACATGCGCGATTCCGGTGTTGCTCACAGACGAAAACAACGGAACCAGAATACCGGCATGATGCGGGCATGGTTCAAGGCAGCGTTTTCTTTCCATGCCCGGAGGGGCATTCAGGGAGGCGGGGCCGTTTCCAGCGCCCACCCTGTGAGCAGAAACTCAGGTCGGAGGGGCATGGCGTTTTGCTGTAGCCGGACCGACTCGAAAACTTATCTTTTGAAATAGAACAAGCATGATTTCCTTGTCAAGCGGGTGGAGAAAAACAGCCTGCTTGTCGCGCATGACGGAGGGAGAAAAGACCGGGGATTCAGCCTGGTTTCGGAAAGCGCTCCTTCAGGCGCCGGCGGACGGGAAGAGAAGACGGAAGGCACGGGTTAAAAAACAAGGCCGCCCTGTGCGGCGCAGCGGAATGCGTTTTCGCGGGGCGGCTTTTCAGAGCGCAGAGAAAGGCCCTGAGGGGGAGAAAGGAGCAATGCGGGTTCAGCGCAGGCCGAGGATTCCGCTGAGTTTTTCCGTAAGCTCCCGGGCGTTCTGTTCCAGCGGGCCGGAGTTGTCGAGGCGTATCCAGTCCGAAGCGGAATCCTCTCCGGGAATGGGCATGAAGGCGGCCCTGAGCCTCTCCTCCAGCGCCTCGCCGGATTCCCTGCCGCGTTTCACGAGTCTTTCGCGCAGGACGGCGGCGGGCACGGTGACGAGCACGGGCAGAAGATCGGGGTAACGGCGCAGGGCCTGGGGAAAGGCCGCGCGGGAACCGTTGACGATGAGGGAAACGCCGCAGGCAAGCGCCGTATCCGTGCTTGCCGCTATGCCGTACAGGTAGCCGTGGCTGGCCCAGTGCAGGGAAAAGTATCCCTGTTCTTCAAGACTTTTGAAATATTCCGGGCTGACGGGAATGTGACGTTCTCCGCCTGCGGCGGCGGGCCTTGTGATGTAACGCCTCGGAAAGGCCACGGGCAGGCCGCAGAACGTCTGGCGCAGCGCGTCGAGCAGCGAGTCCTTTCCCGCGCCGGAAGGCCCCATGACATAGACGAGCCTGCCGCGCATCAGAACACCCTTGCCCCTTCGCGCCATACGTTGCGCACTACGGGCACTCCTTCCATGGTGTGCACGCGCACAAGGTCGGCACGCAGCCCTTCGGCTATGCACCCCCTGTCGTCGAGGCCCACGGCTTCGGCGGGGTGGGAGGAGACCAGGCTCACGGCTTCCGGCAGAGGCATGACGCCGCGCTCATGCAGGGCGAAGACCGCGCTGATGAGGCTGATGGGCACATAGTCCGAGGAGAGCGCGCCGAGATACCCTTCCCGTGCGACGGTTTCCGCCGAGACGTTCCCGGAATGAGAACCGCCGCGCACGATGTTGGGCGCGCCCATGAGAACCGTCATGCCGTTTTCCGCGGCGTGGCGGGCGGCTTCCTCCGTGGTGGGGAATTCGCTGATGCGTATGCCGTTGGCAAGAGCTTCGTTCACATGTTCCACCAGCGTGTCGTCGTGGCTGGCCATGGGCAGGTGGCGTTCGCGGCAGAAGGCCATGACCGAGGCCGCGTTGCCGTCCGCGCAGGAATCCCGCCGTGCCCTGAGTTCGTCCACCATTTTTTTAAACTCGTCGTCCGTCCACGATACGGTGTTGCTGTAGTAGGTGCGGTAGCTTTCGGTATTGCGCCACTGACGCTGACCGGGGGTGTGGTCCATGAGGGAAACCAGGTGCAGGCCGGGATTGTCGGAAAGGGGGAAGAACAGCTCCTGCATCCGCGGGTCCGCGACCTCACAGCGCAGATGCAGCAGATGTTCCGCGCGCAGCTGTCCGCTTTCGCGGCAGTGGTTGAGCGCTTCCACGGCCTCGCCGAGCATGGCGATACGGCCCTTGTCATGATATTCGCCCACGGAAAGCGCGTCAAATACCGTCGTGATGCCCGAGGCCACGATCTGCGCATCATGGGCGAAGAAGGCCGATTCCGGCTGAGGCCAGACTACCTTGGGGCGGGGCAGGATATGCTTTTCCAGGTTGTCGGTATGAAGTTCCACAAGGCCGGGGAGAAGGTAGTCGCCTTCCATGTCCACGGCGTCTTCCCGGCGGGAGAGAAAGGGGGTTCCCTCTTCCACGGCGGCGATGCGGCCGTCGCGGACAAGGACATGACCGCTGATGACGTCGTGTTCCGTAACGACGTTGCAGTTGTAGAAAAGCTGTTCTTTCATGAGGATAATCCTTTTTCGGAAGGGAAGCTCAGTCGTTTTCGCCGGGGCGGCTCATGATCACCGAGCGGTGGGCCACGGCGCGCCGCGTGTCGTCGTCGTGGAAGATGCCCACCACGGCGCAGCCGCGTTCGCACGCTTCATGGATGAGTTCGACGACGACTTTCCGGTTCATGGCGTCGAGGGAGGCGGTGGGTTCGTCGAGCAGAAGGATGGGCGTGGGGCGGCAGAAGCCCCTTGCAATGTTCACCCGCTGCTGTTCGCCGCCGGAGAAGGTGGCGGGCGCGAGATCCCAGAGTCGTTCGGGAAGGTTCAGCCGCCGCAGCAGGTCGCGCGCCCGGCGCAGGGCCTTTTCTTCCCCGCAGCCTGCGGCAAGCAGGGGTTCCGCCACAAGGTCGAGGGTGGAAACGCGGGGAATGACGCGGAGAAACTGGCTGACATAGCTTATGCATTCGCGGCGCAGGCGGCTTACCTGCCGGGGAGAGGCGGAGGCTATGTCCGTTTCCCCGTCGCGGCAGCGCACGAGAATGCTGCCCGAGGAAGGCAGATAATTGCCGTACAGGGCCTTGAGCATGGTGGACTTGCCCGAACCGGAAGGACCGTACAGGGCCACGCATTCCCCGGCGTTCACATGAAAGCTCACGTTTCTGAGCGCCTCGATGCGCGTGCCGCCCTGCTGATGCAGGATGAATTCCTTGCACAGATTGCGGACTTCGATGACCGGAAGGACGTCGTGCGCGGCCGTCTCCTTGGCGGAAGCGGAAAGAGTATTGCTTGTCGTATTCATCATGCTCATCCTTGGAGGATGGAGGAAACCAGAAGCTGGGTGTAGGGATGGTGCGGGTCGTCGAGCACCTGATCGGCGAGCCCCTGTTCCACGACTTCGCCGTGGTACATGACCATGAGTCTGTGGGAAAGCAGCCGGGCCACGGCCAGATCGTGGGTGACGAGAACCACGGCCAGATCCATGTCGCGCACGAGCCTGCGCAGAAGATCCAGCAGCCGGGCCTGAACGGAAACGTCCAGCCCGCCGGTGGGTTCGTCCATGAAGACGAGCCTCGGGCCGGTCACGAGGTTGCGGGCTATCTGCAGGCGCTGCTGCATCCCGCCGGAGTAGCGGGCGGGAACGTCGTCGATGCGCGGGGCGGCTATTTCCACCTTTTCCAGCCATTCCAGAGCGGTGGCGCGCAGTTTGTGGTAGTTTCTGCCCCCGGCGGCCATGAGCCTTTCGCCTATGTTGGCGCCCGCGCTTACCTGCATACGCAGCCCGTCGCGGGGATTCTGATGCACATAGCCGAGTTCCGTACGCAGAAGGCGGCGGCGTTCCCCCTCGCCCAGCGCGTGCAGGTCGATGTCCGCGCCGTGCGCGTCACGGTAGATGACGCTGCCTTCACTCGGCGTCAGTCTGCCGGAAAGCATGTTGAGGAGCGTGCTTTTGCCGGAGCCGGATTCGCCCACGATGCCGAGCACCTCGCCCGGCCACAGTTCCAGAGAAACGTTGCGGCAGCCCAGCCTGTCGCCGTAGCACCGGGTAAGGGATTCGGCCCTGAGCACGGGAAGCTGTTCAGTCATGGGAAACCTCCGTCACGCCCTGCCGGGCCCTGTTTTCCGCGCAGGCGTCGCTGTCGGAGCAGACGAACATCCTTCTGCCCGTATCGTCGAGCACCACCTCGTCGAGGTAGGTGTGGCGGGCTCCGCACAGCGCGCAGGGTTCGTCCCAGTGCTGCACCTCGAAGGGGTAATCCTCGAAGTCGAGGCTTTTCACATCGGTATAGGGGGGGATGGCGTAGAGGCGCTTTTCACGCCCCGCGCCGAAGAGCTGCAATGCCGGGCAGCGGTTCATCTTGGGGTTGTCGAAGCGCGGAATGGGCGAAGGGCTCATGATGTAGCGCCCGTTCACGCGTACGGGATAGTCGAAGCTCATGGCAATGGCGCCGTGGCGCATGATGTCCTCGTAGATTTTCACGTTCATGAGGCCGTATTCCTCAAGAGCGTGCAGCGTGCGGGTTTCCTTTTCGCTGGGTTCGAGCCAGCGGAGGGGTTCGGGCAGGGGAACCTGATAGACCAGTATCTGCCGTTCGTTCAGCGGATGTTCGGGAATGCGGTGTCTTGTCTGGATGATGGTGGCTTCCGCGGTGCGGGTGGTGGTTTTCACCCCCGTGGTGCTGGCGAAGAAGCGGCGAATGGAAACGGCGTTGGTGGTGTCGTCGGAGCCCTGGTCGATGACCTTGAGCACATCGTCTTCTCCGATGACGCTCGCCGTCACCTGTATGCCGCCGGTTCCCCAGCCGCAGGGCATGGGCATTTCACGTCCCGCAAAGGGAACCTGATAACCGGGAACGGCCACGGCCTTCAGAAGTCCGCGCCGGATCATTCTCTTGGTGCTTTCGTCGAGATAGGCGAAATTGTAGCCTTCCAGAGGCGTTTTTTCCCTGGCCTCGCCGCGCAGGTCCTGCTGCAATGTCAACATGACTGTTCTCCTCGGGCGGGGGAATCTTCCTTTTTTGCGGCGCGCAGCCCGCGTATGAGGGAAAGTTCCGCCTGAAAGTCCACATAGTGGGGCAGTTTGATGTGCTGCACGAAGCCGGAGGCGTCCACGTTGTCGCCGTGGAGCAGCACGAATTCCGGGTTCTGCGCGGGGCCGGTTTCGGGTTCCTTCAGTTCTTTTGCGCGCAGGGCGCGGTCCACGATGGACATGGAAATGGCCTTCCGTTCATTGTTGCCGAATACCAGTCCGTAGCCCCGGGTGAGGCAGGGCGGCAGGGCGGTTCCGGTATAGCGGCTCACGGTGTCGCATTCCGTCATTTCCATTTCCCCGGCCACGATGGGAAAATCCAGCTCTTCGGGGGTGATGACAAGTTCCACGAATCCGCGCCTGAGTTCGCCCGTAAAAGGATGAACCGCGCCGAAGCCGCGCTGCGTGGAATAGGCCATGCCGAGAAGAAAGCCCTCGTCGGCGCGGGCCAGCGTCTGAAGGCGCACGGGGCGGTCTTCCGGTCCGTCGGCGGGAAGTACCAGAGGCCGGCGGGTGAGGTCTGCGGCCGCATTGCCGCAGGTGGCCTCCGGCACGGCTTCGAGAAGTCCTTCCGTACCCAGCGCGCTCATGGCGCGGGGCAGGTTCCTGACGCATATGCTCTCGGTGTTTTCCGGCGCGGGCGGAAGCGTACTTTCCTTCTTTCCCGCAAGGCTGCGGTCCAGAAGGCGGTGGGTATAGTCGAAGGTGGAACCGAGAATCTGGCCGCCGGGCAGATCCTTCCATGTGGCGGATATGCGGCGGGAAACGCGCATGGCCGAGGTATCCACGGGCTCGGAAGAACCGAACCTCGGAAGCGTGGTGCGGTAGGCGCGGAGAAGAAAGACCGCTTCCTGAAGGTCGCCCATGGCCTGCTTCACCGCAAGGGCCGCAAGGGCGGGACAGTACAGGGAGGCCTCGGTCATGACCCTGTCGACGGAAAGTTTCAGCTGGGATGCTATCTGCTCCGTGGTGAGCTCCGGCACGTCGAGCCTGCCGCGGCGTTCCCGGCGAAGCTGCGCGTGTGCGGCGTCGATGGCTTTTTCCCCTCCTTTGACGGCTACATACATGGCGTTTCCTCCTTTTGCGCCTTCAGGCATGTGCTGCGCGGCAGCCCCGCGACCATGCCCCGCCCGCAGAGGAAGAGGTCCACGCCCTGCGGAAAGGCCAGGTGATTTTCTTCCCACCGGCCGGTAAATTCTTCAGGAAGGTTGCAGTAGAAGGGCATGGGGTGCTCAATGCCCGGGCCGGAGGCCGTAAGGCTGAGAGAACCTTCGCCCTGTTCGAAGCTCACGCCGCCCACGCACAGGGTGGTGGAGCGGTCGGGATACTCGGGTTCCCCCCGGGAAAGATCCGCAAGAAGCGGCATGTCTTCCGGACGGGAGGCAAAGGCGAAGTCCGCCCCCGAGGGGGAGTCCGTCAGCACGGCCCCGCACTGGAAGCGGAACCAGCGGCGCACCTCTTCGGTATTGAGAGATGGAGAAAGCCATACGGCGGTGTCCTGATCGCACATGGTCAGGGCTATGGCCGCAAGTTCGGACGGCAGACTGCCGGCGTCTCCTTCCGGCAGAGGCAGGGCAACGGGAAGGCAGGGGCGGGAGAGCGCGAGCAGAAGACTGCGGAAGGCCTGCTGCGACTCTTGTACGGGATGTTCCCAGCGGGCGGGATCGGCGATGGTACGGTTCATTTGTCCTCTCCCCGCACCAGCGTGAAGAAGTCCACCTTCGTGGGAGCGGCTTCGTCGGCGGCCTGGCGTTCGCGTTCGCTCACGATGCCTTCGAGCCGGGGCCTGAGTTCCCTGTCGAAGAGGTCGGCATAGGCTTCCTTCTGCCAGAGCGCGTCGCACAGCGCCGCAAGTTCCGCATGACGGGGGCTTTCTCCCAGAACGTAGCCGCAGCCGCAGGTGTCGCCGGGCAGGGTGACCACGCAGCGGGTCACGAGGGCTTCGCCCACGTTGAACAGCGGGCCTTCGCCGCTTATGCGGCCGCGTACCATGACAAGCCCGCTTTCCGGGCCGCGGAGAAGCTTCCAGGGCGGCAGTTCGTCAAGCCCGGAAAGGAAGTGTTCCAGCTCCTCGGCCGGGGCGAGGGACAAAAGGCGCATGTACTCTTTGCGTCTGAGCTGTGTGTTCATGATTTATTCCTGTGGTTGTTCGTTCCGAGGGAAAAACGGGCCAGTTCCGTGAAGGGAGAAGTGCGGTCTTCCTGGCGGAACAGGCTGATGGAATCCACGACGAGCGGCCGGTCGATGAAGGCGGCAAGGCGGGAACGCAGACAGGTTTCCACCAGCGCGAGACGGGAGTCGGGCATGGAGTCGGTAAGCGTCATGTGGAAGCGGAACAGGTCGAATATCCGGTGATATCCGTATCTCACGAGGTAGGAGGCTTCCTTTTTCGTGAGTTCGCCCCGCCTTCGGATGTCGGCCTCTTCAAGAGGGGCGCGGAAGATTTCCAGCGAAGTCACGCAGTCCTTTTCCAGTGCCGCAAGCGCCGGGTTCGCCTCTGCAAAGGTGGCGGAGCCGCAGGAGGGCGTCAGGGCGAGAAAGAAGCCGGAGCCCGTGCTCAGACTGCGAAGTTCAAGGGGCGTGGTGGCGAAAGGTTCGTGGCGGAGGGCAAGTTCTTCACAGGCCCGGCAGAGGGATTTCAGCGCGTTTTCCTCATCGTTCCAGCGGGCGGAAAGCTCAAAGGGCGCCTTGAGCGTGGCGTGCAGCCCGTATGTTGCCGGAACGGCCACCACGGAGGCCCATATTTCGGGAGAGAAGAGACAGTCAGCCGGGGGCACGGGGGTAAAGCTCCGTCCGCTGAGGGCGTCCCGCCCGAAAAGAGGCGTGACGGCGGAATGCAGGGCGGAGAGTGCTCCGGGCGCGTAGTACAGAGCGTAGCGTGCGGACATTACAGCACCATCTTGCGCAGCTTCTGGGAGAACAGGTCGAACAGGGTGACCACCAGAACGATGATGGCCATGACGGCGCAGGTGCGGGGGAATTCAAAGCTGCGTATGAGTTCCCACAGTACCATGCCTATGCCGCCCGCTCCCACCATGCCCACCACGGTGGCGGAACGGACGTTGGCTTCGAAGCGGTACAGGGAATAGGAAATCCAGAGGGGAAACACCTGGGGGATGACGCCGTAGGCTATTTCCTCAAGGTAGCTGGCGCCCGTGGAGCGCACCCCTTCCACAGGGGCCGTTTCAATGGCTTCCACGGCTTCGGAAAAGAGTTTGGCCAGCGTGCCCGTGGTATGCACCCAGAGAGCGAGAACGCCCGCGAAGGGACCGAGGCCCACGGCCACCACGAAAAGCATGGCGAAGACCATTTCATTGATGGCTCGCGCCGCGTCCATCATGCGGCGCACGGGCTGGCGTATCCACCAGGGAGCCATGTTTTCCGCCGACATGATGCCGAGGGGCACCGCGCACAGGACGGCAAGTACCGTGCCCCATACGGCGACCTGCAGCGTGACGAGCATTTCCTTCACATACATGCGCCAGTCGGTGAAGTCGGGCGGAAAAAAGTCGCCTATGAGCGTGCCGATGTTGCCCGCGTCGGCAATGAGCGCGAGGGGTCTCATTTCCGCGCCGTGCCATGACCAGACAAGAAGCGCGATAACGGCCGTCCAGGTCAGGCAGCGGGAAGCTTTTTCCCCGGGACTGAGCGGGGGCCTCAACGAAGGTTCGGAAGAAACGTGCATGGGATTGGGTACCGGCGAAAACCGTGCCGGCATACGGGAATACGTTCAAAAAAAGCCCCTCCCCGGCGCGGGGAGGGGCGGATATGCTACTTGCCGAGAGCGGCGAGCCTGGCGTCGATGTCGGCGATGCGTTCGGCCTTTTCCTTGTCGCTCATGTCGGCGTTGCCTTCCACGGACATTTTTTCGCGGAACAGTTCAAGCTGACGGAGCGGGGTGAGCTGGCTGTTGTCGGATTTTTTGAAGGGACCCCACTGGAGTTTCGCCAGAACCTGCCTGGCCTTTTCCACGTTCTTGCCAGACACGCCGTAGCTGAAGATGAAGTCGGTGATCTTCTTCTTCGTTTCATCGGAAAGGTCCTTGCGCCAGACCAGCGGATCGCTGGGGATGAGGGGCGACTTCCAGATGACGGCAAGCTGCGCGGCCTTGTCGGGATAGATTTCCTCCAGTCTGCCCATGCCTTCGTTGTTGAAGGTGGCCACATCCACCTGTCTGTTGGCGACGGCGAGGGCGTTGGATTCGTGGTTGGAGGCGACGACGCGCTTGAAGATCTTCTTGGGGTCCTTGCCGTTCTTGGCGAAAACGTAGTAGCCGGGCACCAGGTAGCCGGAGGTGGAGTTGGGATCGCCGTTGCTGAAGGTGAGTTCGGAGGCGCGGGCGAACATGTCGTCGAGGTTTTTGATGCCGCTGTCCTTGTGGGCGATCATGTAGGACCAGTAGCCGGTACCGCCGTTCACGTCGCAGGTCTGGGCGAAGACTTCGCCGTTGGCGCGGTCCACCATCATGATGGCGCCCTTGTTGCCCACCCAGCTGAGATCGACCTTCTTGAAGCGCATACCTTCAATGATGCCCGCGTAGTCGCTGGCGAAGAAGGCCTTGATCTTCATGCCCGTGGCCCTGCTCATGTCTTCGAGGAAGGGGTCCCACATGGTCCTCAGGTTCTGGGAGGATTCGGTGGAAATGATGCCGAAGTTGAGGGTGCCGGGTTCTTCGGCTCCGGCGGAGGCGGCGCCCATGAGAAGCGTGGCGGACAGAAGAACGGAGAGGAAACGAAAACGCATCGGAATATCCTTTGTTGGGATTATCGGAGCAGGGTGGCCCCGAATGCACACGAAGTCATGCGGCGGCAGCCGTACGCTCGCCGCGGACGGGAGAGGGAATGACGGGACGGACGGCGCTTTTTTCTCCGAAGAGTTCGCGGCTTTCCGCTCCGTAGAGGCTGTTGAGCATGGCGGGAGTCAGGTCGCGGGTAGGGCCGTCGAAGACGATTTCGCCTTTTTTCAGCGCCACGGTGCGCGGGCAGTAACGGACGGCATAGTCGACCTGATGCAGGGTGACCACCACGGTCATGCCGTCGGTTCTGTTGAGTTCCTGCAGGGTGTCCATGACGTTGCGGGCGGATTCCGGGTCCAGAGAGGCGATGGGTTCGTCGGCAAGAAGCACTTCAGAACGCTGAACCAGCGCACGGGCAATGGCGGCGCGCTGCTGCTGCCCGCCGGAAAGGGTGGAGGTGCGCTGCCAGGCCTTGTCGCGTATGCCCACACGTTCCAGGGCGCGCATGGTCAGTTCCACATCCTCGCGGGAAAAGTGCCCCGCCAGTCCGTGGAGAAAAGGCGTGCGGCCGAGAGCCCCGAGGGCGACGTTGCGTGCGACGCTGATGCGTCCCACCAGATTGAACTGCTGAAAAACGACGCCGATGTGGGTGCGTATGTCGCGGATGTCGCCGCTCAGCGTGCCGTTTTTCTGAATGGTGTAGCCGTTGACGGTAACTTCGCCGGAATTTCTGTCGCTGACGGTGAGTCCGCAGATATGGCGCATGAGCGTGGATTTGCCGGAACCGGAAGACCCTATGAGCGCAACCATTTCACCGGGTTTGATATGCAGATCGATGTGCTTGAGCGCCTGTACGCCGGAAAAGGTTTTATTCAGTCCTGTAACGTGAATCACGAGTGTCCTCCATGCCTGTATCCATGCAGTACCTGTGCAAAATATGCATATTATTAAAGGAAAAGATGGATGTTTCTTTTGACGGAATCATTCCGTAAGAGAAAATCCTGCATACGACAGATATGGGGTATAGAGAGTGTGCGTATAGGAAGAATGACGGAAGTATTAATTTTCCATAACCGTTTTTTCTCCGGGAAGAGAAAAAATGCGGTAAAATCCGCCGGACTCTTCGGAAGGGAATATTTTTAAGCGAAGGAATGCAAAGGGATACGTTGTTCTTTCGAGGTATGCTGCGCGAAAAAAACGTGTCATACGGCGTTCATACGGGAGCGCGGGAGAAAGCTGAACGGTGCCGGGAAGCCTGCGAGGCCCGATGGCATCTCCCCTGAAGGGAAGGCCGGCCGGAGCCTTGTTTCTGAAGGTATGGGCATGCGCCGAGACGGAACGCATGCCGGTACGGCATGGTTCCGCAGAGTTCTTTTTTGGGGAAGTTCGGAAGAGACCGCCGTGCGTTCAGGAAAGGGGATGCCGGGGCGGAAGCGCCTTTCGCAGGAGAAGGGCGATGAGAAAAATGCCGATGATGTTGAAGAAAAGGCGCAGGACTGTGAAGCGGAAACCGAGCGTGGCGGTTTCAAACATGATGAGAGGGATTTTCGTGCAGGACCATGCCCCGATGAAGAGAAAAATATTGAGCATGGCCGCGCCCTTCTTCATCATGACGCAGGCCAGAGGAAAGGCCGCATACAGAGGCCCCGCCGCAGCGGACCCCAGGAGAAAGGCCAGGAGCATGCCCCGTATGCCGGAACCTTCCCCCATGTATTTCATCATGGTTTCGCGTTCCACCCATACGTCCATAAGACCGAGCAGCACGAAAATGGGCGGCAGAAAGGAGAGCATTTCCGCAAGATTGTCCCGCGTAAGCTCCAGAGCCTTCCGTCCCGTTTCCGGCGCAAGAAGAAGCAGCGGCACGAAGGCCAGGGCAAGGAGCAGAAAAACGCAGTAACGTCTGCACAGCGCGGGAATCACAGCAGCGCCCCCAGAAGCAGAGAGGAGAGAACGGCGTAGATAAAGGCAAGAATGTTGCGCAGTACGGCAAGACGCCTGCCGAAACAGGCGCTTTCCGCAGGCAGGGTGACCAGCCCCACCATCATGAGCGTGGTAAGGAACATGGCCGTCTGTCCGTAGCCCGCGCCGGAAGCAAGGAGCGAAGCCGCCATGGGGAAGGCGATGAAGCCGGGAATGAGGGTGACGGAACCTGCCGCAGCGGCCAGAGCCATTCCTGCAAGGCCGGAATCCTTTCCCAGCAGGCGGGAGATGACGCTTTCATCTACTGCGGCCATCATAAAGCCCATGAGCAGAATGATGGGGAGAAACTGCGGCAGCATGCCTTCAAAGGACTTCCAGCCCTTTTTCAGAGCCAGCAGGGTTTTCTGCCTGCTTCTGGCAAAGGAGAGACCGAGCAGAAGCAGCGTTGCCAGGTAGAGTGCGGCCGTAGACATCTAATTTCCCCTTCGGGGCTGAGGAGCCATGGGGAGGAGAACGAGTCCTGCCGCGGCGTCTTCCCCGCTCCGTATGGTATCGGCCATGGCCTCAAGTTCCCATGCCAGGGCACGGAGCCTTTCCCTTTCTATGGAATAGTGCATGTGGTAGCCGCGGCGTTCTCCTGAAAGAAGTCCCGCTTCCTTCAGTACCCTGAGGTGCTGCGATACCGCGCTTTCACTGATATTCAGGCGATGCGCCAGTGCGGAAACGCAGAGATCATGCCTGAGCAGCAGCAGGATGATGTTCCGGCGTGTATCGTCGGCCAGAGCGCGGTAGAGAGCGGCGTTATCCATGGTCATTCAGGGTTGAGATGAGAGCATCTTCTTCGGAGAAAATTTAATTAAGTTATGACTTAAATAAAAACATCGTGATTGCCTGTCAAGCTCCATGGCCCTGTCAAGTTCGCGGAGGGAAAGACATTGACAGGAAAAAACATCAATAGGTATAAAGGTAATACCAATAGAAAAACAGGGGAAGCGGAACCGGGCAAGACGCTGCGGACAAGGGGCTTTCTGCGGGCGGTTCACCCGCAGGGCGCCTTTCCGGGGCACGGGGCCGGAGCAATCCCGGTATGGCCGCTTCCGGCAAAGGAATCCGTATTCGGAGGAAGACGACATGCAACACAAGGTGAACGACCTGCGCAGCGCCCTTGCGCTGCTGCGCACCATGCCGGGCCAGCTTGTTTCCACGAAGGTGGAGGTGGACCCGGAGGCGGAGCTTTCCGGCGTGTACCGTTATGTAGGCGCGGGCGGCACGGTGAAGCGGCCCACGAAGGAAGGGCCCGCCATGGTGTTTGAAAACGTCAAGGGGCACCCCGGAGCGCGGGTGGCCATCGGACTCATGGCAAGCCGCAGGCGTGTGGCCGCGCTGCTCGGCGTGGAGCCGGAGAGGCTCGGCAAAAGGCTCTGGGAATGTGTGGACAGTCCCCTTCCGCCCGTATTCGAGGAAGGGCCCGCCCCCTGTCAGGAGGTGGTGCACCTTGCCGATGAGGAAGGCTTTGACCTGAACCGCCTTGTGCCTGCGCCCACCAATACGCCGCAGGATGCCGGGCCCTACATCACGCTCGGCATGTGCTATGCCGCCCATCCCGACACGGGCCGCTGGGACGTGACCATCCACAGGCTCTGCATTCAGAGCCGGGATACGCTCTCCATTTTCTTCACGCCCGGCGCGCGGCATATCGGCGCCATGGCGGAAAGGGCCGAGCAGCTCGGCAGGACTCTGCCCATTTCCATAAGCATAGGGGTGGACCCGGCCATATCCATCAGTTCCTGCTTCGAGCCGCCGACCACGCCCCTGGGATACGACGAGCTGTCCGTGGCGGGAGCCCTGCGCGGGGAACCGGTGAAGCTCTGCCGCTGCCTCAGCGTGGACTGCCGCGCCATCGCTCTTGCGGAATATGTCATTGAAGGCGAAGTGCTGCCCCATGTCCGCATTCAGGAAGACCAGAACCGCGGTACGGGCTTCGCCATGCCGGAGTTTCCCGGCTACACCGGTCCGGCAAGCGCCGACTGCTGGTGCATAAAGGTGAAGGCCGTCACCCACAGAAGAAATCCCATCATGCAGACCTGCATCGGTCCCAGCGAGGAACATGTTTCCATGGCGGGCATTCCCACGGAAGCCAGCATCTACGGCATGGTGGAACGCGCCATGCCCGGGCGGCTGCAGAACGTGTACTGCGCGTCGGCTGGCGGCGGCAAGTACATGGCCGTCATGCAGTTTCGCAAGCTTTCGGCCAGCGACGAGGGGCGTCAGCGTCAGGCCGCGCTGCTGGCCTTTTCGGCCTTCAGCGAGCTCAAGCATGTCTTTCTGGTGGATGAGGACGTGGACTGCTTCGACATGAACGATGTCCTGTGGGCCATGAATACGCGTTTTCAGGGCGACAGGGATATCATCACCATTCCCGGCGTGCGCTGTCATCCGCTGGACCCCTCCAACGATCCGGCCTATTCCCCCAGCATTCGGGATCACGGCATAGCCTGCAAGACCATTTTCGACTGCACGGTGCCTTTTGCGCTGAAGAAGAGGTTCGTCCGCGCGTCGTTCATGGAAACCGATCCTTCCCGCTGGCTGGAGGGGGAGAAGCAGCATGAGCGCCGCTGACGGGCGCAGGAGGCTGGTCATAGCCGCCACCGGGGCGAGCGGCGCGCCTCTGCTTCTGGAATGCCTGCGCATCGTGGGCATGCATCCCGACTGGGAGAGCTGCCTCATCATGAGCCGGGGCGCCCGGCTGACCCTCGGCTATGAGACGGATCTTGCGGTGGAGGATGTCGCCCGCATGGCCGACACCGTGCTTGAGCCGGAAGACATCGACGCCGCCCCCGCGAGCGGCAGTTTTGCCACTGCCGGTATGCTGGTGGTGCCGTGCAGCATGAAAACGGTGGCGGGCATTGCCTCAGGCTATGCCGACACGCTTATTCTGCGCGCGGCGGACGTAACCATCAAGGAGCAGCGCCCCCTGGTGCTGGCCGCACGGGAATCGCCGCTGAGCGCCGTTCATCTGCGGAATCTCTATGAGCTTTCCCGGCTGCCGGGCGTGCGTATCGTTCCCCCCATGCTCACCTACTACCACAGGCCGGGGAGCGTGGCGGACATGACGCATCACTGCGCCTGCCGTCTGCTCCAGCCCTTCGGCATTGAGGAAGAGGACATGTTCCGCTGGGGGGAAGCGCGGGGCTGAACCGGAGCCTCCGGCTCTTCCTTCCATGGAAGCCCGGGCACGGAGAAAAGGCGATGTTCCGGCATTTTCTTTCGGGGCGAAGCGGGGTACAACACGCCGGAGCGGTGCGTCTGCGTCCCGCTTCGCCCGTGATATATGTATAACAAGGATGATGGTGATGACTCGGAAAACGGATCAGCATGGATCGTTTATGCCCGTCCGCCAGCAGAAGCTCTATGAGCAGGTGGAGGAGCAGATACGCGAATCCATCAGGAACAATGAATTCGTCCTCGGGGACAGGCTTCCTTCGGACCGCGAACTTGCCGATCTTTTCCAGACCAGCCGCCCCGTGGTGCGCGAGGCCATACGTTCGCTGGAGGCCAAGGGCATCATCAGCGTGCGGCCCGGCGTGAAGGGCGGGGCCTTCATCGTGCCCATGACCGTGGAACCCATGGTGGAAACCATTTCCCACATGCTTTTTCTCGGGCAGATCACCAATGAGGATATTCTGAATACCTGGCTTCTGCTGGAACCGCCGCTGGCCGCGCAGGCGGCCGACCGCTGTTCGGAAGAGGACGCGCTCAAACTGAAGGACGATCTTGAGGCCGTGCGGCAGGGGTTTGCCGCCATGGACCGGGGCGAGGTGCAGGCGGTAAAGCCCGTTCCTCCGGGAGCGGATAATCTGCACCGGTTCATCGCCGAGCTTTCCGGCAATCACATGGCGCTTCTGCTCATGGATACGCTCATGCGCGTGGTGGGGGAAAAGACCTGCCTTGTGGATTTTACGGCTGAGGAGAAGAAGGCCTTCATGAAGCAGCACGAGGATATCGTGAACGCCATCATCGCCGGTTCCGCGGAAGAGGCGAGGCGGGCGAGCGAGGCGCATATACGCGCCGTGTACGCCATTCACCACCGGCAGGCGGGCAGGGAAAAGGGCGCGTTTTAATATGACGGGGCAGGCCGGGGACCTTCGTTTTTCTCCCGGTCGGGTTCCGTTCTTTTCGGGGAAAAGAAAAAAGCCCGTGGAGCCATGCTTCACGGGCTTTTCATCGCCGTTCCGGTTATCCGTTCTTTTTCGGACCCAGAGTTTCAAAACTTTCCACCGGCATACGGAAGGCTATGCCGGAACCGGGGTCGGCGTCCCTGAACTCTGCCCGGATGCTTTCCATGATGCGCGCGCTGTCGCCTCTGGGGCTGAGTATCATGACGAGTTCCTTTTCCGGAACGATGGTGATGCCGAAGAAGGTAGCGTCGTCGGGGCGCGCCGTGCCCCGTGCATGGATGACGGTACCGCCGGAAGCTCCGGCGCGGCGGGCCGCGTCCATGACCTGGTCGGCGCTGCCGCTGTTGACGATGACGGAGAGAAGTTCGTAGCCGGGAAGTTCCGGCCTGTTGTCGGTCATGGGCTCCTCCTGAGCATGGGAAAAGGCTGCGTCGGGCGTCGACGCGTGTGGGCGGAACATATCGAGCACGTTGAGGGTGAACATGATGCCCCTGCTTCTGGCGAGACCCGGGGCGCGGCGTATCGCGTCCATGACGGGCCGCACGAGGGACGCGGGCAGAACGCAGTAGAGCAGCTCCTTTTCCACGTCGTCCAGCCCCAGAAGGCGGAGCCATTTGTTCTCCGCCGTGCCCCGGCCGAGAATGACGGTACCGCCCACGGCCCCGGCTTTTCTGGCTGCGGCCATGGCTTCGTCGCACCTGTGTTTTTCTATGACGGTGACGAGCAGCTTGCCCGTGCTTTCACTGGAAACGGTATTCATGAACGGCCCCCCGTCTTGCGGCTGAAGACAATGCCCAGAAGCTGAATGGCGATAAGCGGCGTCATGGCGATCATGGCGATGCAGCCGAAGGCGTCCACGGCGGGGTTTCCGCCCACGCCCTTGGAAACGCCCAGCATGAAGGCCAGAATGAAGGTGGATGCCATGGGCCCCGAGGCCACGCCGCCGGAGTCGAAGGCTATGGCCGTGAACATGCGCGGGCACAGCCGCATGAGCAGCATGGCCGCAGCATAGCCCGGAATGAGGAAGAACCAGAGACTTGTACCCGTCATTACCCGGTACATGGCGATGCCCACGGCAAGGGATACGCCTGCGGAAAGAGCGATGAGCATGAGCCTGCGCCGTATGGCGCCGCCGGAAACCTGTTCCACCTGCTCGGTGAGAATCCACACCGCAGGTTCCGCACATACCACCACGGCGCCGAGCACCAGCGCCACGGGAATGAGCAGAAAGCGGTTTTCCGGGGCGGAGAGCAGCGCGCCGAGGGCGTCGCCCGTGGGCATGAATCCGCCCTTCACGCCGAGGAAGAACAGAATCACGCCGATGAAGGTGTAGATAAGGCCCATGACCATGCGCAGCGTCTGCCTCCGGGAAAGCCGGATGAGAAAGAGGCGGAAGAGCAGAAACAGCAGCGCCAGCGGGCCGAGAGCCATGGCGACTTCATGGGTGACCTCCGGCAGCAGGTGGAGAAAATGGGCTGCCAGTCCTTCCTGCGCGGCCTGAGCCGCGGAGGAGATTTCCGGTACGGCGGGGGAGGCGAATACCCCGAGCATGAGCACGGCGAGTATGGGGCCCACCGAGGCCAGGCCCACGAAGCCGAAGCTGTCGTCCCCGGCATTGCTGCCGCCGCGTACCGCGGCCACACCCACGCCGAGAGCCATGATGAAGGGCACGGTCATGGGGCCGGTGGTGGCGCCGCCCGCATCGAAACCTATGCCCAGAAAGAGATCGGACGCAAGCAGCGCGCAGAGAAACACCGCGCCGTAGCAGACAAAAAGCAGCGTCTTGAGCGGAAGCTGGAAGATGATGCGCCCCATGGCCACGGCCACGAAGAAGCCGACGCCCGCGGCGATGATGCACACAAGCGCCATGGGAGCGATGACCGGGGCCACCCCCGTGACCTGCGCGGCGAGCACCTGCACGTCGGGTTCGGCCACGGTAATGATGAAGCCCACCACGAAGCCCACGGCCAGCATGAGGGCGAGGTTTTTTTTCCCGGTAAGGGTGGACCCCACTTTCTGGCCCACGGGCAGGACGCCGATGTCTGCCCCCACGAGAAAAAGCCCGAGACCGACGATGAACAGCGCAGCCCCGGTCAGGAACTTCGGCAGATCGTCGCCCAGGGGAGCAACGGTCAGATGGAGCAGGAGTACCAGAATGACCACCGGAATGACCGAGATCACGGACTCCCTGCACTTTTCAATGAAAAGCATGGGTATCCTTTATTCTGCGTAAAAGGTTCAACAAACATCGGAAAACCGGTGTATGCGCGGAGAAAATGAATACTCATCGCATTCTATAGGTACATGAAGGATGCGTATGGGTAAAAGTTGCATGTAAAATAAAACGTATTTACATAGTGCTTTTTTACGCCTTTGCAAACTTCACGATATTTTGCATGGCTGTACATTCTGTTCCGTTTTTGGCGGAAACGTCATGACGGCGTATGCGCCGCTTTGGGCGGAAAGTTCATGCTTCCAGAGAAATATTAAGAAAAAAAGAAGCGATAGACAAGGGTGGAGAGCAGTAAAGTAAGCGTCACATAGAGAAAATTTCTTACCATGCGCGCGCCTATGCGAATGGCGAGGCGTGTTCCGAGCTGATTGCCGAGGATGTTGGCCGCAGCGAGGGGCAGTCCCAGCATGAAATGGGTGACGCCTCCCGTGGCGAACACGGCGAAGGCTCCGGCGTTGGAGGCGAGGTTGAATACCTTGGCCGTGGCCGAGGCCCGTACCAGCCCCATGCGGAGCACGAGGTGCTGCATGATGATGAAGAAACTGCCCGTGCCGGGACCGAAGAAGCCGTCGTACGCGCCGATGAGAAGGCCCATGAGAATGACCCGTACCCAGAGTCCGCGTTCGGGAAGCTCCCCTTCCTGGGTGACGAGTCTGCCGGAGAAAAGGGAAATGACCATGCCCACGGGCAGAAGGAAGATGAGTACCTTGCCCAGCATGTCGCTCGGCACGCGCATGGCGAGGGCGGAACCGAGCATTCCTCCGAGAAAGGCCGAAACGAATCCTGCCGGAGCGATGCGCATGACGACCAGATGATTTCTGGCAAAGGTCCACAGCGAGGAAAGGGAACCCAGCGTACTGGCGAATTTTCCCGTGCCGAGGGCGACATGCGGGGGAATGCCGCACAGAAGCATGGAGGGGGTGGAGATGAGTCCGCCGCCGCCGGCCACGGAATCCACAAAACCGGCGATGAAGAAGAACAGACACAGAACGAAAAGGACGATAAGGGAGACTTCCACGGTAAGGGCCTTGTTGAGGTTGCGGGGCAAAGGCCCGTTGTAGACGAAATGTCCGCGTTTGTCGAAATGGACTTTTCCGATGGGGAATGAGAGAATCAGGCAAGAAAAAGAGGGAAATGGATATGGGGAACGGAGCGCTTCCGGCGTAGCATGAAGATACGGTGAGAAGCAATCGCACATGCCGGAAAGAATCCGGCAGGGAGGCTCGCATGGGAGAATGGGAACGCATCAACGACGCACTCAAGGAAAAGGCGCTTCGCCACATGCCCGAAGTGGGAGTGAAGGAAACGGCCGTGCCCGGTCTCTCCATTTCCCGCCGTCTGGCGCACGACATTCTGGAAAACAGTCTGTACAAGCCCTGCATAGGGGTGATGCTTCAGGGCAGGAAGAAATCCATCATCGGCATGGAGGAATACATTTACGGCGAAGGTCAGTGCCTTGTGGTGGGGGTGGACGTGCCGAGTTCCTTCTATGTGATGGACGGCACGGAAGATGCGCCCTTCCTCTGTCTTTCTCTGGCGGTGGACAGCTTTCTGCTCACGAGGCTTGCGGCGGAGGTTCCGCCTTCCCCGGAAAGTTCCTCCGCATCCTCCATGCGGGGCGTTTCCGTGGAAAACGTGGACGTGGCCGTACTCGACGCCTTTTCCCGCCTGATGGATCTTCTGGACAGGCCCGAGCACATTTCCATGCTTGCGCCCATGATCATCAAGGAAATCTATTACCGTATGCTTCTCGGCCCGCAGGGCGATTTTCTGCGCCGCTTTCATACTCTCGGTTCCCAGAGCACGCAGATAGCCCAGGCCGTGACGTGGCTGCGCGACAACTACCGTTCGCCCTTGCAGGTGGAGGAGCTGGCGCGGCGCGTGAACATGGCTACTTCCACCTTTCACAGGCATTTCAAGGAAGTGACCAGCCTGAGTCCTCTGCAGTTCCACAAGCGGCTGCGTCTTTTTGAAGCGCAGCGCCTCATGCTGGCGGAACGGGTGGATGCGGCGAGCGCGGGGCTTGCCGTGGGCTACGAAAGCCCCACGCAGTTCAACCGGGAATACAAGCGCCTTTTCGGCGAGCCCCCGCACAGGAACATCACGCGGCTGAAGAACGCTTCGTCGGGGAGAGCCTAGGGGCTATTCCTCCCTGAGGGGGCGCTCCATGAGTTCCTTCACGGCGTCCCGCGGGGAGGCTCCTTCATGCAGAATACGGCATACCGCTTCCGTCACAGGCGCGGAAATGCCGAATCGGGCGGCAAGCTTCTGCGCGGCGCCCGCCGTTTTCACGCCTTCGGCCACCATGCCGAGGGAGGAGACGATTTCCTCCAGCCGTTCTCCTCTGCCCAGGCGTTCGCCCACCTGCCTGTTGCGGGAAAGGCGGCCCGTGCAGGTAAGCACGAGATCTCCCAGCCCGGAAAGTCCCATGAAGGTGAGGGGATTTGCTCCCATGGCCGCCCCCAGGCGGCTGAGTTCCGCAAGACCTCGCGTGATGAGCGCCGCCCCCGCATTGGAGGAAAATCCCAGCCCGGTGCAGACGCCGGCGGCTATGGCCATGACGTTCTTGAGCGCTCCGCCCATTTCCACGCCCGTCACGTCCGTACTGGAATAGCAGCGGAAAAAGGGCGTGGAGAAAAGGGCGCGCAGTCGGCTTCCCTGCTCCTCGTCGCGGCAGCCCAGCACCACAGCGGTGGGCTGGCCGTCCATGACTTCTGCGGCAAAGGAAGGACCGGAAAGCACGGCGTAACGCGGGGCAAGGTGGGGAAGCTCTTCTTCCAGCACGCATCTCATGGGCAGGCAGGTGTCGTTTTCCAGCCCCTTGGAGGCGTTCACCACGGTGACGCCGGAAGGAAGAATATCCCGCACGCTCTGCAGCCAGCGGCGCTGATGCTGGCAGGGGACGGCAAGCACCAGCGTTTCGCAGTGTCGCAGGACGGAAACGTCCGTCACTGCGGCAACCCCCGGATGCAGGGACTTTCCGGGAAGATAGCGCGGATTTTCATGTCGTTCGTTGATGGCCTGCGCCACCTTCTCGTCGCGCAGGATGAGTGCGGTTTCGTGCCCGGCCACGGCCAGCACATGGGAGAGCGCCGTCCCCCAGCTTCCGCCGCCGGCTACGGCGACGCGGGGAAAAGAATTTGCCGTCATGATGCTTCCTTATGGTTTTGCCCTTCTTCCGGGGCGGAGGCTTCGGGCGGTAGTCCGCGCAGGAGCAGGTGACTCTGCCGCGCGTCTTTCCGTTATGACGCAGGAATATGACATGAGCATGGCAGAAAAAAAGGAAGCTCTCGAAGAAGCTTCCTTTCCATGGTCATGATGCGTTCATGAGCGGCGATGACGAGCCTGTCAGGCCTTGTCGCACTTGCCGGTCAGCGCTTCGCCGGGCCGTGCCTTGGGGCCGCTCTGCACGATGCGGCTTCCGGCGGGCACGCTGTGGGTGAGCCATACGTTGCCGCCGATGACGGAACCCTTGCCTATGGTAATACGGCCGAGGATGGAGGCTCCGGCATATACGGTGACGTTGTCTTCCAGAATGGGATGGCGGGGAATACCCTTGACCAGCGTGCCGTCGGCGTTTTTGGAGAAGGACAGCGCGCCCAGCGTCACCCCCTGGTACAGACGGCATCCCTTGCCGATGATGCACGTTTCACCGATCACCACGCCGGTACCGTGGTCGATGAAGAAGTTTTCGCCTATCTGCGCGCCGGGATGGATGTCGATACCCGTACGGGAATGGGCCATTTCGCCTATGATGCGCGGGATGATGGGCACCTTCAGGGCATAGAGCTCATGGGCGATGCGGTGGTGGATCATGGTGAGCATGGAGGGGTAGCAGAACACGGTTTCCCCGGGACTTGTGGCCGCAGGGTCGCCTTCATAGGCGGCCCGGGCATCTTCGGCGAGCATGTCGCGTATGGCGGGGATGCGGCGCATGAACTGCATGGCCATTTCTCTGGAGGCCACGTCGCAGCCGCGGCAGTCGTTGGCATAGTCGGCGCAGGCAAAGCAGCCGCCGCGCCGGATCTGTTCGCTGAGCAGCCGGAAAATGGAATCAAGGTTGGCGGCGAGGTGATAGCGCAGCGATTCGCGGTGCACCTGAGAGGGGCCGAAGTATCCGGGAAAGAGCACGGCCTTCAGCCGTTCCATCATTTCCTTGAGCGCGGCGTACGAGGGCAGGGGCGTGGAACAGTCCTTGGCGTTCAGCACGGACGAGAGCGATTCCGGGCGGCACAGGGCGTCCGTCACCTCATCAAGGTCATGCATACGGGACAGGGTGATTTCTTTGTCGGGCGAGGGGCAGCAGGAGTTCATGGGGGCTCAGTCCTTGGAAAAGAGAGAGGTGGAAAGGTAACGCTCGCCGGTATCGGGCGCGATGGTGACGATGTGCCTGCCCGCCAGTTCCGGCCTGCGGGCGAGCTTCATGGCGGCGCATACGTTGGCGCCGGAGCTGATGCCGCAGCTCAGCGATTCTTCCTTCATGAGCATGCGGGCGGTTTCCATGGCTTCTTCCGTGGTCACGGTGATGATGTCGTCCACAAGGGAGCGGTCGAATACGGCGGGCACGAAGTTCGCGCCTATGCCCTGTATGCCGTGAGCGCCGCTGCGGCCCTTTGAGAGCACCGGCGATTCGGCAGGCTCCACGGCGGCGCAGAAGATGGAGGAGTCGGCCTCCTTGAGTCTGCGGCTCACGCCCATGAGCGTGGCGCCGGAACCCACGCCGGCCGCAAAGGCGGCAGGGGAGAATCCTTCCTTTCGGCAGTCTTCAAGAATTTCGGGGCCCGTCGTTTCATAGTGCACCCGGGGGCCGATGGGGTTGTCGAACTGATTGGGGCGGAACGCCCCCGGAAGATCGCGCAGAATTTCTTCGGCCCTGTCCTGCGCCCCCTGCATACCGCGTCCGGCGTCGGTAAGCACCACTTCCGCCCCCATGGCGCGCAGAAGCGCCATGCGTTCGCGGCTGGCCGAGGCGGGCATGGTGAGAATGAGCCGGAGATTCAGCTTGCCGCACGCCACGGCAAGGCCTATGCCGAGGTTGCCGCTCGTGGCTTCCACCACGGCTCCGCCGGGGGCGAGTTCGCCCGAGGCGAGCGCCGCTTGCAGATATCCCGCCGCGGCCCTGTCCTTGATGGAACTGCCGGGGTTGCGGGCCTCGTATTTCACATGGATCTTCGCGGGAAGAGAAGCCGAAACCTTGTCCAGAAAAATAAGCGGCGTATGCCCTATGGTATCGAGAATATTCATGGTGTGCCTCAGGATGGGTCGGAGGTGGGGGGCAGGTCGTCCTTGGTGAACATGCGCCAGAGAACGGAAGTTTCTCCGTCGCGTTCGCGTTTTTCCGGGGTGACGTGCAGTATGGGTTCTTCTTTCCAGAAATACGTCATGCTCCCGTCGGGCGCGAGGTGACAGGTCATGCCGGCCGCGATTTCTTCCGGGGCCAGCTTGCGGGGGTTCACTCCCCGCTCCTCAAGCTGTTCGCGCAGCAGTTCTTCCACTCTGGCGGCAACCTGCAGGTTCGGTTTGGGCGCGTCTTCACTGGATGTTGGCATGGGTTCCTCTTTTTGGCGGAAAATGGCGCTGAGGCCTTGGAATATACGATAATCTTTTGTGCTGTCTTGGCAAGGGCACGGAGAGCCGGAGCCGAAGGAAGCCCCGGACGGGCATGTTTTTGCCCCGTTCAGGCAGGAAGCGTCGCCGCCAGGACGGTGTTCCGGCACAGAGAGTGAAAACGGTCTTATGCCTGTTGCGGAAAAGTTTCTGTCCTTTGCTCATGTGCCGGAGATATATGGGACGGAACGCAGATGCATGTTGAAAAAACGCGCCTTCTCCTCATGGAGAACGGCGCGTTTTTTCAACATTTTTATCGGTGCAGGGGAACGGGTTCTTTAATGCCTGCGTTTCCCGGATAGCGTGAGTCGTAGTTTATCCCGTGGATGAATCTAGGAGTGGGGAGGAAGTCGGGGGAAAGCGGTGAATCCTTCATATGCGGAGTACGGAAGGAGATTTTGCAGAGATCCATCATGATATAGGGCGCGGCGTTGTTGATGAAGGGAAAATCACATGCCTTCTGCCATCGTGCCAGAGTTTCCGGGGAAAGCCCGCTGCGGTAGGAGTCCGAAAGCCAGACAAGGAAAGGAATATCCACATAATAGCGGGAATCCACCGAATCGTGATGACCGTGATGCTTTCTTGTGTCGAAGACTTCCTCGCCGTGATCGGAGAAGAAAAGCAGGGCGCTTCCGGGGATGTTGCGCAGCCTTTCCATGACCGAGGCGATGATGTGATCGGTATAGAGAATGCTGTTGTCGTAATTATTGATGTATTTTACAGCCTTGCCAGTGAACCATGGTTTTTCCTCTATGTCGTTTCCCCCGGTGAAGCGGGCGAACTCCTCCGGGTAACGTGAGGCATAGTTGACATGCGAACCCATGGTATGAATGAGAATGAGTCTTTTTCCCGAAGGGGAAGGGAGGGCGAGAATGTCGTCCAGAACGGGAAGTATTTTTTCGTCGTAGGAACGGGCATAGGCCTGATCGCCGCCTTTGTTCAGATAGATTTTTCTGTCCGCACCGGAAATGAGCCGGACGATCATGTTGGTGTCGTCCACAGTACTCTGGTTGGAAATCCAGATGGTTTCAAAACCTGCCTGCCGGAAGACGTTGACAAGAGGGATGTCTCCCGTGCCGGGAACATCCGTGCAGGTAAGCGCTGCGGCGACGCTGAGGGTGGTGCGTCCGAAGGGACTGATGGCATCCCTGAAAAGGAGAAGTTCCTTTTCAAGCGAGGCGAGGCGGGGCGTGGTGTTGCGGAAATATCCGTATATTCCCCAGTGATGGCGGCTTGAGGATTCTCCGATGAGTACGACGAGCGTGACGGGACCGGGGGCCGCAGCAACGTCGGGTGCCTGAAGCGTGGCGGCTTTTGCCAGATACTGTTCCAGATCGTTCACACTCTGGCGGTAGGCCAGGCAGCTCTGCACGAGCTGGCAGGCAATGTTGTCCTTGGCGAGTCTGTTTATTTTTCCCGACAGGGAAAGTGCGCAGGCAGCAGACACAAGCACGACGGCGCAGAGCCGGGCGGCCTGAAAGTCTCCGTGCCGGACGGCTTTCAATGTTTTGTAAAGCAGCGTCAGAGGAAGAGCCAGCAGTGCGAGCAGGTAAAACAGGGCGCTCAGAGAAAACTGGGAACGGACAAATTCCACGGATTCGTTGATGTTGCTTTCAAAAATGGCGAACAGTGACTGCTGGGAAATGGTCGCTTCATAATAGAAGAGGTGCATACCCGCAAAGACCGCGGGAATGATCAGAAGCGATGTCATGACGATGAGCCACGGCCGGGCCATGCGTCTGTGGAGCAGTGCGGGGATGAAGAAAAAGATGGTGATGGGCAGTCCGTTGAGAAAGCAGCGTACCGGATACCATACGGGAACCTGCAGAAACCAGAGCGCGTGAACCAGGAGCAGCAGGGATGCGGCAAGAAGGATCACAAGCCTTGGATATGTCCAATTCATTGTTTTTATTTTATTAAAATGCATAATGAGTTTCCCCTGTGAAGGTGACCCCGCGAAAGACGAAAGTCGGTTTCATACAGTTGGTTACGTTATATATCATTAAAATATATCGTACAATGTTAATTTTTAGTCGTGAAAATTCTGCTATCCTTACTTTTTATTGTCAGGAATGAGGCAGAAAAGCATGACCAGGCAAAGCATTGTCTTGCTGGTGGCCGGAAATCTTGTACGCAGACGCAAGACCGCCGGGCTTACTCAGGCTCAGGTGGCGGAGAGGCTTTCCGTGGAAAAGGAAAGCATCTCCCGCATGGAAAGCGGAAAGATAGTGCTCAATCTCGAACGGCTTCAGCAGTTTGCCGATCTTTACGGCTGTTCGGTGTGCGAGTTCTTTAAAGATGGAACACCGGAACTGCAGTTACATACACAGGCCATCGCCGACCTGCTTCGTCCTCTGACCATGGAAGAGCGTGAAGCGGTTGTCCGTTTTGTGAGCGAGGCCGTACGGCTTTTGAAAAAAAAAGACAAATGAGTCGTATTGCCGGAATGCGAAGCTGTCTCTCCCTGGAAGCAAGGAGAGCTTGTCGTGAAGAAGTTTCATATTCTCTGCCTCAGGAGCGACCGCATAGGCGACATGCTGGTGAGCACGCCCGTCATACACCGGTTGCGCGAGCTGTATCCCGACGCCGTTCTGGATGTGGTGGCGAGTCCGCTGGGGGCCGTGGCGCTGGAAGGCAATCCCGAAGTCGATCATGTATTCGTGTACGACAAGAAGAACGTGCGTTCCTGGTTTTCTCTGCTGCCTCATCTTTGGGCACGGCACGACCTGGTGGTGAGCTTCAACGACAGGTCGCGCACGCTGCGTATGCTTTCCGCCCTTGCGCGCGGGGAAAGGAAGGGCGCTCTCAACAAGGGGCGTCTTGCACCATGGAGCGGAGCGGAGGAAGAGGGGTCCCATTACTCCGGCGTCATGCTCCGGGAGCTGGAGGCGGAGTTTTCTCTGCCGCATGACGAACACCCCGACATAAGCATCCGTTTCCACCTGCCCGAAGAGGTGGAAAAATCCGTGCGCGGAAGTTTTCCGCCCGTACCGGGACTGACGCGCGTGGGCATATTCATCGGCAACATCAAAAAGACGGGGCTGCGCTGGCCCATTGAAAAATTCGTGGAGCTTTCCCGCGTGCTTCTGGAAAAGAATCCCGGCCTTGATGTGTGGATTGTGGCGGGAGAGAGCGACGTTCCGCTTCTGGAAGTCTACCGCGGCATGGAGCATCCGCGGCTGCACCGGTTCATCGGCAGGAAGTCGCTTCAGTACACGGCCGCCTTTCTGAAAACCTGCGACGCCTTCGTCACCTGTACCTCGTCTCCGCAGCATCTGGCCGGAGCCATGAAGGTGCCTACCGTTTCCATTACCTATCCATGGTCGGAAAAACTCTGGACTCCGCGCGGCCCGCTGAATTTTTCCGCCGTTTCGGATATTGATGACGATGTGCGGGACATTCCTGTACGAACCGTGTATGAAACGCTGAACAGAACTCTTCAGGGGGCTCTTGCCCCGTGGGAAGAGGAAAAATAGGCATCCGGGCCGCAAGGCCCGTTTTTTTCCGCAGGCGCCTGCCCCGTAGGGAAAAGGCGCGGCACGCAGACCCATGAGGCCCCGCTTTCTGCTGGAGGGGCGGTGTTATGCCGTTTTTCCTGGTCCAGAAGAAAACGCCGCAGGAATGTGTTCCGGCGGCGTTTTCTTCTGCGGATGGGTTCCGCGTCTTTCCGAACGAGGTCAGATTCTGTCGCAGATGGCCTTGCCCATGGCGGTGGTGGTCACGGGAGCAACGCCTTCTTCCGCGATGTCCGAGGTGCGGATGCCCGCTTCAAGAACCTGCGTCACGGCATTGTCGATGGCGGCGGCTTCCTGTTCGAGACCGAAGCTGTAGCGCAGCATCATGGAAACGGACATGATGGTGGCGATGGGGTTGGCGATGTTCTTCCCCGCGATGTCGGGCGCGGAACCGTGGCTCGGCTCATAAAGGCCGAAGGAACCGTCGGCGAGGCTTGCGGAAGGCAGCATCCCCAGGGAACCGGTGATCATGCTGGCTTCGTCGGAAAGAATGTCGCCGAACATGTTGGAGGTGAGCAGCACGTCGAACTGATTGGGCCGGTACACGAGCTGCATGGCCGCGTTGTCCACATACATGTGGGAAACGGTCACTTCCGGGTAGTCGGCGCTCATTTCGTTGACCACGCGTCTCCACAGGCGGGAGGTTTCCAGCACGTTGGACTTGTCCACGCTCACGAGATTCTTCCTGCGGGCCATGGCGGCGTTGAAGGCCACTTTGGCGATGCGGCGGATTTCCATTTCGCTGTAGCGTTCCACGTCATAGGCTTCCTGGCCGTATTTGCCGTCTCTCCAGCCGTGTTCGCCGAAGTAGATGCCGCCGGTGAGTTCGCGCACGATGAGAAGATCCATGCTGTCGCCGATGTTCTCGCGCTTGATGGGACATGCGCCGCTCAGCGCCTTGTGCATGATGGCCGGGCGCAGGTTGGCATACAGGCCGAGGCCTTCGCGGATCTTGAGCAGGGCCTTTTCCGGGCGTTCGGGGCCGGGCAGGTTGTCCCACTTGGGGCCGCCCACCGCGCCGAGAAGCACGGCGTCGTTCTTTTTGCAGATGTCCACCGTGTCTGCCGGGAAGCAGGTGCCTGCGGCGTCGTAGGCGGCTCCGCCCATGAGCAGACGGGTGAAGAAGAATTCATGACCGAATTTGCTGCCGATCTTTTCCAGAACCTTGAGGGCTTCATCCACGATTTCCGGGCCGATGCCGTCGCCGGGGATGACCGCTATGCGATAGGTTGCCATAATACCATCCTTATACGGACTGAAAGGGAAAGGGAGGGCGAAAGCGCCGGTCGGGCGCTTTGCCGTGTGGTCTGTGCCTTTCGGGGGCGTGCCCCCGCGCGCCGGGCCCGGCGTATCTCAGCGGCCGGAACGCAGCTTTTCTATCTTGTCCTTCGAGTAGTTCACCAGACCGCCGCAGGCGATGAGGTTCTGCATGAAGGGCGGGAAGGGCTCGGCCTGAAAGGTTCTGCCCGTCGTTTCGTTGGTGATGACGCCGGTGTTGAAGTCCACGCTCACCGTGTCGCCTTCATGAATGTTGTTCGCCGCCTCCTCGCATTCCAGAATGGGCAGGCCGATGTTCAGGGCGTTGCGGAAGAAGATGCGGGCGAAGGTGGAGGCGATGACGCAGGAAACTCCCAGGTACTTGATGGACAGAGGCGCGTGCTCGCGCGAGGAGCCGCAGCCGAAGTTCCTTTTGGCCACCATGATGTCTCCGGGGCGGGCCTTCTTCACGAAATCGGGGTCTTCCGATTCCATGCAGTGGGAGGCCAGCTCCTGCGGGTCGGTCACGTTGAGGTACTTGCCGGGAAGGATGACGTCGGTATTGACGTCGTCGCCGAAAACAAAGGCTTTGCCGTGGGCGTTCTGCATCAGTCGTTACCTTCCTTGTCCATGATTGCTTCGGGGCTGACGATGCGCCCCGCGACGGCCGATGCGGCCGCCACCGCCGGGCTGCACAGATAGACTTCCGAGTCCACATGGCCCATGCGGCCCACGAAATTGCGGTTGGTGGTGGAGAGGCACTTTTCTCCGGCGGCGAGAATGCCCATGTGCCCGCCGAGACATGCCCCGCAGGTGGGAGTGCTTACCGCGCATCCGGCTTCCATGAAGGTACGGATGTAGCCTTTTTCCATGCATTCCATGTAAATGGAAGGGGTGGCGGGAATGACGATGACGCGCACGCGGTCGCTGATCTTCCGGCCCTTCAGAATGCTTGCGGCCATGGCCATGTCTTCCATTCTGCCGTTGGTGCAGGAGCCGATGAATACCTGATCGAGAAGCACCTCGCCCACCTCGTCGATGCTGCGCGTGTTGGAGGGCAGGTGCGGGAAGGCCACGGTGGGCCGTATGGAGGAAAGGTCGATGTCGACGGTCTTCTCGTACTCGGCGTCCTCGTCGGCCTCATAGACGGTGTAGTTCTTGCGGCAGTGCGCGTCGAGGTAGGCGCGGCAGGTCTCATCCACGGGGAAGGTGGCGTTCTTGGCCCCGGCCTCGATGGCCATGTTGGTCATGGAGAAGCGGTCGTCCATGGAAAGATGCGCCACGCCCTCGCCGGAGAATTCCATGGAGCGGTACAGCGCGCCGTCCACGCCGATGAGCCCGATGATATGCAGCATCACGTCCTTGCCGCACACCCACTTTCCCGGCCTGCCGGTAAGGTTGAAGCGTATGGCGGAGGGAACCTTGAACCAGTTTTCCCCCGTGGCCATGCCCATGGCGAGATCGGTGCTGCCCACGCCCGTGGAAAAGGCCCCCAGCGCTCCGTAGGTGCAGGTGTGCGAGTCGCCGCCGATGATCACCTCGCCCGGAGCCACGATGCCCTGTTCCGGCAGAAGGGCGTGTTCTATGCCCATGCGGCCCACGTCGAAGAAGTGGGTCAGTTCGTTTTCACGGGCGAATTCGCGGCATACCTTGCACTGCATGGCCGCCTTGATGTCCTTGTTCGGCGCGAAGTGGTCGAGCACCACGACGACCTTGTCCTTGTCGAACACCCTGTCGGCCCCGGCCTTGCGGAATTCCGGGACGGCCAGCGCGATGGTGATGTCGTTGCCCATCACCACGTCGAGCTTCGCCTCGATGAGCTGGCCTGCGGAGACGCTCTCCAGCCCCGCATGTGCGGCCAGTATCTTTTGTGTTACGGTCATGCCCATAGGGATATCCTTATAATAAAAGAAGAGAATGTTTTTTCCTGTACGGGAAGGTGCAGGCAAAAAGTCCTTTCAGGATAAAAAAGCGGTTGGGCCTTGTCCAGAAAAAAGGAGGCCGCAGCCCTGCCGCGGAAAAAGCATGAAAAAAGGCCCCGCGTCCGGGGGAACGCGGGGCCTTTTTTTCTGCGGCGGTATCAGGATTTGTGCAGCATGATGTCGAGAATGACCTTGTCGGCCTCCTTCATGCCCGTGGAACCGAGGCGGCCGAGGTTGGCGATGCAGGCTTCGATGTCGTCGTCCACAATGCCTTCGTTGCCGGGCACCTGGGTTCCGGCCATGGCGAGCAGCACGGCCTGGATGCCCGCGCCCACGGCCGTTGCGACCTTGAGGGCGCAGCTGCTTTTCGCGCCGTCGCATATCATGCCGGAGACGTTGCCCACCATGTTCCGTACCGTGCGCTCCATGTCCTTGAGGCCGCCGCCGAGAAGAAGCGCAATGCCGCAGGCAGAGGCCGTGCCCGCCACCATGGCTCCGCAATGGGCCGAGAGGCGGCCGAGGTGATGCTTGATGTGAATGGAGGTGAGGTGACTCATCATGAGGCCGCGGGCCAGCTTCTCGTCGTCGCACTGCATACGCAGGGCGCAGGCCACCACGGGCATGGTGCAGGTGATGCCCTGATTGCCGCTGCCGGAATTGCTCATCACCGGCATCATGACGCCCGCCATGCGCGCGTCGGCGGCGGCCGCCGTGAGCTTGGTGGCGAAGGTGGGCAGATCGTCGGCAAGAATGTGCTTGCGTATCTGCATGTCCATCATCTTGCCTACGCCGAGGCCGTACTGACGGCGCAGCCCTTCTTCCGCCACGCGGCGGTTCATGCGCGCGGCCTCCAGAATGAAGCTGATTTCCTCGATGGGGGCCGTGGTGGCGAAGTCGTAGATGCCCGCAAGGGTGAGCGGCCAGGGATTTTCCGCTTCACCGGCCGCTTCGTCACGGGGCTTTTCAAAGATGAGTTCGCCGTTTTTCCACACACGGGTGATGTTGTCGTGGCTGCCTGCAAGCTCGGCCGCGGCGTTTTCTTCTCCGGCGGAGGCGGTGACCAGGCAGTAGAGCAGCTCGTCGTTGTCCGCAAGATGCAGGTTCACCGCGTTCTTTTCCAGCATGTCGCGCGCATCATTGGCCGTGGCCTCGTCGATGTCGCGCAGGCATTCCAGCCCGAGGTCGCTTCTGCCGCCCAGCGCTCCGGCTGCGGCCGCCACGCCGAGGCCCATTTCGCCCGTGCCGGGCACCATGACGCCCATGCCGTTTTTAAGAAGATTGGCGCTTACGGCCACATCCAGCCTTTCGGGTCTGAGGCCCAGGGTTTCGGCGGCCTTTGCGGCGGCGAGAGCCACGGCGATGGGTTCCGTGCAGCCCAGGGCGGGCACCACTTCCTGATGCAGCAGGCTGATGAAACGCTTTCTTTCTTCCTGGGTCATGCGTTTTCTCCGCTGTGCTGAAGCTTGTCCAGTTGTTCCTTCTTGTTGAAGATGCCTTCCAGCATGAGGGTGAGGGCGCCGTCGCCCGTGATGTTGCAGGCCGTGCCGAAGCTGTCCTGCAGGGCGAAGATGGCGATGAGCAGGGCCACGCCGTTCTGGTCGAAGCCGAGCACGCCGGTGACGATGCCGAGGGAGGCCACCACCGTGCCGCCGGGCACGCCGGGAGCGCCCACGGCGAAGATGCCGAGCAGCATGCAGAAGAGCACCATGACGCCCACGCTCGGGAGGGTGCCGTAGAGCATGAGGTGCAGCGTCATGCAGAAGAAGGTTTCCGTGAGCACGGAACCGCAGAGGTGTACGGTGGAACCCAGGGGAATCATGAATTCCACAAGATTCTTGCTGAGTACGCGGGACTTTCTGGCGCATTCCAGGGCCACGGGAAGGGTGGCGGCGCTGGACATGGTGCCCACGGCGGTGAGGTACGCGGGCGCGTAGTGACGGAAGACCTCCCAGGGACTGCGGCCGGAGAGCAGGCCGCCTATGCCGTAGAGCACGGCAAGCCAGATGAAGTGGCCCACGAGCACGATGAGCACCATGGAGATGAACACGGGCAGATGGAGGCTGAGGGAGCCTTCATACGCCAGCCCCAGGAAGGACATGCCCACGAAGAAGGGCAGAATGGGAATCATGACGTGCAGCACGAGGGCGCTCATGATGCGTTCAAGTTCGGAAAAGATCCGGGCCATGTTCTCCGATTTCGTCCAGCTTATGGCCACGCCGAACAAAAGCGCGAACACAAGGGCGCTCATGACGCTGAAAAGCGGCGGAATATCGAGCTGGAACACGATCTTCGGCAGGGTGCGCAGCGTTTCCGCGGAAGTGGCGATGGAAAGATGAGGAATGATGATGTAGCCGGAAACGGTGGAGAAGAAGGCCGCGCCGATGGAGGAAAGGTAGGCCATGGTCACGGCGGTGAACAGAATTCTGCTGGCGTTCTGCCCGAGGCGCACGATGGCCGGGGTGATGAAGCCCACGATGACGAGGGGCACGAGGAAGAAGATGATCTGCCCGAAGATGTAGCGCAGCGAAACCACGGCATCCATGATGCAGTGCAGCGGACTTTCGGTATGCGCGCCGAGGTATGTGCCCGCAAGCGAACCGATGACGATACCGGCGAGCAGTTTGAGAATAAGGGAAAAATCAGCGGCCTTTGTAGACATGGGATGCCTCCAGCATATGACGGTAGTGCGTTTTTGCGCTGTAGCACAGGAAGGCGGGCTTCGCAACATACGGCGGGAAAAGGCAGAATCGGACCGTACAGGGAAAGTCGCGTGTCCGTGTCCTTCTTGCTGCGGAGGAACGGAGGAGGTAGAGGCGTTTTTCAGGAAAAAAGACGGCCGGGGAGAGAAAATGAAAAAATCTGAAAGAAAAAGCTTGACGAAGCGGGAAAAGCTCTATAAGAATCTACCTCACCGAACAATAGGCGCGTAGCTCAGGTGGCAGAGCACTTCCTTGACACGGAAGGGGTCAGCAGTTCAAGTCTGCTCGTGCCTACCACAAAAAAACATCGGAAAGGGAGGCAGCGCCTCCCTTTTCTTTTTTTGTTTCACATTTGGATTTTGGAGTTTTTTCCATGCAGATATCCGTAGAAGGAAAGTTGGTTGAGGCCGCCGCCGGCGCTTCGTGCGCCGAGGTGCTGAAGCAGGCTCTTTCCGGCAAACGGTTCAAAGCCGCTCTTGCCTGCCGTGTGCGCACCGCGGACACGGAAGAGCTGCTCGATCTTTCTGCTGAAGTACCCGCCGGAGCGCTGGAACTTGCGCCCGTGACGGCTGAGGACCCCGAAGGCCTCCAGCTTCTGCGCCATTCCACCTCCCACGTCATGGCTGCCGCCGTGCAGAAGCTCTTTCCCGGCGTGAAGGTGACCATCGGTCCCTCCATCGATTCCGGTTTCTATTACGATTTCGACGCTCCGCGCCCCTTCTCTCCCGATGACCTCGAAGCCATCGAAAAGGAAATGCGTGCCATCATCGCCGCGAACGTTCCCTTTGAGCGTTCCGTCATGTCCAAGGGCGATGCCGTGGCCCTGTTCCGTGAAAAGGGCGAAAACTACAAGGTGGAGATCATCGAAGGCATCGACGCCGACACCGTGTCTCTGTACCGCTGCGGCGATTTTCTCGACCTGTGCCGCGGCCCGCACATTCCGGCCACCGGCGCGGTGAAGGCCTTCAAGCTTCTTTCCGTGGCGGGCGCCTACTGGCGCGGCGACGAAAAGAACCCCATGCTTTCCCGCATCTACGGCACGGCCTTCCCCGATGAAAAGGCTCTGAAGGACTACCTTGCCGCCGTTGAGGAAGCCAAGAGACGCGACCATCGCCGTCTCGGCAAGGAGCTCGGCCTCTTCTCCTTCCATGAAGACGTGGCCCCCGGCATGTCCTTCTGGCTGCCCAAGGGCATGATGCTCCGCACCATTCTTGAGGATTTCCTCGTGCGCGAACATCTCAAGCGCGGCTACGAACTCGTGCGCGGCCCGCAGATCCTGCGCCGCGAACTGTGGGAACGTTCCGGTCACTACGACCATTACCGTGAGAACATGTACTTCACGGAAATCGAGGGCGACGTGCACGGCGTGAAGCCCATGAACTGCGTGGGCCACATGCTCATGTACGGCGAAACCCTGCACAGCTACCGCGATCTGCCCGTGCGTCTCTTCGAACTCGGCGTGGTGCACCGCCACGAAAAGTCCGGTACGCTGCACGGCCTTCTGCGCGTGCGTCAGTTCACGCAGGACGATGCCCACATCATCTGTTCCATCGACCAGCTGGAAGAGGAAATCATCAACGTGATGCACCTTTCCGCCGACCTGATGGATCTGTTCGGCTTCAAGTACCGCATTTTCATTTCTACCCGCCCCGAGGACAGCATCGGTTCCGACGAGGCGTGGGAACGCGCCACGGGCGCGCTCATCAAGGCCGTGGAGAAGGAAGGCAAGCCCTACCAGATCAACGAAGGCGACGGCGCCTTCTACGGCCCGAAGATCGATATCAAAGTCACCGACGCCATCGGTCGCGAATGGCAGCTTTCCACCATTCAGGTGGACTTCACGCTGCCTGAACGCTTCGATCTCGTGTATGTCGGGCAGGACGGCGAACGTCATCGCCCCGTCATGGTGCACCGTGCCATTCTGGGTTCCCTGGAACGCTTCATCGGCGTGCTTACCGAGCATTTTGCCGGCGCCTTCCCGGCCTGGCTTGCTCCCGTGCAGGCGCGCATCGTCAACGTGACCGACGCCCAGATGGATTATGTCAAGGAAATGAAGAGCCGCCTTGCCGCCGCCGGTATCCGTGTGGAAACCGATATGCGCAATGAGAAGCTGGGCTTCAAGATCAGGGAAGCCCAGATGGCCAAGATTCCCTACGTGCTCGTGGTGGGCGACAGGGAAGTGGCCGACGGCGGCTTCAGCGTCCGTCTGCGCTCCGGCGAGAACATCGGCTTCCGTTCCGCGGAGGACGTGATCGCCATGATCAGGGCGGACAGTGAGGAACCGTTCAAACGTGGAGGTATGAGCTATAGCTTCGCCTAACATGAGACCTCGTCGCGACGTGCCTCAGGACGGTGTGCGCCGCAACGAGCAGATTCGTGCCCGTGAAGTACGGGTGATTGGTCCGGAAGGTGAACAGATCGGTATCCTTCCCTGTTCCGATGCCATCGCCATGGCCCATGAGGCCGGTTACGACCTGGTGGAAGTGGCCGCCAACGCGGAACCGCCGGTGTGCCGCATCATGGACTTCGGCAAGTTCAAGTATGAACAGCAGCAGAAGAAGAAGGAAGCCAAGCGCAACCAGACCGTGGTGCAGATCAAGGAAATCAAGGTCCGTCCCAAGACCGACGACCATGACTACGAAACCAAGCTGCGCCATATCCGCCGTTTTCTTACCGACGGCGACCGCTGCAAGGTCACGGTGTTCTTCCGCGGGCGCGAAATCGTGCACAAGGATCGCGGTGAATCCATTCTGACGAAGATCATCGCGGACACCGCCGATGTGGGCAAGGTCGAACAGGCGCCCAGCGCCGAAGGCCGCACCCTCCAGATGCTGCTCATTCCTCTTCCCAAGAAGTAGCTCATATCCGGCGCGGGTGAAGTGGGCTTTTGCCCGCGCCGGCGGAATTTTTCGGGAACCCGGCGTGAACGGACCGCAACCGTTTTCCCTGAGGGGAGGGGCAAGCGCGTTCACGCGGCGGCGTTTTGCGCGCCCGTGCCGTATTTTTTGCTTGCAGATTATGCGAAAATGCTGCATAGTCGGTTTCTTCTGATGCCTAAATCGTCCCTCCCCTCCGGGAAGGAACGAATACCAAGGAGTTGGTTATGCCCAAGATCAAGACCAGCCGTTCTGCCGCCAAGCGCTTCAGCACCACCGGCAGCGGCAAGTTCCGCCGTCGTCGCCAGAACCTGCGCCACATCCTCACCAAGAAGGATGCCAAGCGTCGTGCCCGTCTGGGTAAGGGCGCCCTCGTCGACAGCGCGAACCTGAAGGCCGTCAAGCGCCTCATGCCCTACGCCTAAGTCCTGCTCCTTGCAGGCCGCGTAGCTTTTCGAATTTCGCCGCCTTGTCGCGGCTCAACTCCCGCTGGCCCGATCTCCGCCTCGCGGGACTGAATGTGGAGGTTTTCCATGCGTGTAAAGAGAGGTCTTGCTGCCCATCGTCGGCACAAGAAATATCTGGATATGGCCAAGGGCTTCCGCGGTGGCCGCAGCCGCCTGTACCGCACCGCCCGTGAAGCCGTCGAACGTTCTCTGAACTATGCCTTTGAAGGCCGCAAGCTCCGCAAGCGCGCCTTCCGCCGCCTGTGGATCCAGCGCATCAACGCCGGCGCCCGCATCAACGGCCTGTCCTATTCCCGTCTGGTCAACGGCCTGAAGCTTGCCGGTGTGGAAATCAACCGCAAGATGCTCGCCGACCTCGCCGTGCGCGAAAAGGCCGACTTCGCCGCCATCGTCGAACTGGCCAAGGCCAAGCTGGCGTAAGTTTTGTTCCTTTCGGGCGCGGCCCGCAGCCTTCGGGCCGCACGCGCCCGGGGAAGCTTTCTGGGGAGTTTTTCCCCGCAAGGGGTGCAGTGCCTTGGCTCTGCACCCCTTTTTCATTTCAGCTTGCAGGCGCGCGGAATGCGCCGTCTGCCACAAGGCCTTGCCATGGATTTCCTTGAACAACTGAACGGACTGCCCGGCAAGCTCGATGAACGCTTGAACGGGATCACCACGGAAGCGGAACTGGAAGCGGCCCGGGTGGACTTTCTCGGTCGTAAGGGCCAGCTTGCCGAGCTCATGTCGCACATGCGCGAGCTTTCCCCGGAACAGCGCCCCGCCTTCGGGCAGGCGGCCAACGCCGTGAAGGTTCGCCTTACGGAAATGTTTGAAGCGCGCCTGAAGCGCCAGGAAGAGGAAAGGGAAGCCGCCTTCCTCGCCGGTTTCGACCCCAGCCTGCCCGGGCGCAGCCTGTGGACCGGTTCTCTGCACCCCATCACTCTGGCCATGCAGGAAGTCTGCTCCGTGTTCCAGAGCATGGGCTACGAAATCGCCGGCGGCCCCGAGGTGGAAACCGACTTCAACTGCTTTGAAGCGCTCAACATGCCCCCGGAACATCCCGCCCGCGACATGCAGGACACCCTGTACATCACCGACAAGGTGCTTCTGCGTACGCATACCTCCTGCGTGCAGGTGCGCACCATGATGCACCGCAGGCCTCCGCTTGCCATCATCGGCCCAGGCAAGGTGTACCGCCGCGATTCCGATGTGACCCACACCCCCATGTTTCATCAGATCGAGGGGCTCCTTGTGGACAAGCACGTCACCATGGCCGACCTGCGCGGCACCCTTACCGCCTTCGTGCGCGCCGTGTTCGGCGAAAAGACCCGCGTGCGTTTCCGCCCGAGCTTCTTCCCCTTCACCGAACCCAGCGTGGAAGTGGACATGTCCTGCACGCAGTGCGGCGGCCACGGCCATGTGGACGGCCAGGTGTGCCGCGTGTGCAAGGGCTCCGGCTGGCTTGAAATTCTCGGCAGCGGCATGGTCGACCCGGCCGTGTTCAGATCCGTCGGCTACGATCCCGACGAGGTTTCCGGCTTTGCCTTCGGCCTCGGCGTGGAACGCATCGCCATGCTGAAGTACGGCCTCACCGACCTGCGCATGAACTTTGAAAACGACGTGCGCTTCCTCCATCAGTTCCCTGCGTAGAGGAAAGGCCTGCCGGGGAGGCCGTCCGGCTTTCCCCGCCGCGTTCCGGGTCCCCCGTGGAGCCGGAGTGCCTGCCTTTCATCCTCTGAGGAGAAATAGATATGCTGCTGAGTTTCAATTGGCTGAAGGAATTTGTCCCGTATACGGGAACGGCGGAAGAGCTGGGCGACATGCTCACCATGCTCGGCCTTGAACTGGAAGAGGTGGTGCATCCCTATGCGGAAATAGAGGGTGTGATCACGGGCCGCGTGCTCACCTGCGAAGCGCACCCCGATTCCGATCATCTCCATGTCTGCACCGTGGACGTGGGCGCGGAAGAAGCCCTGAACATCGTGTGCGGCGCGCCCAACGTGGCCGCAGGCCAGCTTGTGGTGGTGGCTCCCGTGGGGGCCACGCTTCCCGGCGGTCTGGTCATGAAGAAGGCCAAGCTGCGCGGCGTGCCCTCCTTCGGCATGATCTGTTCCGAGCGCGAGCTCGGCCTTGCCGACGACCATTCCGGCATTCTCGTCCTGCCCGAGGAAAACAGGGCGGGACGTAAAATCATGCCCGGCGAGAAGTTCGTCGACGCCTACGGGCTCGATAAGGAAGTGCTGGACATCAGCATCACGCCCAACCGTTCGGACTGCCTTTCCGTGTACGGCTTCGCCCGCGTGGTGGGGGCGTATCTCGGTCTTCCCGTGACCATGCCTTCCTTCCATCTGGAAGAGACGGGCGAGGACATGAGCGGCGCGGTTCCCGTGGAAGTGAAGGACGGGGAACTCTGCCCTTCCTACCTCGGCCGTATTCTCAAGGGGGCGAAGGTGAAGCCTTCCCCTGCGTGGATGCGTTACCGCCTGAATGCCGTGGGCGTGCGGGCCATTTCCAACCTTGTGGACGTGACCAACTACATTCTCATGGAGCTGGGGCAGCCCCTCCATGCCTTTGATCACAACAGACTTGCGGGCGGCCGCATCATCGTGCGCCCCGCCGAAGACGGCGAAAAGCTCACCACGCTGGACGGGCAGGAACGTCTGCTCAAGGCCGGCGACGGCCTCATCTGCGATGCGGAAAAGCCGGTGGCGCTTGCGGGCGTCATGGGCGGACTGGAAACGGAAATCACCGATGAGAGCGAAAGCGTGTTTCTGGAATGCGCGGTGTTCCGTCCGAGCTCCATCCGCATGACGGCGCGCCGTCTCGGCCTGAACAGCGAAGCTTCCTACCGCTTTGAACGCGGCGTGGACCCCACGGGCATGGCTTTTGCTCTCGACCGTGCGGCTGCGCTCATGGCCGAACTCTCCGGTGCGGAAGTGTGCTGCGGCGTGTGCGGCGTGACCCCGCGTCCCTGGCAGGCCCCTGTGGTGAACTTCCGCAGAAGCCGCGCCGAAGATCTGCTCGGTGTGGAGCTTACGGATGATTTCTGCGCCGAAACGCTGGAAAAGCTGGGCTGCGAGGTGGACAGAAGCCACGGCGAAACCTGGAGCGTGAAGACGCCCGGCTGGCGCTACGACCTGACCCGCGAAGCCGACCTCATCGAGGAAGTGGCCATTTTCAAGGGTGTGGACAACCTCGGCGAAACGCTGCCTTCCATTCCGCAGACGCTTTCCTCCTTCGGCGCGCCGGAAGGCCGCCATGCCTTCATGATGCGCATAAAGCGCTGGGCCGCCGGTTTCGGCCTGAACGAAGCCGTGAATTACAGCTTCGTGGGCAACAAGGACCTGGATTTTCTGGGGCTGCCTGCCGAAGGCCGCGTGAACATTCTGAATCCGCTTACCGCGGAACAGGACGTTCTGCGTACGGAACTGGCCCCCGGCCTGTTCCAGAACGTGCGCCAGAACATCGCTCAGGGCGCTGCGGGCATACGCCTCTTTGAAGTGGCGGAAGCCTTCTGTCAGGATGCCTCCAGCGATACTACGGTGAAGGAAGTGCGCCATCTCGCCATGGTGCTTTACGGCTCCCGTTACGACGAAGCCTGGGCCCACAGGGACGAGGACATGGACTATGTGGACCTGAAGGGCATGGTGGAAAAGCTCTTCGCCTTCCTCCATCTGCCTCTTCCCTCCTTCGAGATGACGGAACACCTCTACCTCGCTCCCGCCGTGCGCATGACCATGCAGGACGGTTCCGTGGCCGGCGTGATGGGCCGCCTCAAGCCTGCTCTGGCCGACGCCTATCTGGCCCGCAAGGCCGTATGGTACGCCGATCTCGACCTCGACCTGCTGCGCGAAGCCTCGCAGGGCGTGCGTACTCTGTTCCGTCCGCTGCCGGTGTACCCCGCCGTGCGCCGCGACATCACCTTCATTGCTCCCCGCACCATGCATGTGGAGGCCGTCCTTTCCGCCGTGCGCGGCGCGAAGACCTCGCTCATGGAAAGCGTGGAGCTGCTGGACGTGTACGAACCTGCGGGCGGCGAAGAGCGCAACATCACCTGCCGTCTCACCTTCCGCAAGGCCGACCGTACCCTGCAGGACGGTGAAGTGGACAAGGAACGCGAGAAGATCGCCTCCTTCGTGGTGAAGAGCCTCGGCGTGCGCGTGTAAGGTTTTCTTCTCCTTTTTTCGGGCCGCTTCCTCCGGGAGGCGGCCTTTTTTTATGAAGACGCGCGGAACGGAAACGCGGCATGGAGGCGGGGGCGTACGACGGGGAAGAGGCTTTTTACCGGAGAGCGTGCCGCTGCCTTCGGCCTTCCGCAGAAAGAGTCGGCGGGGAGGTTTCGGCGGGCAGGGGATACTGACTTTAGGGGGAAGAACGGCGGCCAGAGTCAAGGATTTGCGGCCGTGGGAAAAGGGCGTGCGTTCTCTGCGTGCAGGGGAAGAAGGTTTGAAATTATGGGAAAATACCTTCATGAGGTCATATTTTTTCCTGCTATATTACAGACCTGCAATACTTTGTCACGAAAAAGGGGAGAAAAAATGATGGCGGAAACGGGGAGGATGTGCCACAGGTAAGGGAGGCGGCCGCCCGGTCAGGCTGTCCCTTCCGAATCGTTTTTTCCGGCCCTTCGTCGACGGCGCCGAAGGAGAGGCGAAGGAAGACAGATCATGCGGGCGGCAGGGAAGGCAGACGGGGCAAAGGCCTGCGGTCTGCCGGAGCCGCCGGATCGGTTCGGGGCGGGCGTGCCGGAAACGGCATGTCGCACGGCCATGTTCGCCGCATCACCGGAGCCTGGGGCTTCCGGTTTTCACGTTCTGTGTTGTGAGGTTGTCATGCATTTTCTCAGATTTTGCGCCAAAGTGGCGCTGACGCTCTGCCTTGCTGTGGGCGGTACGGGGGCGGCTTTTGCCGTTTCCGACATACAGACCTTCCGTCTGGAAAACGGGCTTACCGTTCTCATCAAGGAAGACAGCCGCTTTCCGCTGGTTTCGGTACGCCTTTTCGTGAAGGCCGGTTCCGCATGGGAAAAGCCGGAGGAAGCGGGGATGAGCCATCTTCTGGAACACATGGTGTTCAAGGGGTCCAAAACCAGCGGTCCGGGTGTGGACAAGCGTGTGGAGAACGCGGGCGGTTCCATGAACGCCTACACCTCCTATGACATGACGACGTACCTGACCGACCTGCCCGCCGCAAAGTGGAAGGACGCCATGACCGCCGTGCGCGACCTGGCCTTCGATCCGCTGCTCAGGCAGGAAGATCTGGATGCGGAACGCGAGGTGGTCATTGCGGAAAAGAAGCAGCGCGGCGACAACCCCGTGACGAAGCTGGTGCAGAAGGCGCTTGCGCATACGCTGAAGGGAACGCCCTATGAATCGCCCGTCATCGGCAACGAAAAGGCCCTGCGTGCCATGACGCCCGAGATGATGCGCGACTACATCCGCCGCCATTACGATCCGCGCGACATGGTGCTTGCCGTGGCGGGCGACGTGAAGGCCGTAGAGGTGCTGGAAGAGGCGAAGCTTCTCTTCGGTTCCTATGAAAACCACAATGTGCGCAGGCTGGAACCTTCCGTCGATCCCGCATCGCTTGCGCAGGGCCTGGTGGTGGATGTGGAAAAGGGACCGTGGGACAAGGCCTTCGTGGCGCTGTCCTTCCCTCTGCCGGGAATGCGGCATGAACTGCTGCCCGCCGTGGACGTGCTGGCGCATCTTCTTTCCGGCGACGATACCGCGCTTCTGCCCGTGCGCTTCCGCATTGAAAAGCCCGTGGTGGACAGCGTGAGCGCTTCTCCCATGATGTTTGAACGCGCCGGGGCCTTCTTCGTCCTTGCACAGCTCGATGCGGACAAGGTTGAGGAATTTGTGCGCGGCATGGGCGAAACTCTGGCCGCGCTGAAGGCTTCGGACTTCAGCGACGCGGAACTGGCGCGCGCACGCCTCAACCTTGAGGACAGCTACCTGCGTTCTCTGGAAAACATTGCCAGCATCGCGGAAACCATGGGGTCGGAATACTTCTACGATCCCGCCAGCCTCGGCGGGGAACGCTATCTTTCCGCCGTGCGCGGCGTGAGCCGGGAACAGGTTCAGGAGGTGCTGGATCTGTGGCTGAGGCCGGAGGCGCTTTCCGTTTCCGCTCTGGTACCGCAGAAGGCGGCGGACGGGAAAAAGAGCCTTGATGAAAAGGCCGTCCGCGCCGCGCTGGTGAAGGGCTGGCCCGAAGCGGGCAAAACTCTTGAAAAGAGCAGGGCCGGGGAAAAGGATTCCGGTGCGCTGAAGAGCGAAGTCGTGAATCTCGGCGAGGGCCGCACGCTGGTGCTTCTGCCCGACCGTTCTCTGCCCTATGTGTCCGCCACGCTCAGCTTCTCCGGCGGCGAGCTTCTCGTTCCCGACAGTCAGGAAGGGCTGGCCGCGCTTACGGCGGCCGTGCTGACCACGGGAACGAAGAAGCGCAGCCTGAACGACATCAACGTTTATCTTTCCGGCCGTGCCGCCGGGCTTTCGGCGGGCAGCGGCATGCGTTCCTTCAGCGTGCAGATGGATGCTCCCGCGCGTTTTGCCCTGGAAGTGTTCGCCCTTATGAAGGAAGTGCTTGAGGAACCCGCCTTCCGTGAGGAAGACATGGAAAGGCAGAAGCGCGAGCAGACGGCGGCCATCGTCAGCCGCGAGCAGGACGCCATGGGCCTTCTCGGCCGCAATATGCGCCGTTTTCTGTTCCAGAAGGGCGCCTATGCCCACAGAAGCGAAGGCGATCCTTCCGTGATTGCCGCCTTCACGGCAAAGGATGCGGCCGCTTTCTGGAACAGGCAGAAGACCATGCCGTGGGTGCTTTCCGTGGCGGGCGATTTCGACAGGGCACAGGTGGAGAAGTTTGCCGCCTCGCTTCCTGTTCCCTCGCAGAAGGCCGTGAAGAGCGAAGCTCCCGGCTGGAACGGGGAACGCGGCCTCAACATGACGCTGCCCGGACGCAATCAGGCCGTGTATCTCATGCTTTTCCCCACGGCGGGGACGGAGTCTTCCGACAGAGCCGCGCTTCGTCTGCTTTCCGAATCTCTGGGCGGTTTTACCGGCAAGCTGTATCAGGAACTGAGGGAAAAGCAGAGCCTCGGCTATTCCGTCTTCCCCGTGGACTGGGCGGGGCCTGATACGGGCTTTCTTGCCTTCGGCATCATTGCTTCGCCGGAAAATCTGGATAAGGCGCGCGCCTCCTTCGAGTCCATTGTGCGCGATGTGCACGAGAACCTGCTGCCTGCGGAAACCATAGAGCGCGCCAAGGCCGTGGCCGAGGCCGATTACTACCGGGCCAGGCAGAGCCGCGCCATGCGTGCGGCCGAAGGCGCATCTGCCGTTCTCGACGGCCATGAGCTTGATTACGGCCGGAAGAAGCTGGAAGAAATGAAGGCCGTGGATGCGGAAACGCTGCGCAAGACGGCGCGACGGTATCTGAAGCTGGAAAACGCCTATGACCTGCGCGTAACGCCGTAAGTTTGCCTTTCTCCCTGCCGGAAAAGCGGAGAGAAAGTACAGGAAAAGGCCGTCCGGTGTAACCGGGCGGCCTTGTTTTTCCTCGCGGCGCCTCGCAGCTTCGCGACCGTGCGGAACCTGTGCCGCACGGAAACACGGGGCGCGCGGAAGACGTGAATTTCCGTTCCGCCCGTAAAGATGCGGGGCCTTGCCGGGGGAATTTCCGGCGCGGCCTGCCGCTTCGCCGTCAGTGCGTCCAGTCGATGAGCGGCACGTCGCCGAGGGCTTTTTCCACGGCGGCCTTCATGGCGGCGTAGTTGGGACAGGGCATGTCGATGGGGCTTCCCTTTCTGATGCAGGAGGCGAGGAACACCGCTTCCGCACCGCGCGCGACGAGCGTTTTCGCACGCGCCACGGCGTTTTTGCCGGGGCAGCCGCCGCAACTGACGAAGCCCACCACTTCGCAGGGGCCGAAGGGTTCGAAGGCGAGCGTTCCGGCTTTCGCGCACTTGAAATCCGAAGTGCCGGGGCAGATTTCTTCCGTCTGCCTGCAACGGATGATACCGACTTTTTTCATCATTCCTCCTTGCCGCGAAAAGGCGGCGTGATACGGCGAGAAAACCATGTTACGCCGGAAACGCGGGTCGGGGCAAGATGAAAACACGGGATGCCGCAGGGGGGCCTTCCTTGCAAAACCTTTCATGAAGGGCAAGAATTTGAAACGTGACTTTCCGCACCGCTGGTGTACAAGGAAAGCGTCGAAGGTTGTCACCCCCTGGATAGCCAGAGATTTTCATACCCCCTTTCTCCTCCATTCCCTTTCCATTCCGGCCGTCCCGTCGCTCCACGGGGCGGCCGGTTCCTTTTTCGTGCCTGCCGGACTGTTGCCGCCGGCGGATGCGGAACGGGAAAAGAAAGGGGCCGGATTGCTCCGGCCCCGCATATCACGGCATCAGGTGTTCTCTTCCTGCGGCATTTCTTCCGGCAGACGTTCCACAAGCACCTTGTCGACCATGTTTCCATCCATATCCACCACCTCGAAGCGCCAGCCTTCCCAGCAGACATAATCCCCTTCACGGGGAATGCGGCCGGTCATGAACATGAACATGCCGCTCAGGATGGTGTAGTAGCCCCTGTCTTCCGAGGGCAGGCTTTGCAGGCCGAGTCTGTCCTTCAGTTCCGGTACGGGAATGCTGCCGTCCATGAGCCAGCTTCCGTTTTCCCTCTGCACGGCCCAGGAATGTTCCTGCGGCGTTCCTATCTGCCCGGCCAGAACCTCGAGAATATCCCGGGGGGTAACGATGCCCTGCACGGTACCGTATTCATCCACAATAAAGGCGATATGCACGCCCCGTTCCTGAAGGAGCTTCAGAAGTTCCAGGCTGGTGAGGGTTTCGGGCACGAAGACGGGCGGCCGGCAGTGCTTCTTGAGGGCGCGGGAGAATTCCTCCTTTTCCGGCAGCCTGCCCGCGCACAGCAGAAGCGCCTGATTGGTGCGGATGACGCCCGCAAGCTCTCCGAGTCCTCCGTGACAGACCGGCAGCCAGGAATGCTCGTGCCTGCTCAGAATTTCGAGATTTTCCAGCGGGGAGAGGCGCGTATCCAGAAAGCGTATGTCCGTGCGGGGCGTCATGATGGAATTTGCGGGCCGGTCGTCCAGGCGGAAGATGTTGCGGAGCATGTCGCGCTGCTTGCTTTCTATGGCTCCCGCTTCCGAGCTTTCATCGATCATGGCCTGAATTTCTTCTTCCGTGACGGGCTGGCCTTCCTCCGTATTCACTCTGAGAAGGCGCAGCAATGCGCCCGTGGACCAGGCGAGCAGGGCGACGAAGGGCCTGCTTATGACGGCAAGCGCCGTCATGGGACGGGCCACAAGACAGGCCATTTTTTCCGAGGCGAGCTGTCCGAGGCGCTTGGGGACGAGTTCGCCCACTACAATGGAAAGATAGGTGACGGCGGCCACCACGACGACGGTGGCGATCATGCCCGACGACGAGGCCGGTATGCCCAGGGATTCCTGCATCCATGCCGACAGGGGACCGGCAAGCGCAGCCTCCCCCACAATGCCGCTCAAAAGCCCGATGGAGGTGATGCCGATCTGTACGGTGGAGAGAAAGCGTGTGGGATTCTCCCCCAGGCGGATGGCGGCCTGTGCCGCCTTGTCTCCCGCAGCTGCGCGGGGCATGAGACGCGCCTTGCGGGCGGTGACCAGGGCGATTTCCGACATGGCGAAAATGCCGTTCAACAGAATGAGAATGACAAGAATGAATATTTCCATATATCCATTGTCACAAATAATACGAATGTGTCAATACGAGGGATGCCGGTGTCTCTTTCAGAATGAAATATTTTCTGTTCCAAGGTGATGTCATGAAGGTGATGTCATGAAGAAAAATAATGAGTATTTTTTTTAAAAATAACATAATATAAATAAAAATATGGCGCTATGTTCCTGTTTGTATGGGAGTTTGTATGCTTTTTATATGATAAAGGCAAAGGATATTGCAGGGTGTGGTGTACGGCAAGGGAAATGTCGGCCTCTGGATGCGGATTCTTGTGGAGCGTTGCAGGAAGTCTCTTGTTTTTTCGCACGGAGGAACAGCGTTCTGTACAAAAGAAGGTGCCGGTGTTTTCCGGCTGCGTTCCGGTTGTTCTCCGGCGAGGATGCCCGGAAGAGACGCCCGCCAAGGGAGCTGCGCGTTGCCGTTCAAAGGGACTTCTGCGGATGATGGCAGCGCTTCAAGCCGGGGAAAGGCGGCGGGTACCTGCGGGACGGCGAGGAAAAAGAGCATGAAGCAGGTGCGCAGATGCCGAAAAGAGCCCGTACGATATAAAAATCATTGCAAAAAATAATATTTTCTTGTGTAATTTATTATTTTTTATTCATACTGCAAAAGAGGATATATTTTGACTGATACTTGTAAACAAACACAGAACATTTTCATTTAATGTATCATATTTTGGAAATATTAATGAACATACTGTAGAAATATTGCCTTAATCGTGGTGATTTAACAGGAAAAAATTTGCGTCTGTAAGTGGTATGTTGACATTTTTTATGGAAAAAGCATATATTTTTTCATGTAGATGAAAGGAAAAGTATGCCTATGTTACAGTCGAATCTTTCCTCTTTGGCGTATGATCAGATTTTACAGAGCATTGTTTCCTTTGAACTGGCCCCGGGGACGGCGCTTCAGGAACGCAGCCTTGCGAACCGGCTGGAAATGAGCCGTACTCCGGTGAGGGAGGCCCTGCACAGGCTTACCTATGAAGGCTGGATACACAACAGCTTCAGGCGCAAGGTTATGGAAGTGAGGCCCGTTTCCGACAAGGATGTGGAAGAACTTCTGAACCTGCGCATGTTGCTGGAACTGTACGGAGTGAGGCGTATTTTTGAGGAGAAGGCCAATTCTCTGGTGGGTGGCGCGCTGATGGACATCGTAGCCATGATGCGGGCGAGCCAGTACCTGCCGGACTTCCATGCCATGGAATACATGGTCATGGACATGAAGTTCCACACCGTGCTCATGTACTTCGACGGTCAGCCCCGTCTGGGCAGGTTCTGGTCGCAGCTCAGTCTGGAATCCATACGTCTCGGCATCATGCTGATGCATCGTCATCACTTGGACAGAAATCTTATTACGGATTCCCATGAAGCCATTGCCCGGGGCATACTCAGGCGCAGAAAGAAAGAGACGCGCGATGCGCTGTTCTACCATAACGAACGCATCAGAAAGCAGACCTTTCATATGCTGGAAGGCATGGCGGGCGGATAACTCGTGGACGTGGCGGAGTCGCTGGTTTTCGCCTGCGGGAGCGCCCGCAGGCGGGAGATGGGAACACAGGGGGCGTTTTTCAGGCTCATGACGGGGAACCGCAGGGCCAGTTTCCGGCGTCCTGTTTTTTTGTAACGGAGGGAGACGGGATACATGAAAGTATGTGCCGTGCAGATGGATGTGAGGCGGGCGGACAGGGCGGCCAACCGGGAGACGGTGAGGCGCATGGTGGCGGAGGCCGTACACGGAAACGGGGCGCCCGACGTGTTCGTGCTGCCGGAACTCTGGTCCACGGGCTACGCTCTGGAGCGTGCCGGGGAACTTGCCTCCCCCATGGGCGAGGATGACGCCGCCTTCCTGGGCGGACTGGCCGTGCAGTACGGCGTATCCTTTGCCGGAGGTTCCGTGCTTTCGGCACGGGAAGGGCGGGTGTACAACCGCGCCCAGGTCATCGACAGGGAAGGGCGCTATATCGCCGGATACGACAAGATACATCTTTTCCGTCTCATGGAGGAGGACAGGTATCTTTCTCCCGGGGAAGGCGTGCTTTCCTTCACGCTCGGCGGTATGCGCTGCGCTTCGGTGATCTGTTACGACATACGCTTCTGCGAGCTGAGCCGCAGGCTGGCCGTGGAGGGAGCGGAGCTTCTTTTCGTCAGCGCCGAATGGCCGCTTGCACGTCATGAGCACTGGGAGACGCTGCTTCGCGCCCGCGCCGTGGAAAATCAGATGTATGTTGCGGCGTGCAACCGCTGCGGAACAACGGGAGAAGAGACGTTTGCGGGCCGCTCCATGATCATTGCCCCGGACGGGGAGGTGCTGGCCCGGGCGGGAGAGCGCGAAGAAGCGATATGCGCATCCGTGGAGCCTTCCTTCGTGCGGGAGGTGCGCGGCAGAATACCGGTGTTTCTCGACCGGGTCCCCCGGCTTTACTGAAGGCCGGGGGCAGTCGGAGCCGCTCCTTCCCCGGGGAAGGAGCGGCTTTGTTTTTTGGAGAGCGAAGCTGTTTTTTCGCGGGGGCAGGGCAGGTAAAGGAAAAGCGCCTTCAGGCCGGGCCTGAAGGCGCTTTTTTCATGCAGAGCGAGGGCTGCGTCAGATCTTGATGAAGCCGAGGGTGGCGCCCACGGAGGAGAGCAGCACGACGAGCAGAAGCACGGGAGCCAGCCAGGAGATGCAGACCCGGAAGATTTTTTCCCCGTGGAAGGCGGAGGAGATCTTCACTTCGGAAATGAGCGTGTCGATGCCCATGATGCGGCCCACGAGCAGGCAGGTGAGCATGGCGGCCAGGGGGCAGAGAATGAGGCTGGCGAGGAAGTCCATCATGTCGAGGATGCTGAGGCCGGCGATGGAGATGAAGTCCCACACGCCGAAGCCGAGGGAGCAGGGGATGCCGAGGGCGATGGCTTCGAAGGTCATGAACAGGGCGCTCTTTCTGCGCGACCAGTGCAGCTCGTCGGTAAGGGTGGAAACGCAGGTTTCCATGATGGAAATGCTGGAGGTGAGGGCGGCGAAGAACACCATGAGGAAGAACACCGCGCCGATGACGCCGCCGAAGCCCATGCTTTCAAAAACCTTGGGGATGGTGATGAACATGAGCGAAGGGCCGGCGTTCAGGGCTTCCGCCGTACCGCCGGAGAAGGCGAACACCGCGGGGATGATCATGAAACCGGCGAGCGTGGCGACCAGCGTGTCCATGAGGCCGATGCTGTAGGTGGCCTGCTCCACGTTGACTTCCTTCTTCATGTAGGAGCCGTAGGTGATGAGAATGCCCATGCCTATGGACAGGGAGAAGAAGAGCTGGCCGCAGGCCGCAACCACCGTCATGATGGAGAACTTGGAGAAGTCCGGCACCAGATAGTAGTAGATGCCCGCGCCCGCGCCGGGACGGGTCATGGAGTAGATGGCCACGATGACGGCAAGAATGAGCAGCAGCGGCATCATGACGCGGGAAGCGCGCTCCACGCCGCCTTCCACGCCCTTGAGGATGATGCCGAGGGTGCAGCCGAGGAAGATGAGGTGCCAGAGCACGGGTTCCCAGGTGGAGGAAATGAAGCCGCCGAAGTAACCGTCTGCGGCCACGGCGTCCACCTGCCCGACGACGTATTCAAAGAGGAATTTGATGATCCAGCCGCCGATGAGGCAGTAGTATGGCAGGATGAGCATGGGCACGACGGCGTTCACCCAGCCGCCGAACACCAGGAAGGGGTTGCTCTTCATCTGGCCGAAGGCGCGGTAGGCGCCCACGGGGCTGAGGCGCGTCTTACGGCCGAGGCTGGTTTCCGCCACGATGAGGGCGTAGCCGAAGGTGAGCATGAGAATGATGTAGACCAGCAGGAAGATGCCCCCGCCGTACTTGGCGGCGAGATAGGGGAATCGCCAGATGTTGCCGAGGCCCACGGCGGAACCCGCCACGGCGAGAATGAATCCTATATGGCCGGAAAAAAGCCCGCGGTTGCCTTTGCCCGAATCGGATGATGCCTGCTGCGACATACATGTCTCCTGAATGAAAAAGTGTTCTCGGCAGGATATAAGAAGGATGAGAAAATGACAAGTCGCAAAATTCTTTTCTTTGTCAGAAAGGGAAATCTTTCGGCCGGAAAAGCGTCCCTGCGCAGGGGGCGGGGAGCGATTAACAGTATTTTCATGAAAAATTCATGGGGGCGATACAATGATGCGGCGTGCGGATGATAGGGTGGGAACGGAAACTGCGGAGAGAATCCCTGTTCCGGCGTTTTTCCGCGCCGGCGGAGGGCATTCGTCCGCGTGTTTTCTCCGTGTTCCGTCCCTCTCTTTCCCGCACGGGGAAGAGAACGGTCGCCCCGGCATGATAATCTTGCCGGGCAGGGAATGTATCATCGTTTTTTCCGTCCGCCTCTGCTAGCTTTTCGGAAAACGGCGGGGCGTGCGGCGTGCTGCCGGGAATGTTCGCGCATTCCTTTATTTTCGCCATGGGAGGAAGAGGATCATGGAAGTCGTAAGCGTATCCGCCGCGCGGGTGTTTCCCGCCGTGGAGGTTGTCATGGATCGTACGTTTCAGGAGCGCCTGCATGCCGAGATCGAGGAGGAGAAGGAGCGCCTGCGATACCTGCGGGGGCTTTTTCAGGCCGAATCCATGCCCGACATGCTCGACAACGCCGCGCATCTGGAATCCGTCCGTTTTGCGGAGGTCCTTGCCGGGCGCAGCGCGAAAAGACTGCGTGAACTGCGCGCCCTTGAGGCCAAGGGGCCGGAGGTGAGACGTTTTTGTGAAGACTGCGGGGAACTTATCCCCGAGTCGCGCCTTCTGGCCGCGCCGGGATGCGTGTGCTGCCGTGCCTGCCAGGCCTTGCGGGACGGGGAAACGCGGCAGGATTCTTTGGGGGAAGATTGATTTTTGTCGGAGGTTGATCCGCATTTGTAATATTGTCGTCACATGGCTCTGGCATGCTTCTCCGCGTTTCAGGAGACCAAAGATCACGGAGAGAGAGTATGAACTTCTACACGGCCATGCAGCTTCTGGGCGGCGTCGGCATTTTTTTGTACGCCATTAAACTTATCAGCGAATCCCTTCAGATGCTTGCCGGCGAACGCCTGCGCAACATCATAGGTATGTTCACGAAAACGCCCGTTCTGGGCGTTTTTTTGGGTACGGCCGTCACCATGGTCATTCAGAGCAGCAGCGCCACCACGGTTATGACCGTGAGCTTCGTGGATGCCGGACTCATGACGCTGACGCAGGCCATCGGCGTCATCATGGGCGCGAACATCGGTACCACGGTCACGGGGCAGATTCTGGCTTTCCGTGTCAAGGATCTGGCCTATCTCTTCGTGCTTGTCGGCGTGCTGCTCATATTCACCTGCTCCTCCAAAAAGAAGTTGAAGCACCTCGGCGAGGGGCTGTTCGGCTTCGGCATGCTCTTCATCGGCATGCAGACCATGGAAAGCTCCATGGCTTTTCTGCGTGACAGGCAGGATATCTTCCTCGCCTTCAGCGACAACCCCCTCCTCGGGCTTCTCGCGGGCACGCTCCTTACGCTGCTCGTGCAGTCCAGTTCCGCCACCGTGGGCCTGACCATCGCGCTGGGTACGCAGGGCCTGCTGCCTCTTGAAGCGGCCATTCCCATCATTTTCGGCGACAACATCGGCACCACGGTCACGGCGGTGCTCGCCGCCCTGGGTACGGGCCGCGCCGCGCGTCAGGCCTGCACGGCTCACGTGCTCTTCAACGTCATAGGCGTGTGCATCTGGCTGCCGCTCATGCCGCTCTGGATAGGCGTCATCGCAGGCACTTCCGACTCCATCGGTCATCAGATCGCCAACGCCCACACGCTTTTCAACATCTGCAACACCATTCTCTTCCTGCCCTTCGTCAAGCCCTTCGCCGCGCTCATCCGCAAGATCATTCCCGACGGAGAACGCATCGACAGGCGCAACGCCGTGTACCTCGACCCCAACCTCATTCAGCGCACGCCCGTGGTTGCCGTGAGTGCGGTGCGCCATGAATGCCGCCACATGGGCGAGATGGTGGACGAACTCCTTGCCCATACGGAAAAGGTGTTCTTCGGCCAGAAGGACGAGGAGAAGGACAATGTTCTTCAGATGGAAGACAGGCTCGACAGCTTGGAAGATTCCATCCGTTCCTATGCCTCGGATATCATGCAGGCCGGTATTGACGGCAAGGATGCCGACATGCTGGAAGCGTGCGTGATCAGTGCGGGCGATCTGGAGCGCATAGGCGACAAGGGCAAGCGACTCATCGACTTTTATGAATACCGCAAGAAGCGCGGCGATGATTTCTCCCCCGAGGCTCTTGCCGAAGTGCGTTCGCTCTTCACGGCTACCCGCAAGGCCGTGAAGCTTGCGGTGAGCACCTTCGGCCCCGAACCCTTCACCGCGCAGCACAAAGCGGAGCTCGACGGCCTGGCCGATCATATCCGCGAACTTGAAGCGCAGCTTCGCGCAAGCCATGCCTCCCGCCTGAGCAACGGACACTGCTCCCCCGAGGCCGGGCTGGTATTCATCGACGTGCTCGGAGCCATAGAGCAGATAGCCTATCGCTCCAGAAAAATCGCCGACCATATGGCCGGTAAGCAGACAGCGGAGGCCTGATCGTGGCTGAGAAAAAGAAGGAATCCGCTCCGCGCGAGACGCGGAAAAAAGTGGATCTTACGGCGCATGACTATTACCTGAACCGGGAGTTGAGCTGGCTGGACTTCAACGCCCGCGTACTGGAAACGGCGCTGGATGAAAACCTTCCTTTACTGGAACAAACCAAGTTCCTGTCCATATTCTACAACAATCTCGACGAATTCTTCATGGTACGGGTGGCCAAGCTCCTGTACCGCTACAGGGAGGGCTCCGCCGGAGAGGAGGCAGAGGAGGGGGTGAACCCCTCCCGGCTGCTTGCGGAAATACGCCGCAAGGCCTCGGCGCTCATTGCCGCGGCCAGCGAACACTGGCTGAAGAAGCTTTCCCTTCAGCTTCGGGAAAAGGACGTGCATCTTGTGCGTTACGGAGAGCTTTCGGAAAAGCAGCGCCGTTTTCTGCTTTCCTATTTCCGCGACGAGATCTATCCCGTGCTCACGCCTCAGGCCATAGATCCGGGGCATCCTTTCCCCACCATTTCCAACCTCAGCCTGAACTTCATCATACGTCTTCAGGGGCGCGACGGGGCGGACCGCTTCGCCCGGCTGCGCTGCCCGAGCAACGTGCCGCGCTTCATTTTCATTCCCCGCAACAAGGAGGCCACCACCTACGCCTCCCTGGGGCTCAGGGCCAATGTGCGCGACGCCGACATCCTGCCGCTGGAAGAACTCATACGGGAACACCTCGGGCTGCTGTTCCCCGGCTACCGGGTCATGGATTCCGGGCTGTTCCGCATTACCCGCAATACCGACGTCACCATCGACGAGGATGAGAGCGACGACCTTCTGGAAGCCGTGCAGGACATGGTGGATCAGCGCCGTTTCGGCGGCGTGGTCAGGCTCGAGACGGCGCGGGGCATGTCCGGTTCTCTTTCGGAATTTCTCATCAAGAAGCTGGGACTCAAGCCCTTCCAGGTCTACCGGGTCAAGGGGCCTCTGGCCTTCGCCCAGTTCATGGCGCTCTACGGGCTGGACAGGCCGGGGCTCAAGACGCCGTCCCACACTCCGGCCCTGCCTTCCGAACTCCAGACGGATTCGCTTTTCCGCGTCATCCGGGGGCACGACGTCTTTCTGCATCATCCCTACGACTCCTTTACTCCCGTGGTCGATTTCGTGCAGAAGGCGGCGGAGGACCCCAGGGTCATTTCCATCAAGCAGACGCTGTACCGCGTGGGGAACGATTCGCCCATAGTACGCGCGCTCATCGAGGCGCGCCGGCGCGGCAAGCAGGTGACGGCCGTGGTGGAACTCAAGGCCCGCTTCGACGAGGAGCGCAACATCACCTGGGCCGAGGAGCTGGAGCGCGAAGGCGTGAACGTGGTGTACGGCTTCGTGGGCATGAAGATTCACGCCAAGCTCTGCCTTGTGGTGCGCCGCGAGGATGAGGGCGTGGTGAGCTATGCCCACATAGGCACGGGCAACTACAACGCCTCCACTGCGAAGCTCTACACGGACATGGGGCTGTTCACCTGCCACCCCGACATCTGCGCCGACATGACGGACCTTTTCAACGTGATGACGGGGTATGCGGTAAAGGACAATTACCGCGCGCTTCTGGTTTCCCCCAGCTCCCTGCGCCGTCGGCTCATCGAACAGATTCAGAATGAGATCGCCGTCTGCTCGCAGGGAGGGGAGGGCGAGATCATCATGAAGTGCAACCAGCTTGTGGACAGGAAGATCATCCGCGCCCTGTACATGGCCTCCATGGCGGGGGTGAAGGTGAAGCTTCTCGTTCGCGGCATCTGCTGCCTGCGTCCGGGGCTGCCGGGCGTGAGCGAAAACATCACGGTGCGTTCCATCGTGGGGCGTTTTCTGGAACATGCCCGCGTGTACTGGTTCCGCAACGGGGGCAACCCCTGCATGTTCATGGGCAGTGCGGACATGATGGTCCGCAACCTGGACCGCCGCATCGAGGTGCTCACTCCGGTGCTCGACGAGAACATACGCCGTACGCTGGGCGATATTCTGCGCCTTCAGCTTGAGGACAATATGCAGGCTTGGGAACTCAGGGGCGACGGCATGTATGCGCGCCTTCAGCCGGAGAATGAACAGGCGGGGGTGAATTCCCAGGAAAGGCTTCTCGGCTGACGGGGCTTTCCCGATACGGATATTTTTCATGGGAGAATCTGTTATGGAAGAAACGGCGAAAAAGATCGGCGGAAGAAGAAAAGGCGGCGGAAGGCGCGCGGGTGCGTCGAAAGGCGGCTCCCGGGTCGAAGCCGTGACCATGCTCCCGGTGACGGATGAAGGCGCGCTGCGCGAAGCGCCGGAAGAAAACGCGGCGCAGCCTGCGGAGGTTCCGGCTCAGGTGAGCGGAAGCGCCGCTCCAGAAGAGGCTCCGCGTGAAGAACGGGAGGCTGTCGTCGCCCCGGAGATTCCTTTCGAGGCTCCGGCGGAGGAAGCCGCCCTGCCGGAAGAGGAACGCAGATCACCCGGAGAACTGGAAGAGCTTCATGCGGAGCTTTTTTCGGAGGATCTGGATCAGAAGGCCGTGGAACAGATGTTCCGCTGGGCCAGAGAAGGGCATTCCGACGGTGAGACTGAGGAAGGCGGGGAGCTTTCCGGCACCGCTCTTCTGGAATCCGTGCGGCACGGGCGTCATGTGGCGGGGCTGCTGCTCAGACTTTTCGAAGCCCTTTCCTCCGTGCATCAGCTCGATGGGCGCTGGGCGAGACTTCTCGTACAGGCCTCTCTCTGGCACGATCTCGGTTTTGCCATGGGCGGAAGAAAGCGTCATCACAAGCGCAGCATGGAGATCATCGAGCGCAACGGCCATCTTTCCCTGGGCTTCGGCCTTGAGGAAAAGGACAGACCGCTTGTGGCGCTGCTTGCCCGCTATCATCGCCGCGCCTGGCCTTCCGTGAAGCATCGGCCCTTCGCCGCGCTCGCCCCGGAGGAAAGAAGCGCGCTTCAGCGCGCCGCCGCTCTGTTGCGCATGGCCGACGCGCTGGACTTCACCCACAGGGCTGCGGTGGAGGACCTGCGTGTCCGTGTGCGCCGCCGCAGCGCGACCATCACCTGCTTCGGCGCGCGTTCCTGCGCAAGAGAATGCCGCAGGACGCTGAAGAAGGGCGATCTTTTTGAAAAGCTGTTCGGCAGAAAGCTTGCCGTGACGCAGGGAAAGGAAGGTGACAGGGATGAGCGCTGAAGTGTCCGGCCGCGGCCGGACGGTAGCCATTCTTGATATGGGCTCCAACTCGCTGCGCATGATCATCGTGCGCATAGGCGGGAACAGGGTGACCAGCGTGCTCAATCAGGTGAAGCAGATGGTGCGGCTCGGCGAAGGGGCGTTCGAGAACCACATGCTTCAGCCCGAACCCATGCGCCGTACCGTGGCTGCGCTGCGCGGCTTTGCGGGCATGTGCCGCTCCTACGGGGTGGACGATGTGGTCGCCCTGGCCACGGCCGCCGTGCGCGATGCCGCCAACGGCCGCGACTTCATGGAAGAGATACGCCGCGAGACGGGATTCGACTTCACGGTGATTTCCGGCAGGGAAGAGGCGCGCCTCATCTGCCGCGGCGTGTCCGTGGCGCTGGAGCCTTTCGCGGGCAAGCGCATGTTCATCGACATAGGCGGCGGCAGTACGGAACTTTCCGTGGCCGAGGGGCTGGATATTCTGGAGCTGGAATCGCTGAAGCTCGGGGCCGTGCGTCTTGCCGGGCTTTTTCCCTGTTCCGGTCCGGTGAGTCCGCAGCGCTACGCGCAGATGCAGAAATATGTGCGCGATCATGCGGTGCTTCCTCTCCAGCGCATGGAGAAACAGGCCCCCGGCGAACTGGTCGGCAGTTCCGGCACCATTCAGAGTCTTGCGGAAATGGCCGTCGCCATGGCCCGGGAGGCGGGCAGAAAAACGGGCGACACGGCGGAGATGCTGAGTTACGACGGGCTGCGCCGCGTGGTGAAGGCCCTTTGCGAAAGAAACGAGGAGGAGCGCATGGCACTGCCGGGCATGAATCCCCGGCGCACCGGCATCCTCATTCCCGGCGCTGCCATACTGCAGACCATCATGGAGGAACTCGACTTCGATTCCGTGCGTGTTTCCGGCCGCGGCCTGAGGGACGGCGCCCTTGCCGACTATGTGGACGGTCTGTTCGAGGACAAGGGCAGGCTTTCCGTCCGGGAGAGCAGCGTACTCCGTCTGGCGAGGCTGTGCCGCTTCGAGGAAGTGCATTCCCGCCATGTGGCGCACATCGCCGTTCAGCTCTTCGATCATGCCCGGGAACTCGGACTGTACGGAGGCCCGGCCCGTATGCGCGAACTTCTGTATTACGCGGGCCTGCTGCACGATATCGGCATTTTCATTTCCTTCACCAGGCATAACGCGCACAGCCACTATCTCATTCAGAACAGCGAAATGCTGGGTTTCACGCAGAACGAGGTGTCGTTCATGGCGGCCCTGGCGCTGTTCCACCGCTACGGCTATACGAAGAAGGACAAGCTTGCGGTGGAACTTTCCGGTGAGTGGCAGGACGATCTGCGCCTGCTCTCCCTGTTCCTTTCCCTTGCCGAGGCTCTGGACAAGAGTCACCGGCAGGCCGTGACGAACACGGTTTTTGAGCGGAGGGACGACGGCGTGGCGCTCATCGTCACCACTTCTCTCCCCTGTCCCGTGGAGCAGGAGAGACTGAAGCGCTGCTTCAAGGCCATGGAAAAGTGTCTCGGCAAGACGCTGGTGCTGTGGAAAACGGAAGAATAACGCCTTTCCGGTTCGTGCCGTGCGCCCGGGACGTCGACTCGTCCCGGGCGTGTTTTTTTATGGTCGCCCCGGCGGGGCACGGCGCGGAGGATGCGTTTTTTTTCGGGATGTTTTCTGCGGGAAAGGTCGGGCTCATGCAAGGGATTTTCGGAACTTGCGACCCTGATTCTGGACATTGCCCGGAAAGTGATTAACCTTGCACCGAACCAGTAGACGGAAAACGCGGAGCGGTCTTTCCCGAAAGGAAAGGGGACTTCGCATTACAGGAGTATAACCATGTGGGAATATACCGAGACTGTCCGTGACCACTTCCTGCATCCGCGCAATGCCGGCGTGCTCGAAGACGCCAACGTCATCGGCGAGGCGGGAAGCCTTGCCTGCGGCGACGCTCTGAAGCTCATGCTCAAGGTCAACGAACAGGGCATCATTGAAGACGCGAAGTTCCAGACCTTCGGCTGCGCCAGCGCCATCGCTTCCAGCTCCGCCCTCACCGAACTCATCAAGGGCAAGCATATGGACGAGGCCGCAAAGCTGACGAACAAGGAAATCGCCGAGTATCTCGGCGGCCTTCCCAAGGAAAAGATGCACTGCTCCGTCATGGGCGAGGAAGCTCTGGAAGACGCGGTGCGCCACTGGAAGGGCCTGCCCTCCAAGGCTCACGCGGAAGAGGGGCGTCTCGTGTGCAAGTGCTTCGGCGTGACCGACCTTCAGATCATCAAGGTGGCCAGGGAAAACAACCTCACCACCGTGGAGGAAGTGACCGACTTCATCAAGGCCGGCGGCGCCTGCGGCAGCTGCAAGGACGACATTCAGTCCATCCTCGACAAGCTGCACGCCATGGACAAGCCCCTTCAGGAAATCCGTCCCGTGCCCCGCATGACCAACGTGCAGCGTATGCAGAAGGTCATGACCATCATCAATGAAGATATCGCCCCCCGCCTCGCTCTCGACGGCGGCAGCATAGAACTCGTGGACGTGGACGGCACCACCGTGGTGGTGGCCCTGCGCGGCGCGTGTTCCGGGTGCAGCGCCAGCCAGCTGACGCTGAAGAATCTGGTGGAAAAGACCCTGCGCGAGCAGGTGGATTCCGCCATCAACGTCGTGGAGGCGTAACATGGCCGACGTTACCGATGTGATCTATCTCGACAACAACGCCACCACCCGGGTCGCTCCCGAAGTGGTGGAAGCCATGATGCCCGCCTTCGGCCCGCTGTACGGCAATGCCTCCAGCATGCATACCTTCGGCGGGCAGATGGGCCGTTACATCTCCACCGCCCGTGAGCAGGTGGCCGGTATTCTCGGCGCCGATCCCGAAGAGATCATCTTCACGTCCTGCGGCTCCGAATCCGACAACTCCGCCTGGTATTCCGCCACGGAAACCCAGCCGGAAAAGCGCCACGTCATCACCACCAAGGTGGAACATTCCGCGGTGCTCGCCTACGGCCACTATCTCGAAGACAAGGGCTACGAAGTGACGTGGCTCGGTGTGGACGACAAGGGACAGATCAGCCTTGAGGAGCTTGAGCGCGCCATCCGTCCCGACACGGCTCTGGTTTCCATGATGTACGCCAACAACGAAACCGGCACCATCTTCCCCATCGCCAAGGTGGCGGAAATCGTGAAGTCCCGCGGCGTGCAGCTGCATGTGGACGCCGTGCAGGCCGTGGGCAAGGAAATCATCGATCTTTCCCGCCTGCCCATCGACTACCTGGCGCTTTCCGGTCACAAGCTCCATGCCCCCAAGGGCATAGGCGCGCTGTATGTCCGCCGCGGCACCCGCTTCCGTCCCTACCTGAAGGGCGGTCATCAGGAACGCGGCCGCCGTGCGGGTACGGAGAACGTGCCCTACATCATCGGCCTCGGCAAGGCCTGCGAACTGGCCGCGTCCAATCTGGATAAGGAACGTACGCAGGTTTCCGCCCTGCGCGACCGCCTGCAGGAAGGACTGCTTGCCGCCATTCCGCACTGCAAGGTCAACGGCGATCAGGCTCATCGCCTGCCCAACACCCTGAACATCTCCTTCGAGGCCGTGGAAGGCGAGGCTCTGCTGCTTCAGCTCGACCAGTATCACATCTGCGCAAGCTCTGGCTCCGCCTGCACGTCCGGCAGCCTTGAACCTTCCCATGTGCTGCGCGCCATGGGCGTGCCCTTCAACTACGCCCACGGTTCCGTGCGCTTCAGCCTGAGCCGCTACAATACCGCGGCGGAAATCGAACGCGTGATCGAAGTCATGCCCGGCATCGTGAGCGAACTGCGCAAGATTTCTCCGTTCGCAAGCTTTCTGAAGAAGTAGAGATCCGTGCCGCGCCTCGTGCGGCGCGCATGAAAAAGCCCGCTTCCGTTCAACGGAAGCGGGCTTTTTCATCGTGGCCGGTGGCGGCCGTTTTTCATTCTCCGGTGAGATTTCTGTGCAGAAGCTCGTGCTCTCTGCCCTTGAGCAGGGTGGAGTAGAGCGTATCGAGCAGGGGATTTTCGCTGGTTTTCTTTATCTGCATGTTGATGTCGGCTTCATAGAGCGAATCGCGGCGCGGCCGGAACATGCCGACGCCGGAGGAGGAAACGGGCTGCCCTCCGCCCATGATGCAGCCTCCGGGGCAGGCCATGAATTCCACGAAGTCGTAATGTTTTTCTCCCGCGCGGATGGCGTTCAGGAGCGTGTCGGCGTTGCGCAGTCCGCTCACCACGGCCGCATGAAGTTCCCTTTCGCCGTAGCGGAAGGTGAATTCCCGCAGGCCTTCCTCGCTGCGTACGCCTGCGCGCTTGAGCTCGTCGATTGCCGTACGGTTGTGCCCGGCGATGAAGTTGCGCAGCACCGCTTCCGTGACGCCGCCGCTCGCGCCGAAGATGAGTCCCGCGCCCGAGGTTATGCCGAAGGGCATATCGGCCGCGTCCTTTTCCGCGCCGTTCAGGGTCAGGCCGTAGGTCTGTATCATGCCGACGAGTTCTTCCGTCGTCAGCACGAAGTCCACGTCCTGCCTGCCGTGGGTATGGGATTCGGGGCGCAGGATTTCATCCTTCTTCGCCGTACAGGGCATGATGGCCACGGAAACGAGGCGGCGCCCCTTTTCGTCGGGAATCTGTTCGTCCCAGGCGCGCAGCACCGCGCCGAACATCTGCATGGGAGAACGGCAGGTGGAAAGATGGGGAATGAAGTCGGGGTGCTTCTTTTCGCAGAAGCGTACCCACGCCGGGCAGCAGCTCGTGAACAGCGGAAGATTCTCGCCCGAGGCGAGGCGCTTCTCCAGCTCGCGGCTTTCTTCGGCCACGGTAAGATCCGCACCGAAGGCGGTATCGTAAACTTCTTCGAAGCCCAGCCGGTGCATCACCGTGACAAGGCGGTTCATCACGTTCTTTCCGGCGGGGAAGCCGAACCTGTCGCCTATGGCCGTGCGTACCGCAGGGGCTACCTGCGCCACCACGCGGGTTTCGGGGTCCGCCAGGGCGGCCCACACTTCGTCCACATTGTTCTTGATGGAAATGGCGCCTGTGGGGCAGACCACACGGCACTGGCCGCAGCCCACGCAGTCGGTTTCGGCCAGGCGCCGGTTGTAGGCGGGCGTCACCAGCGTGGCCACGCCCTTGCCCGCAAAGTCGAGGGCGTCCACGGCCTGAATGTTGTCGCACATGCGCACGCAGTCGCCGCAGAGAATGCACTTGCTCGGCGTGCGTACGATGCAGTTGGAACTGTTGTCCACCTCATGGTGTTCCTGAACGCTTTTGAAGCGCACGCCTCGTACGCCCATGCGTTCGGCAAGGTTCTGGAGATGGCAGTCGCCGTTCTTGTTGCAGGTGGTGCAGTCGCGGTCGTGGGATGCGAGCAGAAGCTCCAGAAGCGTGCGGCGGTAGCGCCTCAGCTCCGGCGTATTGGTTTCTATGTTCATGCCGTCGCGCGGCTTGACCGTGCACGAGGCGAAATACCGGCCTTCGTCGTCCTTGACCGTGCAGAGGCGGCAGGCGCCGTACACGGAAAGTTCCGAAACGTAGCAGAGCGTGGGCAGGTCGATGCCCGCCTTGCGTATGACCGTAAGTACATTGGCTTCATCGGTGAATTCGACGCGGATGCCGTCGATGATCATGCTGCCCATGGTTAATCCTTGATGGAAATGGCGCCGAACTTGCAGTTCATCATGCAGGTGCCGCACTTGATGCAGGTTTCATGGTTGATGACGAAGGGCTGGCGGACGACGCCGGTGATGGCATTCACCGGGCAGCTGCGCGCGCATTTGGAGCAGCCCTTGCAGCGTTTGGGGTCGATATCGAAAAAGATGAGTTCCTGATAGGGGCCGGGCAGGTACTCTTCAATGACGCGCTCCTCTCCGCCCTGATGTTCCAGAACGGACAGAACCTGCCGTGCGATGCTCTTGCCGAGGCCGCAGCGTGCCGTATGGTCGATGAGTGCTCCGAGCTCGGAAAGAAGCCCCAGTTCCTCCGGGGTGGGGAAGGGCTGTTCCGAGGCGACAAGAATCTGCTGCATCTGCCTTGTGCCTTCACGGCAGGAAATGCATTTGCCGCAGCATTGATCGCTGGTGAATTTTTCAAGAACGGCCAGGGCCTTTTGTGTTTCCGGTGACTTTTCCATGGTGGGCGTCCGAAAGGAAGGGAAAATGTTGACCGCGAAGGAGAGCGACTCGGCGCTCTGTACGGCGGGGACGCGGCATGTTCCGGCCGTTTGCCGGGCCGGAATATCCGCCGTGCTGTCGGGCCTGTCGGGGATGTCCCGGAAATGCCCGCCACGCGCTTTAATGAACAAGCACTATCCGTACGAGGCTGAGTTGTAAAGTCTGCACCCTGCATTTCATAATGGAACAAGGTAAAGGGGGGACGCAGCCTGTTCAGGGGGCCTCTCTTGACGCGTTTTCTTCCCGCAGTTACAAATAAAACAACAAGATGTGAACTGTTTGCCGCGTTTGTCGCGGATGTTTCGGGAGAACGCAATATGGACATCACGGTGGAGTCTGTTCTTGCCATGGCCCCCGACGATGCGTCGATCAAGGCGGCGCGCGGCCTGGCTTCGCCCGGAAAATGGCAGTCTCTCGGCTTTGATGAGTCCGCCGTGTGGGGGCTCTGCCAGGGAAGCGGCTCCAAACCCTATCAGGTAAGGGTGGATCTTTCCGGGCCTGTCTGCGCATGCTCCTGCCCCAGCCGGAAAATACCCTGCAAGCATTCCCTGGCTCTTCTGCTGCTTATGGCGCAGCATAGCTCCTCCTTTACCGAGGGGGAGAGACCGGAGTGGGTGGCGGAGTGGCTTGCGGCCCGTCAGGCCCGCGCAGCGAAGAAGGAAGAAGGGCAGACCAGAAAGAAGAGCGCCGCCGTTTCTCCCAAAAAGGAGGCCGCCCGTCTTGAACGCATGAAGGCGGGGCTTGAGGAGCTTTCCCGCTGGATGGAGGATCAGGTACGCTGCGGGCTTTCTTCTCTTTCCGGGCAGTACGGCGAATGGAGCAGGCTTGCCGCGCGCATGGTGGATGCGCAGGCCCCGGGAGCTGCGGCCAGGCTGCGGAGTATGGAAGGCCTTGTGGACCGCGGAGATGACTGGCCTGCGGAAGTACTCGGCAGACTCGGTGAACTTCAGCTTCTCGCGGACGCCTTTTCCCGTATGGATACGTTTTCTCCTGCGGAAAAAGCCGACGTGCGCACCGCTCTCGGCATGGCTCCCGACAAGGAAAGCGTGCTCTCCGGTGAAGACCGGGTTGAGGACGTATGGATCGTGGCAGGCGTGAGCTTTGAGGAAGAGGACAAGCTCTGGCAGCGGCGCGTGTGGCTTTATGGGCACTCTTCCGGCCGCATGGCGCTTCTTCTGGATTTTTCCCACAAAAGCCGCGTGTTCGAGCATTCCTTTTCCGCGGGCGACCATGTGCGCGCCACGCTTGCCTTCTACCCCGGAGCTTTTCCTCTGCGTGCCGTGGTGGCGGAGGGGCCGGTATCCGTCTCCAGAGAACCCATACCTTCCTTCCCGCTGGACGATGCGCTCCTGCTTATGGCGCGCGCCGTGGCCGCCAACCCCTGGCAAAGGCCGTTGCCGCTGTTTTTTTCCGGGGCGCGGCTCTTTTGCGAGAACGATACCTGGCGTCTTCTGGTCGGCGATGAGCGCGAAATCGCTCTTGCCATGACCGACGCAGAGGCGTGGGAGCTTCTGGCACGCAGCGGCGGACATCCGCTCACCGTGTGCGGAGAATGGGACGGCAGGGCGCTTCGTCTTGCCGGGGCATTTGTTCAAACGGAATCCTGAAAGGGAGGATGCCATGGATTCCAGGCTCAGCATGCTTGGTTCGCAGGCCCTGCTCGGCACGGAACGGCGTGCGTCAGCACTGCCTGTCGACGATACCCCCTGCGGTCTTCTTCTGAAGGATATTGCGGCCGCATCAAACGGCAATGATGCCGCAGCGCTGCTGCGCGGGGCCGGTGCGGTGTTTGTCTGCGAAAGGGCGGGCTTTGTGCCGCAGAAGAAGTCCGAGGCCGTGCTTCCGCCATCCTGTCCGGAAGAAAAGCGCGACATGCTGCCGGAAAACAGTCCTGTGGTGGAGATGCTCGGGGAAATTTTCCGGAACGGCTTTTTCCGCCTGCAGCGGGAAGCCATAGCATACCTTGCTCAAAGAAATATGGTACTGCCGTATTCTCTGCTGGTACCGGCTCTGGCCATGGGGCGGGAGACTCCGGCGCTGCGTCCTTCTCTTTCCCGTATCCTCGGAGAACGGGGGCTGTGGCTTTCCGAACGCAATAGTGCCTGGAGCCTGTTTGCCGCTTCCTCTGAAGAAGCACTCGACCCGGAAGACTGGGAGCACGGCCGCCCGGCGCAGCGTAAGGCTTTTTTCCTGCTGGAGCGTTCCCGCGCTCCCCGCTTCGCGAGGGAAAGGTTCGAGCGAGACCTTGCATCCATGGGGGCGACGGAACGCCGGGAACTGCTTGCCCTTTTTTCCTGCAATCTGAGCATGGAGGATGAAGATCTGCTGGAACGCCTTCTGAGGAAGGATCGCAGCCGGGAAGTGAAAAAGGCGGCGGCCGATCTGCTTTCCCGTCTGCCGGGCAGCCGTTATCTGGAACGCATGGGCGCGCGCCTTGCTGCCTGCCTGCAACTTTCTTCTGCGGAAAGGAGTGAAGGAGGGCTGCGTGCTGAGCTTGGGCGCATCGTCTCTGCGGTGACGGGGCGCGGACAGAAGGAATTCATCGTTCCGCCGGAAACGTATGAGTCTTCCTGGGCGGAAGACCTCATCAGCGAAAAAACGCCTTTGTCCCGCCTGGGGCCCAGGGCGGGGTGGCTGTATCAGATGGCTTCCGCCATGCCGCTTGTATGGTGGACGAAGCACACGGGCAGAACTCCCGAAGAACTGCTGGAACTTTCGGATCATTCGGAATGGAAGGATGCTCTTCAGCTGGCCTGGGGCGACGCTTTTCTCCGTGAGCCCGACGCGGCCTGGGCGCACGCCATGCTTAGGCATGTGAAGAAGGGCGGCGTATGGCCGAGCAGCTCGGGCGAAAAGCTCGACGTCTTCCGTCTTGCAGGAACCTTGAGCGGGAGCGAACGTGACAAGGCCTGGGAGGAAATGCTTACGGCAAAGAATCTGCCCGAACTTCTGCAGAATATCCGCGCCCGTCAGGAGGAGGGCTACCTTATGTCCTCTTCTCTTGCCAAAAGAGCTCTTTTTCTCATGAAGGAGAGGCTTTCCGCAAAAAGCTGGGACTACTCCCTTGCTCCCGTAGCCGGAGAACTTGCCGCTCTGCTTCCTGCGGACATGCTCCCTGCCGCGCGTGAGATGCTTGCCTTTCCGCCGGAGAGCGATTCGCCCAACCGCAACATCGCCGACATGTTTGCCGCCGTCGCCCTTCAGCGTGAGGAGCTCGGCAGATATTTTTCCGTACCGTCAACCCAATAAAGGGGTGTTATGACCATGGCAGAAGAAAAGAACGGCGCTTCCTCCCGTGTCCTGCGCCGGCACGCCGAACAGCAGTTTGCCGAAGAACTGGCCGAACTGAAAAAGGCCGATACTCGTCCCCGCCCCGAGAGGTGGGAACTTTCTCCCTGGGCGGTCTGCACCTATCTCATGGGCGGCACGCTGGAAAACGGCTTTGAAGTGACGCCCAAGTACATAGGCAGCAGGCGTCTTATGGAAATAGCCGTAGCCACGCTGGCCACGGATCGCGCGCTTCTGCTCTACGGCGTGCCGGGCACGGCCAAATCGTGGGTTTCGGAACACCTCGCCGCAGCCGTAAGCGGCGATTCCACGCTCATCATTCAGGGCACGGCGGGAACGAGTGAAGAGCAGATGCGCTACGGCTGGAACTACGCCGAGCTGCTCGCCAAGGGGCCGTCGCGTCATGCGCTGGTGGAAAGCCCGCTCATGCGGGCCATGGCGGAAGGGCGTATCGCCCGCATTGAAGAGCTGACCCGCATCCCGGCGGATGTGCAGGATACGCTCATTACCATCCTTTCGGAAAAGTCTCTGCCCATTCCCGAACTCAACGAGGAAGTGCAGGCCGTGCGCGGCTTCAACGTCATAGCCACGGCCAATAACAGGGACAAGGGCGTCAACGAACTTTCCTCCGCGCTCAAGCGCCGCTTCAATACCGTGGTGCTGCCCGTGCCCGCCACGGAAGATGAGGAAGTGGCCATTGTGGAAAAGCGTGTCAGGGAAATGGGCAGAAGCCTGGAACTGCCTGCCGAGCCTCCCGCGCTGGAGGAAGTGCGCCGTGTGGTGCGCGTATTCCGCGAACTTCGCAACGGCAAAACGGAAGACGGCAAAATCAAGGTCAAAACGCCCTCCGGTACACTGAGTACGGCGGAAGCCATTTCCGTGGTGAACAGCGGCATGGCGCTGGCCGCACATTTCGGCGACGGGAGCCTCCGCGCGGCCGACGTGGCGGCGGGGCTCGTGGGGGCCATCGTCAAGGACCCCGTTCAGGACCGCGTGATCTGGCATGAATACCTGGAAACCGTCATGAAGGAACGGAGCGACTGGAAGGACCTGTACCGCGCCTGCCGCGATGTGGATTGAACATGGACCAGGACAGAATTCGTATTTTCGGCATACGCCATCACGGGCCGGGATGCGCACGCAGTCTTTCCCGGGCTCTGGAGGAGTGGCAGCCGGACTGTATTCTGCTGGAAGGCCCTCCCGAAGGGGAGAGCGTGCTCTCCTTCCTTGACGATGAGGCCATGGCGCCGCCCGTGGCGCTGCTGGTGTATGCGGAGGATGACGCCCGCTTTGCCTCCTTCTTTCCTCTGGCGGAGTATTCTCCCGAATGGAAGGCGCTGCGTTATGCCCGGCGGAAGAATATTCCGCTGCGTTTCATGGATCTTCCCGTTTCCGTGGCGCTCGCCGTGCAGAAGGAACAGGAAGCGGAGCTGCAGAGAGCGGCCGACGAGGCGCAGCACCGGAACGTAGAACCGGATGACGCCGGAGTTCGCCCGGAACCTGATCCTGACCAGGAGTCTTCGGATGAAGAGAAGCCGGAAGGCAGGCCTTTTGATCCGCTGGACGAAATTGCCGCCGTTGCCGGGTATGAAAACGGCGAGGCATGGTGGAACGCCATGATTGAAGAGCGGATGGACGGCCTTGAGCTGTTCGACGCCATCCGCGAATTCATGACGGAAATGAGGGCGGAGCGCGACAGCGCGGGATTCGTTCCGCCGGAAGAGGAGATGCAGCGCGAGGCGCACATGCGTACATGCCTGCGCCGCGCCGGAAAGGAAGGCTTTCAGCGCATTGCCGTGGTGTGCGGTGCGTGGCATGTGCCTGCACTGGAAGCGAAGATACCCGTCAAAGAGGACAACGCCTGCCTGAAGGGGCTTCCCCGCATGAAGGTGGCGGTCACCTGGGTGCCTTGGTCCTATGCTTCTCTGAGCGTCGTCAGCGGATACGGTGCGGGCGTCTGTTCCCCCGCATGGTATGAACACGTTCTGCGCGGAGCGGACATGGATGCGCGCGCCGTAAGCTGGCTGACCATGGCGGCGCGTCTGTTCCGCGAAGAGGGGCTGGACTGTTCCCCCGCTCATATCATTGAGTGTGCAAGGCTGGCCGGAACGCTGGCCTCTTTACGTCATCGTCCCGGTCCGGGCCTGGCGGAACTTTGCGAAGCTCTGCAGACCGTGGTCTGCATGGGAGATACGGCTCCCATGCGCCTTATCGAACGGCGGCTCATCATCGGTGAAAAACTCGGCAGTGTGCCGGAACAGGTTCCCGTGGTTCCTCTTCAGAGGGATATCGAGCGGCATCAGAAAAAGCTCAGGATGAAGCCCGAGGCCTCGCAGAAGCTGCTGGATCTCGATCTGCGTCAGGAGACGGATCTTCTCCGCAGCCGAATGCTGCACCGTATGCAGCTTCTGGACATCCCCTGGGGAACGGGGCGGCGCGAAGGCGGCGGCAAGGGGACGTTCCATGAACTGTGGCAGCTTCAGTGGGAACCGAAGCTCGTCATCAACATCATCCATGCCAGTTCCTGGGGCAATACGCTTCTGGAGGCTGCGGAAAGGCGCACGGCCGATCTGGCCTCCCGGGCGGACCTTGCAGAGCTTGTCCGCCTGGTGGATGCCGCGCTGCTTGCCGATCTTGGGGGAATCATCGGGAGTCTTGCCGAAGCGGTGAGCGCACGGGCCGCACTCAGTACCGATACGGTGGAACTTCTTTCCGCCCTGCCCGAGCTTGTCCGTCTTGCCCGCTACGGCGATGTGCGCGGTACGGATACGGGCATGGTGCTGACGCTGGTGGAAGGGATGGTGCCTCGTGTGTCCGTGGGGCTGCATGCTGCCTGTACAGGACTTGATGAGGACAGTTCCCTTCCGCTGGGAGAAAAGCTGCGTTCCGCGCACGATGCGCTGCGCCGCATGAACAAAGAGGAACTTTCCGCCCAGTGGCATGCGGCCCTGCAGCGCCTCGTTCCGGAAGAAAGCGGTGTGCACGCCTGCCTTCGCGGTCTGGCGGCAAGGCTGCTTTTCGACAACGATGTGCTTTCCGCACAGGATGTGGCCGTTCAGATGGGACTTGCTCTTTCTCCTGCTTCCGAGCCGGAAGCGGCGGCGGCCTGGCTTTCTTCCTTCCTCGGGCAGAGCGCCATGCTGCTCATGCATGACGATACGCTCTGGAGCATGGTGGACGCCTGGCTGACCGCTCTTTCCGAAGATCAGTTCGTGGCGGTTCTGCCCATGCTGCGCCGTACCTTTACGGCGTTTTCCGCACCGGAACGCAGGCAGCTTGCCGAGCGTGCCCGCAGAGGCGGCGCTGCAGTATCCGTTGTTTCGAGAGAAACGGAGGAGAGAGACGAGGAACGTGCGGCGCTTCCGATTCCGCTTTTGCGCAGATTGCTCGGTCTTGCCGAAACGGCGCAGGGAGGGGAGGTGATACATGGATAATACTCAGGATAAGGAGCGCATGCGGCGCTGGGTACTTGCTCTGGGCGATGAGGCCGTGAACTGCTGTGCCGATATTCCGTTGAGCGACGAGGACAAGGGCATAAGCGAGGCTCTTTCTCTGCTTTACGATCGTGGAGATGAAGGCCGGGGCCTGAGGGGCGGAAGCGGCGCTTCTTCCCCCCGCGTGGCTCGCTGGCTGGGCGATATCCGCAAGTACTTTCCCTCCTCCGTGGTGCGGGCCATGCAGAAGGATGCCTTCGACCGTCTGCATCTCAGAGATATGCTTCTCCAGCCGGAAATGCTCGATTCCGTACAGCCGGACGTACATCTTATTTCCACGCTCATGTCGCTGAACGGCGTCATTCCTCCAGAAACGCGGGAAACCGCGCGCCTGGTAGTACGCAAGGTGGTGGAAGAGCTTTTAAAGCAGCTTGAGGAACCCATGCGTTCCGCCGTAAGCGGCGCGCTCAACAGGGCCGTGCGCAATCGTCGTCCCCGTGCTGCGGAAATAGACTGGAATCGTACCATACGCGCCAACCTGCGCCACTGGCAGGAAGAATACCGCTCTCTGGTGCCGGAAACGCTGATAGGCTTCGGCCGCAAGGCGCAGAGGCCGCAGAGGGAGGTCATTCTCTGCATCGACCAGAGCGGCTCCATGGCGGATTCCATTGTATATTCCAGCATCTTCGGTGCGGTCATGGCCTCTCTGCCCGCCGTGCGTACCCGCCTTGTGGTGTTCGATACCTCGGTGGTGGATCTTACGGAAGAAATGCGCGATCCCGTGGATGTGCTTTTCGGCGTTCAGCTCGGCGGCGGTACCGACATCAATCGGGCCGTGGGCTACTGCCAGTCGCTCATCACGGACCCGCGCAATACCATTATGGTGCTCATCTCCGACCTGTATGAAGGCGGCGTGGAAAAGAATCTGCTCCAGCGTGCGAACGAGCTTGTGCAGTCCGGCGTGCAGTTCATCACGCTGCTGGCTCTGAGCAATGAAGGAAGTCCCTTCTACGACAAGAGTCTTGCCGGAAAGCTTGCCGCATTGGGAGTACCCTGCTTTGCCTGCACGCCGGATATCTTCCCCGGTATGATGGCCGCAGCCATCCGAAAGGAGGATGTCTGCCTCTGGGCGGCGCAACAGGGGGTGGTCACCACTCCTGCCGCAAGGTGATCTTCCTGAAGGTTATCGGCGTGAGCAACGCACCGGAAAACATGGACCGGGGGAGGCATATCCCCCGGTTTTATCTTTAAAAGACATTTCGGAGAAGTGTGTTGCCTCTCTGCGGCACGAGGGGAGGCGGCGGACTTTTTCGGGAGAATATGGAGAGATGGAGATACGGGACCGCCGCATAACGGGGGGAAACAATCAGAATCAGGGAATGTGACATAAGATATTCTCCCGCAGATGGATATGCTGCGTTTTTCATGCCGGGTCAGGCGATATGCGCCTGAGGGCAGAACGCGTGCTTGGGCGAGGTCCTCGGAAGCTTTCGGAGAAGGCATGATTTTTTCCCGGGGATACGGGGCATGTTTTCCGTTTTTTTGCATTTCCGGGGGATTAGTGCCGGAAAACGGCATCTCGGAAGAGGATGACGAAGAAATTTCTTTTTAAAAGAAGATAAATTTTATCAGCGAGATATGGTGATCCTGTGAAAAAATCTCTCGAAAAATGCGAAAAAAGTGTTTGACAGAACGGGGGGAAACGGGCATAACTCGAAAACGCGCTGAGGCACAGCGGTTCAAACGAGTCCACGCCGAAGGCGCTTCGCTGGAAAGAAACTTTGAAAAAAGTTGTTGACAGCGGAAACGAAAAGTTGCATAAAGCAACACCGCCGCGAGTGAGCGGCACGGTTCTTTGACAAGTGAAGAGCGAGTTGGGAAATAGAGCTTTGAGTTCGATTTGAGAACTTCGGTTCTCTGAATCAAATACTTTTCAACTGGAGAGTTTGATTCTGGCTCAGATTGA
>NZ_LT706944.1 GCF_900155525.1 Mailhella massiliensis
GGGGGTGTTCCTATAGTTTTGTCAACTGATTTTGTTGGCAAAGATCACTGCTTTCGAGCATGCTGACGCCAGCCCTTGTCGGGCTGGCGTTTTTCTATGGCTCTGGCTAGCTAGGCCGAGTACGGGACCTTGTCCCTCATGATCGCGTAGATCACCTTCATCCTCTTCCTGGCGACCGCCTTCAATGCCTCTCCGTGGCACATGCCGCGATCCCTGCATTTGCGGTAGTAGTCGCCGAACCGGCCCCTGCTCCTGCTAAGCGAGTTGCAGGAGAAGATGAGCAGGTTTTTCAGCCTCTTGTTTCCCTGGCGCGAGGCGCTCACCGACGATATCGACTTGCCTGACTGGCGGTTCCTGGGAGCGATTCCGCAATACGATGCGAGGTGGTCGTGGTCGGGGAAGTCGTCGATGTCGATGCTTATCACCAGCTCCGATGCGGTCCTTGGGCCGATTCCTGGGATGGTCAGCAGGCATTCGTAAGTGCCGTCCTCGACGAGCAGCGCCGTTATCTCCGTGTCGAGCCTTGCGGCTTCCTCGGCGGACTCCCTGATACGCCTGGCAAGCATCCTGACCTGCGGGTTCTCTGCCATGACCTGGTATTCGGACGGGCGCGTCGACGACGATATCGCCGCCAGCGCGGCGTCGATGCGCGCCCTGTTCGCGCCGCGGGTCACGGCGCCGACGGCAGGCTTGCCGGCATCCAGGATGCCCCAGGGGCCGCCCAGGGACTCCATCATCTTCAGCCAATGGGGATCGGCCAGGTCGGCCAGCGCCTCGAACGCGGGGCAGCTTTCCAGGAGTATGCTCCTGAGCCTGTTCTTGTCACGGGTGGAGCAGGTGACCATGTGGTTCCTCTGCGCCGCCATCGACCTTGCGGCCTCGAGCCTCTCGTCGCGCCTTGGCACGGGCAGCAGCGAATCCGGGATGCCGAGCGCCGTCTTGGCTATGACCGCGGCGTCGCGCTCGTCGGTCTTGGCGTCGCCCGCGAACAGCTTGGCAGCTCCGTGGGCGGCGATTCCCGGCAGGTAGGCGACGGGCAGCCCGGCCAGCCTTGCCCTCGATATCGCCAGCGACCCGATGTTGCGCACTTGGTCGACGACGACCAGCGTCCCTGCATCCACTCGGGCGAACAGGCTGTCCAGGTCATGCTCGGTGTTGGCCACGGGGCCGCTGGCGAGGATCTCGCCCTGCCTGGTCACGTGGCACGCCCAATGGGAGAACTTCCCGACGTCGAGGCCTATTACGGCAGGGCAGGCGGTGGCTTCGGTCAGCATGATGGTATCCTTCCAATCGTCGGTCGATCGGAATGCTGCCTCGCGCGACACCCACATTACCTGGCCGTGGCGCTCTTTGGTCGGAGGAGCCCGGCAGTTTCCTATTAGTCGTCAGAAGCAGCGGCGCCCGCGTCGGCAACACCCCCCGGGCCCTCAAGGGGCAGGGGCATAAGGCCGTCCGCGGGCGCCCGATCGGCAGTCCCTCGGGACATATGTCAATCGTAGTCCGACCGTCTAAGCGGATGGCTTAAGCGATTGGGCTAACTACTTCTCAAACTGTAATGGG
>NZ_LT706945.1:2500-189915 GCF_900155525.1 Mailhella massiliensis
AAAGGTGAAAAGAACCCCTGTCAGGGGAGTGAAATAGAATCTGAAACCTGTTGCTTACAAGCTGTGGGAGCAGTTCTGACGACTGTGACCATGTGCCTTTTGCATAATGAGTCAGCGAGTTAATCTGTTGTGCAAGGTTAAGCGAGAGCGGAGCCGAAGCGAAAGCGAGTCTGAAGAGGGCGAATGAGTACAGCGGATTAGACCCGAAACCGGGTGATCTATCCATGAGCAGGTTGAAGCAAGGGTAAAGCCTTGTGGAGGACCGAACCAGTATCGGCTGAAAACGATTTGGATGACTTGTGGATAGGGGTGAAAGGCCAATCAAACCCGGTGATAGCTGGTTCTCCCCGAAATATATTGAGGTATAGCCTCAGGGATTGTTTATCGGAGGTAAAGCACTGACAAGGCTAGGGGTCCTACCAGATTACCAAACCTTATCAAACTCTGAATGCCGAATAAATGTACCCTGGGAGTCAGACGGCGGGTGCTAAGGTCCGTCGTCGAAAGGGTAAGAGCCCAGATCGACAGCTAAGGCCTCCAATTCCATACTCAGTGGTGAAGGTGGTGGAGTTGTTTAGACAGCCAGGACGTTGGCTTAGAAGCAGCCATCGTTTAAAGAAAGCGTAATAGCTCACTGGTCTAATGATTCTGCGCCGAAAATGTAACGGGGCTAAGTATGGAGCCGAAGCTTCGGATTTGTCTTTATGACATCTGGTAGGGGAGCGTTCTCAGCGGGCTGAAGCTGTGGTGAAAACCATGGTGGACTTCTGAGAAGTGATTATGCTGACATGAGTAACGATAAAACAGGTGAAAAACCTGTTCGCCGAAAACCCAAGGTTTCCTGGGTAAAGTTAATCTTCCCAGGGTTAGTCGGTCCCTAAGGAGAGGGCGAAAGCCGTATCTGATGGAAAACGGGTTAATATTCCCGTACTTGCATGGATGTGCGATGGAGGGACGCAGTAAGATAGGTGATCCGGGTGTTGGTTGTCCCGGTGCAAGTGTGTAGGAATGGAAAGCAGGCAAATCCGCTTTCTCTATCCGAGACACGAGTCCGAGCCGCAAGGCGGAAGTCATTGAGTCTACACTGCCAAGAAAAGCTTCTAAGTTTAGTTCATGTGAACCGTACTCGAAACCAACTCAGGTGGGTGGGATGAATAATCCAAGGCGCTCGAGAGAATTCTGGCTAAGGAACTCGGCAAAATGACCCCGTAACTTCGGAAGAAGGGGTGCTCCTCTGTGTGAGTTTATTTACTATGCAAGCACGAGGGAGCCGCAGTGAATTGGTGGTGGCGACTGTTTACTAAAAACATAGGTCTGTGCGAAGTCGCAAGACGACGTATACGGACTGACGCCTGCCCGGTGCCGGAAGGTTAAAAGGAGAGGTCAGCGCAAGCGAAGCCTTGAATTGAAGCCCCGGTAAACGGCGGCCGTAACTATAACGGTCCTAAGGTAGCGAAATTCCTTGTCGGGTAAGTTCCGACCTGCACGAATGGCGTAACGATCTCCACACTGTCTCGGCCAGAAGCTCGGTGAAATTGAAGTCGCGGTGAAAATGCCGTGTACCCGCAGAAAGACGGAAAGACCCTGTGCACCTTTACTATAGCTTGACATTGGATTTTGGCCCTACATGTGTAGGATAGGTGGGAGCCTGTGAACCCTGTACGCCAGTATGGGGGGAGGCACTGTTGAAATACCACCCTTGTATGTCTAAGATCCTAACTCCATACAGTTATCCTGTTGGAAGACAGTGTCTGGTGGGTAGTTTGACTGGGGCGGTCGCCTCCTAAATTGTAACGGAGGCACGCAAAGGTTCCCTCAGGCTGTTCGGAAACCAGCCGTCGAGTGCAAACGCATAAGGGAGCTTGACTGCAAGAGAGACATCTCGAGCAGAGACGAAAGTCGGCGTTAGTGATCCGGTGGTCCCGCATGGAAGGGCCATCGCTCATTGGATAAAAGGTACGCCGGGGATAACAGGCTGATCGCATCCAAGAGTTCATATCGACGATGCGGTTTGGCACCTCGATGTCGGCTCATCACATCCTGGGGCTGAAGCAGGTCCCAAGGGTACGGCTGTTCGCCGTTTAAAGTGGTACGCGAGCTGGGTTTAAAACGTCGTGAGACAGTTTGGTCCCTATCTTCTGTGGGCGAAGGAATATTGAAAGGGCCTGTCCCTAGTACGAGAGGACCGGGATGGACATACCACTGGTGGACCTGTTGTCGTGCCAACGGCATAGCAGGGTAGCTATGTATGGAAGGGATAACCGCTGAAAGCATCTAAGCGGGAAGCCTGCCTTAAGATAAGTATTCCCTGTCGCAAGACCTGAAGGGCCCGGATAGACGATCCGGTTGATAGGTTGGAGGTGTAAGCGCTGCGAGGCGCTCAGCTGACCAATACTAATAGCCCGTGCGGCTTGTTTCTCTCATAAACCTCTCTCATCCCTGTCAATTATATATTTGGACAAATTTCCTTGGTGTCCATAGAGAAGCGGGTACACCCGATCCCATTCCGAACTCGGAAGTTAAGCGCTTCATCGCCCATGATACTGCGCATTTTTACGTGGGAAAGTAGGCCGATGCCAAGGTTATCTTTGGAAAGGCTCCTTTTCAGGAGCCTTTCGTCGTTTAAAGCCCTGCGGGCTGCGCACCCCTGCGCCGCCTGCGGGGCTTTTTGTTTTTCTCATCCCCGATGAAACCGGTCTGGAAAGCACACGGGCGGTACTGTCGAAACCTGTCGGTATGTTCCGGCGTTTTCCTGCGCGGCAAAACGCGGTGGGCAAAGGGGAAAGGCAGATGGGGCCGTATGCTCCGAGGGGAAAGCGTGCACGGCCTTGGGGGACGGCGGCTCCGGTTGCCGGAACCCGGGGGGCCGGACACGGCGCGTTTGTGCGGGAGAGGGGGAAGCTCTGAAAAAAGAGAAGATAACGCCCGAAAGGTGTCGTATTTCCTTACGGGCGCATGATGCGCGTCTTTTTTCGTATTGTTTGCGGCATGTGCTCAATCGTCAGGGAAGGTTCCTTTTCCGCACGCCCGTTCCTGCCAGCCCGTCTTTTTTGTGGCATATGTCCTATGCCCTGGAATCGCCCGTGCCTTGTCCCTCGCCAGCCGTGCCGCGTTCAATGAAACATCCGGGTACACTCCCCGGGCAAGCGTCTTCTGTTTTCCGGCAAAGTAGAAGGTGAAACGCCAATATTTTCCATCCTGAAAGTTGAGGCCTCCACCATCGGACTTCATGGGAACCTTTTCGCCTCTCTTTGCTCGTCGGTGCAGTTCCCGCAGGGCCGTGTCAGTCAGTGCCATGGCTTCCCCCTGTAGTGCCATTTCCGATAGTGCCATCGGGAAAAATAGGAATGTGGCACTAAAAATGGCACCTTTTTAGTGCCATGTATAGCGACATCATGGGAGGTTATGAAACGGAGAAAAAGAAAAAAAGTAAAGCCCCACAAGGCGTTTGAAGCTTTATGGAGCTTTATGACGGAAATAATGGCGGAAGCGTATAGGAGTCGAACCTACCTCAGACCTCTCAGCCTGACACTGGTTTTGAAGACCAGGCGCAACACCGGTTACGAGACGCCTCCGCTGGAAAAAATAGGCAAAAGCGGCCTGCCCGTCAACCCTTGGCATATTCTTTCCTCCGTTCATCTTGCAATATGGGGGAAGAAGCCTTATTGTGAAAATGAATCCGCAGAGTTTTGCGGTAAACCGTGTCATCAATTCCTTCGGGAGGAAATTTTTATGAACAATACGTCTCGTGACCAGGTGCAGAGCTACGGGCGCTCCAATGTCGCCGTCTACATGCAGCAGGTCTATCTGTGGATGACGGCCGCGCTGGGCGTCACGGCCTTTGCGGCTGTGTTCACCGCTTCCAATATGGCCATCATGCAGTTTCTGTTCACCAACACCATCATGATGATTCTGCTCATGGTGGGCATCATCGGGCTGTCCATGTACATCACGGCCCGGATTCATCGCCTTTCCGCGGGAACGGCCACCGGACTCTTCCTGCTTTATTCCGCGCTCATGGGCGTCTTCCTCGGCCCGGTGCTTCTGGTGTACACCGGCGCTTCCGTGGCTCAGGCCTTCATCGTGACCGCCGGTATGTTCGGCGGCATGAGCGTGTTCGGCATGGTGACCAGGCGTGATCTGTCCGGTATGGGAAGCTTCCTCATGATGGGCCTGTGGGGTATTCTGCTGGCCAGCCTGGTGAACGCCTTCATCGGCAATACCGCCGTTGATCTCACCATCAGCGTGCTTGGTGTGATCATCTTCACGGGGCTTACCGCTTTTGATACCCAGAAGCTCCGCATCATGGGCGAAAGCGCTCCTGTGGACGACAGCCTGGCCATGCGTCGCGGTGCGTTGCTCGGCGCGCTTACGCTGTACCTTGACTTCATCAACATGTTCCTCTTCCTGCTGCGCCTCTTCGGCAACCGCAACAGCTGATTTCAGGAAGGCCGCAGTATGCTGCGGCCTTCTTCTCCCTTTTCTGAAGAGCCTCGAGTACCGCCTTTATCGGGGCATTTTTTCTGCGGGTCATGCGGAGCGCATCGAAGACGCAAGGTTTGCCTGGAAAACGCGTTTTACGCAGAGCTTGCCGTAAGGAGCGTGAAGGGGCGCTCCATGATGAAGGCGGGAGAGCTTTTTAGGCTTATCCTGCCTCCCCGGAGATTTTTTGGGGGGAAGCGCGGAAAGGCATGTGGCCGTATTGTTCGCGGTGAAGCGCGGCTCGGAGACCTGTTTTTATGACGGCGGCCGGAGGGGATTCCGGCGTGACCATGGACAGATGCAGCGACAGGCGGCGTTCCGTCATGTTCAGGCCGGAAAGTACGGACAGGAAATCCATGAACAACGACGCCTCCGCTCGGCGTGAGTGCGGCGAACAGAAGTAGGGCTTTCCCGGAACCGCAGGTTCTGCCGCCGTAAAAGCAACGCTCGTCCAGGGATACGGGATATCAAAAAAAACGCCCCGGCTGTCCGCGCCGGACGTTTTTCTTTTTATGTGACAACGGCTCAGGCTTTTTCGGGAAAGCGAAACATTCAGGTCCTGGCCTGAGGGATGCATGTATCGGACTTTCCCGGCGACGAAGGGCGAGGCCATACGGCGTTTTCGCCGGACATGGATGCGGTCGGCAAACGCCGGCCGTGGATGAAACTGTTCCCGTCGGTGTTGCCATGGCGAAGCGCCATCCTCTTCAGAATATACTTTTTCCTCTCCTGCTGCCTCTTTCCCTGCTTTACGGTCTGGGAGGTCTCTGCAGGCGTGCTCTGGCAAAGCGGGGCATGACCGGATGCTGGAAGCCGCCGCACCCCTGCGTATCCATAGGCAATATTTCCTGGGGCGGCACAGGCAAGACTCCGGTGACGGACTGGCTGCTCAGTCATGCCGGAAAACGCGGTCTGCGCGTGGCCGTTCTTACCCGGGGCTACGGGGCGCGTCCGTCTCACCTTCCCCTGAAGGTGAACAGCGGCATGGCCGCTGCGGAATGCGGGGATGAGCCGCTCATGCTGGCGATGCGCCATCCCGAAGCCGTAGTCATGGTGGACCCTGACCGTAATCGTGCGGGCCGCTTTCTGGAAAAGGAGTCTCCCCCGGATATGTATCTGCTGGACGACGGATTCCAGCATCTTTCCACCGGGCGCGACCTTGATCTCGTACTGCTTGATAAGGACGATGTGCGTTTCAGCCCTGCGCCGGGGCGTCCGCCTTCCAACTGGAACAGAATCATTCCTGCGGGAAGCTGGCGTGAGCCCGTTTCTGCGCTGCAGAGTGCTGCGGCCTTCCTCATCAAGGCGGAACCTGCGGAATGGCCGGAGCTGGTACCTGCGCTGAAGACAAGACTCGAAGCATTTCCCCGGCCCGTATTTGCTTTCTGCATGGAGCCTGCGGGGCTGCGCCCCGTGGGAGAGCATACGGCACAAAGCGATATTCTCGGCCCTTCCGTCGTCGACGGACCGTATGTTTTTCTCTGCGGTATTGGTGATCCGTCGCAGGCGCTGCATACGACGGTATCCTTTCTCGGCCGCGGGCCGGAAAAGGTACTGGCCTTTCCCGATCATCACGATTTTAGAAAAGAAGCGGAAAAACTCCGTGCTCTGGCGCTGCCCATTGTCTGTACCGGCAAGGATGCCGTGAAGCTGGCGGCGTTTTCCCTTCCGCTTCCCTGTTTTTCGCTGGAAGTATCGGCACGCTTTTTTGCTTCTCTGAGTGTGGGGGAAGAAAACGTTTCCGATTTTGAAACCTGGTGGGAAGAGCAGCTCAGCCGTCTCTGCCCGCATTTTTGATATGTGCCTCCGGGAAGGTGACCGCTGGGCGGATTCCCCGGAAGTACAGGAATATATCATGAAAAAACAAGTTGATATGGTAACGAAAGAGCAGCTTCTTACTCTGCTCGAACGCGCTGGCCGTCCGTTGCGGCTCGACGATATTCTGCGCCTCGGCGCGTTTTCCCGCAGACTCAAGCGGGATATACTGGAGGAACTGCACGGCCTTGTTCAGGAAGGCGGGCTGGTACGCCTGGAAGGCGGCAGCTTTGTGCCGGCGGGAAAACTGAAGACACGGCGCGGCGTTCTTTCCGTGCAGCGTTCCGGTGCAGCCTTCGTCACGCCGGAGGATGCGGCCGCGAGAACGGGGCAGGATATTTACATCGCCCCGGAACATGTGGGCGATGCCTGGAACGGCGATGTGGTGGAAGTCATGCTTCTTCCCATGAAGCGCGGCGCGCACAGGGGGCAGGAGGGCCGTGTCGTGGAGGTGGTGCGGCGCGGTCATACGGAAATCGTGGCCCGCGTGCTGCGTGAGGGCACGTTGGAGCACACCGCGCTGTGTCGTCCCGCAGATTCCCGCCTGGGCTTTGACGTGATCGCCGATATTTCGGCACTGGAAAAGAAGCCCGAGGAGCAGGAGCTTCTGCGAATCGCCATGGGCGACAGGCTGGGCGATGACGGAAAGCGTCCCCTGTGGGAGGGGCGGGCCCTCGCCTCCCTCGGTCTGGAAAACGATGCCGAGGTGCAGGAGCGTTTCACCAAGCTGAACAACGGCATTCCCACGGAGTTTCCCGACAATGTCGTGGCCGAGGCCGAAGAAGCGGCCCGGAAGACCGACATGAGCGGTCTGACGGATCTTCGCGGGGAGATGCTGGTCACCATAGACGGCGAGGACGCCCGTGATTTCGACGATGCCGTATGCGTCCGCCGCACGGCGGATGGCTGGAGGCTGCTGGTGGCCATTGCCGACGTATCTTATTATGTCCGGCCGAGAACGGCGCTGGACAGAGAGGCGCGCGAACGCGGCAATTCCTATTACTTCCCCATGTCTGTGGAACCCATGCTGCCGGAGGCGCTGTGCAACGGCGTATGCAGCCTGAGACCGCAGGAGCAGCGGCGCTGCATGGCCGTGGACATGGCTCTGGACGCTCAGGGCACTCTGACGGACACGCATTTTTCCAATGCGGTGATGATGTCCCGCGCACGCCTGACCTACCGCGAGGTTCAGGCCGTTCTGGATGATCCCGGCTGCGAAGCCGCCCTTGCCGTGGAGGAGCGCGCTCCGGGCGTGCCCGCCATGCTGAGGGAGGCGGCGGAGCTGGCCGACGTGCTCATGGAGCGTCGGCGCCGGCAGGGCGCTTTGGATTTCGACCTGCCGGAAGCGGAATTCGTGGTGGAGGAAGTGAACGGCTCTTCCCGCGTGACGGGCATACGCAACCGCGAAAGGCTGTTCAGCCACAGGCTCATCGAAGCCTTCATGGTGCGGGCCAACGAGGCCGTGGCCGAATTTCTGACAAGGCATAACGCGCCGTTGTTGTACCGCGTTCATCCTTCCCCCGGGCCGGACAGGCTGGAGGAGCTGTATCATATTCTCCGCGGCACGGATGCCGAGCTGCCTCTGCCCCGCGCGGCCAAGGCGGGGACGCCCGTATGGCTTCCCCATGTGCTGGAAGCGGCGGCGGGTACCGATCAGGCCTTCATTGTCAACCGTCTTGCTCTGCGTTCCATGATGCAGGCGCGCTATTCCCCGGAAGAGGACGGGCATTTCGGCCTCGCTTCTCCCTGTTACTGCCATTTTACCTCCCCCATACGACGTTATGCCGACCTTGTGAACCATCGCGCTCTGCGTTATGTTCTCGGGCTCGATACGGGCGGGGCCATTCCCGCTGGACACAAGCTTCTGGAAGTGGCGGAACAGTGCAACGGACGGGAACGGGCCGCCACCGATGCGGAACGGGAAATCAACCGGCGCATGGGCTGCCTGCTGCTGCAGGGACGTACCGGGGAATATTTCGGGGGCGTCATCAGCGGCGTCATGAATTTCGGCTTCTTTGTGGAGCTGGACGGTATGCCTGTGGAAGGCATGGTGCGCGTGGAGACGCTGGGCCGCGATTATTATGTGTTTGATGAAGACAGGCAGGAACTTCGCGGCGAGCACGGCGGCGAGACCTTCCGCCTGGGACAGCGAGTGACCGTAAAACTTGCCGGCGTGCATGTCGGCCGACTGGAGATAGACTTGGAATATAAAAAGGAAGACGAGGAAGGGCGTCGCCCCTTCCGCCGCAAGCGTGACGAAAGCGCGCCGAGACGCGCCCGCTTTGAAGACAGGGACGGCGGAGAACGCCGTACGGGCCGCCGCGCCTTTGCGGGAAGAAAGGGCCTGCGTCCCCGCAGGGATGAGGAAGAGCTGAAGCGCAGGATGCGCTACGCCTCCGACGCCTGGGGGGATGACGGTTCCGAAGGCGGAGAAAAGGAACTTCGCGGCCGGAGCCGTTTTGAGTCCCGTCCGAGACGGGAGGAACGTCCCTTCCGGGATGAGGAGCGGAGCAGGGAACAGGGCGCTTCGCCGGAGCGTGAACATGGCTTCAGAACGTCGTTCCGTCCCGGCAGAAAGCGTTTCGAGCAGGACGCGGAAGCGCCTTTCCGCCGTGAGGAACGTTCGTTCCGCAGAAGAGAGGACCGTTTTTCCGCCGAGGAAGGGGAAGAGCGCCGTTTCTCCCGGCATGAAGGAGAGGAAAGGTCTTTCCGGCCGTCCCGTCCCCGTTTCCGTCATGAGGAAAGACGCCCCCGCTTTGAGGAAGATGAGCGTTTCCGTCGCGAAGATTCCTTCCGCGATGGCGCGCGGGAAGAAAAACACGGCCGTTTTTCCCGTGAGGAACGGGAGGAGGGGGTTGCCCGCAGAGAGCGTCCCTTCCTGGAAAGGGGCGGGGAGCGCCGTTTTTCCCGCCGCGACGGCGAAGGAAGGCCTTTCCGCACGTCCCGCCCCCGTTTTGAGGAGGGGAGGAAACCTTCCCGCTTCCATGACGGGGAAGAACGTTCCTTCCGCGATCATGCGCCGCACCGCGGCCGTCCGTCCCGTGCCCGCGGGGAGCGCGAGGACTTCCACGGGGCGCCCGACGATTTCTTCGCCATTCATACGGAGCCGGAAAGGCCCGTGCACCGTTTCGGAAAACGCAGAAAATAAACTTCGGGGGCCCGCATTGCGCGGGCTCCTCCCGTGCGGGCCTTCTCCCGCCGGGGTGTGGGCTTAACATGTTGACAATACATGACGCCTTAGATAAAAAAGATGGTTCGGCATAATGCCGAAGTTTTATTTTCTCTCCGTACTCCGTTCAGGGGCACGTATTTACCTGTTTCCGATATCACCCGGCTTGTCCCGGATAAACTTCCTGGAGGCATTTCATGGCCCGTATTACCGTAGAAGATTGCCAGCGCCGCGTAGACAACCGTTTTCTGCTCGTGCAGATGGCCATCAAGCGCGTGCGCCAGTTCCGCGAAGGCTACGAACCTCTGGTGGACAGCAAGAACAAGGAAGTGGTGACGGCCCTGCGCGAAATCGCCGCCGGCAAGGTGCTGCCCGAAGACAAGCGCTTCTATACTCCCGTGGAAGGCGAAACCACGCCCGACCTTGACGATTAAGTCTTGTTTTTCGGAAAACTCCCATGAGCAGCAAGCGCGATTATTACGAAGTTCTGGGCGTCGCCAGGGATGCTTCGGAGGATGAGATCAAGCGTGCCTACCGCAAGCTGGCGCTCAAGTATCATCCCGACCATAATCCGAACAATCCCGAGGCGGAACAGAAGTTCAAGGAAGCCGCCGAAGCCTACGATGTCCTGCGCAATCCCGAGCGCCGCGCCAATTACGACCGTTTCGGTACCGCCGAACCGGGCATGGGCGGTGCGGGCTTCAACAGCGCCGAAGATATCTTCGCCCAGTTCGGCGACGTGTTCGGCGATCTGTTCGGTTTCGGCGGCAGCCGTTCCCGCGGTCCGCGTCCTCAGCAGGGCGATGATCTGCGCTACAATCTGACCATTTCCTTCCGTGAAGCGGCCAGGGGCATAGAAAAGGCCATCAAGATTCCCCGCCATGTCTCCTGCCCGGACTGCAACGGCTCCGGCGCAGCCAAGGGGTCTTCCCGCGAGACGTGCAAAAAGTGCGGCGGCAGCGGTCAGGTGGCCATCCGTCAGGGCTTCATGCAGTTCGTCCAGCCCTGCCCCGCCTGCCACGGCCGCGGCTTTACCATTCCCAAGCCCTGCCCCCGCTGCAAAGGGGAAGGCATTGTGGAAACCGTGCGTGAACTTTCGGTGCGGATTCCCGCCGGCGTGTACGACGGGGCGCGTCTGCGCCTGCGCGGCGAAGGGGAAATGGGCGTGCACGGCGGGCCTCCCGGGGATTTGTATGTGGTTCTGCATGTGGAGGAGGACGACGTCTTCGAACGCGAGGATCAGGACCTCATCTACACCGCCACCATCACCTTCCCCCAGGCGGCGCTGGGTACCCGCATTCAGATTCCCAGCATCAACGACGGGGAAACGCTGGATCTCGATATTCCCAAGGGCTCGCAGAACGGCAAGGTGTTCCAGATTCGCGGCAAGGGACTCAAATACCCCGGAGAAAAGCGTACCGGCGATCTGCTTGTCCGCATTGTGGTGAAGACGCCCACCAGGCTTTCCGCAGAGCAGGAAAAGCTGCTGCGCGAGTTTGAGCGCATCAGCGAAGAACAGAGCAAGTCCGGCCTGTTCGACAAGGTGAAAAAAGCCATGGGCATGGAATAATTCCGCTCCGTTTGAGCAAAAAAGGCCGTCTCCCTCCGGGAGGCGGCCTTTTTTGCGTCGCGAAGGGGCGCATGGCCTTCTTCCGTACCTGCAGGGGAAGCCCGGTCTTTTGCAATGCGGACATGCTCCGTCTGAAGCGGGGCGGGGCAGAAGGGCGTCAGGGCATTTTGGCCGTCTTTCCGAGAAAGAGGGAACCTTGCCGTGCGGAACTTCTGTTCATCTGACGGCAGAGAGGCGAAAAATAAACAGCTCTATCATACACAAATACGGGAAGGCGTTTTAAAACGGAGAAAAGGCCTTGTACGCTTTGTCCTGGTCAACCTTCAACACGAGCGCAGCAGTCATGACAGCTTTCTTCTCGTACGATGATTTTCTGGAAAAGGCCCGTGAATTCCACGGATGTGCTTCCCCGGGGCTGATGCTGGGATGTTCCATGGTGGAACTTGCCCTGCATTCCATGGGCAGAACGCAGCATTACCATGCCCTGTGCGAAACCGCCCGTGATCTGCCGGATGCGGTACAGCTGCTTACGGCCTGTACGGCGGGCAACGGACGACTGCATGTGTTCGAACTCGGCCGTTTCGCCCTTACGCTGTACCGTGTTCAGGGCGGCAGGGGCGTGCGCGTGCATCTTGACGCGGCTAAAACCGCAGGCTGGCCCCATATCAGGCGCTGGGCGCTGGGAGAGGATTGCAGAGACGACAAGGAACTGCTGCGTCTGGAACATGAGATCCGCAAGGCGGGGATTTCCCTTTTTTCCGCGTCCGCCGTACAGATGAAGGACGTTTTTCTGGAAGAAGCTCCCCGTGACGTCATGACGCTCTGCATAGGCTGCGGAGAAGCGCATCCTGCATGGATGGGCCCCTTGTGCCGCGCCTGCGCGGGCCGCTCGCCCTATGTCCCGCGTCTGCCTGCGGTGAGGCATGAGGCGGAAGGATAGCCGCAGCTCGGCCGGGCGGAAGATACCCGTGAAGCGGTCCTCGTACGGGCATGTTTCACGGGTTAATTGTTTCAGAAAAGGGTTGCAGGCTTGCCGCCGGGAAAAAAATTGTCTAAAAAATTCACAAGGTGTTCGTCACACCCCTTCCCGGGAACGCCTTCCCGGGAACGTGCCGCCCATCTCCGTTTCCTCGGAAGCCGCAGTCTGGAAGGCGCAATTTCACTGCTCAGGAATATCATGCCCATGCGTCGCCTTCCCCTCCTGTTCCGTTTGGCCGTTGTTCTTTCTTTTGCCTGCTGTCTGCTGTGCTCTGTTCCTGCTCTGGCAGGTCCCATCAATGCCAAGAGCGCCATTCTCATGGATGTGACCACGGGGCGTATTCTTTATGAACAGCGGGCGGACATGAAAATCCCCCCGGCTTCCCTCACCAAGGTCATTTCCATGTATGTGGCCATGAACGCCATCAGCGCCCGGAAGACGGACTATAACAGAATGGTGAAGGTGAGTGCCAATGCCGCCCGTACCGGCGGTTCCCGTTTCGGCCTGCGCTCCGGGGAGAGGCTCACTCTCGACAAGCTTTTTTACGGCATGGCCGTGGCCTCGGGCAATGACGCCAGCGTGGCTGTTGCCGAACATGTGGCAGGTTCCACTTCCGCCTTCGTCAGCCGCATGAATTCGCTTGCCCGGCGGCTCGGCATGAAGAATACCCGCTTCGTCAATGTTCACGGTCTGCCCGCCAAGGGGCAGGTCACCACTGCGCGCGACATGCTCAAGCTGGCCCGTGCCTATCAGGCCCATTATCCCGTGGCCCGGCGCTATCACCTTGCGCGTTCCGTTACCCACAACGGCCGCAGGGAACCGAACCATAACCCGCTGGTAGGCAACTATCCCGGGCTGGACGGGTTGAAAACGGGCTGGGTGACGGCGGCGGGGTACAACATCATCGCCACGGCGCGCAGAAACGGCCATAAGCTCATCGCCGTCATTCTGGGGGCCCCCAATACGGGCGTTCGAGCGGCGGAGGCACGCCGCCTGCTCAATGCGGGCTTCAGCGCCGTATCCAAGAAAAGAAGTACCGCCATTGCGGAACTGGGCGTTTCCAAGAAGCAGGCCGCCCAGCTCAAGAAATCTTCCAGCTATACGACGAAGAAGGTGAAGAAGAGCAAGTCGCCTTCCAGAAAATCGGCGGCGGCCGACAAGCGGCAGTCTACGAGAAAGAAGTCGAAACAGTAAGAGGCTTCAGGTGAAAAAGAGACCGGAAAGCGGGCATGGCAGGCCTGTTTTCCGGTCTTTGTTCGCGGGGTGTGATTTTTTCAGTAATGATGCCACAGCCGGTGCAGTAGCCAGAAGGCGAGAATAAGTGCTGCTGCGCAGAGGGGAAGAAGCGCGCTTTTCGGGATATTCAGCCCCGCCCTTGCGCCGCCGCGTCCGCCGAAAAACACGGCGACGGCCGCAAGGATGACGATGACGAACAAAAATCCATGCATACGGAACCTGCCGGATGTTGAGGATGTCCGCGGGCGTTGTTTCCCCGCCTGTCCGGTCCGGTGCGGCAAGGGTTGAGGGGGGCATGGGGCCGTTCCGTCCGCCCGGAAAAAAGGGGCGGACATGTTCCGCCCCGTTCATGGATGCTTCCCTCGGATTCCGGCCGGGGCGCAGCCTTGCCGGCCCTGCGGAATCTTTCGGAGGGAAAAGTCTCAGAACTTCACATGGCGCGCGGCTTCCAGCGCACGGGCGAAGTCTTCGTCGCTGTGAGCGAAGGAAAGCATGTTGGCTTCAAAGGCCGAAGGCGCCATGAAGATGCCCTGTTCGCGCATCTGCTTGTAGAAGCTTTCAAAAAGCTTCTGATCCGTGGTCTGTACGCTGGCGAAGTCCCGCAGCGGAGCATGGGTGAAGTACACGGTGAACAGGGAGGCGATATGCGGAATCTGCACAGGTACGCCCTTCTCGCGCAGGATGCGTTCCAGTTCCGTGACGAAGGCGTCTACGCGCGCTTCCAGAGCAGCGTAATCGGCATGTTTGAGAATATTCAGCGTGGCGAGGCCTGCGGCCATGGCCAGCGGGTTGCCCGACAGCGTTCCGGCCTGGTAGACCTCCCCTTCCGGGGCGATGTGGCGCATGAGGTCGGCCCTGCCGCCGTAGGCGCCCACGGGCAGGCCGCCGCCGATGATTTTGCCGAAGGTGGTGAGGTCGGGCATGATGTGGAAGCGTTCCTGAGCGCCGCCGTAGGAGAGACGGAATCCGGTGATCACTTCGTCGAACACGAGAAGCGCGCCGTATCTGGTGCACAGCTCCCGCAGGCCTTCCAGGAAGCCGGGCTGCGGCAGCATGAGGCCCATGTTGCCGGCCACGGGTTCCACGAAGAGCGCGGCTATCTGATCCGGCCAGGCTTCGAACAGGGCTTTGACGGCTTCAAGGTCGTTGTAGGGCGCAAGCAGAGTGTCGGCCACGGTGCTTGCAGGCACGCCCGGCGTACCGGGAATGGAGAAGGTGGCCACGCCGGAACCGGCGCTGGCGAGAAAGGCGTCGCCGTGGCCGTGGTAGCCGCCGATGAACTTGATCATCTTGTCGCGGCCGGTGACGCCGCGGGCAAGGCGCAGGGCGCTCATGGTGGCTTCGGTGCCGGAGTTGACCATACGCACCATTTCCACGGAGGGCAGGGCGGAACAGACCTCTTCGGCAAGGCGCACCTCGTCTTCGCAGGGCGCTCCGTAGCTGGTGCCCCGGGCGGCGGCGCGGCAGATGGCTTCCGTTACCTCAGGGTGCGCATGGCCCACCAGCATGGGACCCCAGGAGCCGAGAAAGTCGATGAACTGTCCGCCGTCGGCGGTGATGAGGCGGGAACCCTTCGCTTCGGCGATGAACAGCGGGTCGGCGTGTACGTTGCGGCAGGCACGGACGGGGCTGTTCACGCCGCCGGGAATGATCTGCTGGGCGTGAGCGAAAAGTTCATGGGAACGCTGGGTATTCATATCTTGCTCCTGTTGCGGCTATGCGAAATACGTCATGGAGATTTTCTTCAGTTCCTTCAGGCTTTCGAGCACCATGCATTCCTTCAGCGTCGTGGTGCGCCGCAGCTCTTCCACCACGTCGAGGCAGTCCTGCTCGCTTTTGCCGTGAATCATGGTGTAGAAGGTGTAGGGCCATGCCGGATAGCGGCTGGGGCGGTAATAGCAGTGGGATATGCGCGGATGTTCCGCCGCCGTGCGCCCGGCTTCCTCCACTTCTTCCGGGGAAGCGATCCAGGCCACCATGGCGTTGTGCACCCAGCCCGTGCGCTGATGCTTGATGCTGGCTCCGAAACGGCGTATCGCGCCCGATTCTTTAAGCCGGGAAAGCAGGTTCAGCACTTCTTCTTCCGTGCAGCCTGCGGAGGCGGCGATATCCGCGTAAGGGGTGAGAGAATCGGGAATGTTTTTCTGCACGATGCGCAGTATGGCCTGTTCCTTTTCCGTAAATTCCATGGCAATCCCCGTAAAAGTGAAATACGACGGGCAGTATAGCCGCAGGATGCGTCGGAAGCAAGGGAAGCCGGGCTTTGTCCCCGTGCGGAAAAAAAGAGCGGGAACCGCCCGACCCCCCGGAACGGTTCCCGCAAGGACCGCATGGAAATTCCATGCGATGCCCGTCTTCCTTCTTACGGAAGCATCCAGCTCAAGAATCCTGCCTGACAATAGGCAAGGACGCAGAGAATAAGGGTGAGCGCAATACTGTGACCGAGAGCGAAGCGGAACAGATTGCCTTCCTGCCCCACCATGTTGGTGGCGGAGGTGGCCACGCTGATGGACTGGGGAGAGATCATCTTGCCGGTTACGCCGCCCACGGCGTTGGAGGCCACGGCAAGTTCGGGCGGAATGCCCACGGCGGTGGCGGTGGTGTGCTGCATACTGCAGAACAGGGCGTTGGAGGAGGTGTCCGAACCGGTGAGGAACACGCCCAGCCAGCCGATGAGCGGGGCAAAGAACGGGAAGAAGCTGCCGGTCTTGGTGAAGGCGAGGCCCAGGGTGGAGCTCATGCCTGCATAGTTCATGAGGAAGGCCAGACCGAGCACGCTAGCGATGGTGAGGATGGGGAAGCGAAGCTGATGCAGGGTGGTGAAGAAGCACTTCACGGCCTTCGCGTAGGAATAGCCGGGCATGAGGGGCACGGCAATGAAGCCGGAAAGCAGGATGGCGGTACCGCCGGCGGAAACCCAGCCGAAGGTGAACACGGCGGCGTAGGGTGCTTCCGAGGCCACGATGGGAGCGGCGCGGTTGACCATGCCGTCAAGCAGCGGCCAGGCGAAGCTGGGCGCGGAAATGCCGTTCAGAACGGCCTTGAACTGGGGCAGGCCCCACAAGAACACCATGACGGCGAGAATGAGGTAGGGACCCCAGGCGCGCAGCACGACCTTGCCGGAATAACCGGGACCGTCGGTGCTGACCGCAGGATCTTCGGCAAAGCGGAAGATGGAGGCGGGCTTCCAGAAGCGCAGCAGCACGAGCAGGCCTACGATGGTGGCGATGGCCGACATGATGTCGGGCAGGGTGGGGCCGTGATAGTTGGCGAAAATGAACTGCGCACCGGCAAAGCAGATACCGGCCACGAGAATGGCGGGCAGAATTTCCATGGAACGGCGGAAGCCGCACATGACGATGCTGAGCCAGAAGGGAATGATGATGGCGAGGAAGGGAAGCTGCCGCGCCGCCACCTGGCTGATGAGGTTGGCGTCCATGCCGGACACGCTGGCGGCGGTGAGCACGGGGGCGCCGATGGCGCCGAAGGCCACGGGCGCGGTGTTGGCGATGAGGCAGAGGCCCGCGCCGTAGATGGGGTTGAAGCCCAGTCCGGCGAGCATGGCCGCCGTGATGGCCACGGGAGTGCCGAAGCCGGCGGTACCTTCCAGGAAGGAGCCGAAGGCGAAGGCGATGAAGATGGTCTGGAGACGACGGTCGGGCGTCACACGGGCCAGAGAATCCTTGATGATTTCGAATTCACCCGATTCCACGGTCATGTTGTAGACCCACACGGCCGTGATGACGATCCAGATAATGGGGAACAGGCCGTTGGCAACACCGAGGCCCACGGAGCTTATGGCCGTGACAATGGGCATACGCCATACGAGAACGGCAATGATAAATGCCGACGCAAGGCCCGCCAGTGCGGCGATGTGCCCCTTGGCGCGTTTTATGGCCAGCATGTAGAGCAGGATGATGAGCGGTATGGCCGCAATGCATGCGGAGACGACCTCGCTGACAACGGGATCATAGACTTGAGTCCACGCCATGGCTTTCCCCCATGAAATTAAAGTGATCGGCGCAGCAGATATTTCCTTCGGGATGTATCGGAATATACCTGTAATTTTATGCTTATAAAAAATAAAAAGTCTTCGCAAGTATTATGCGGCAAGCGTAAAAAGAAACAATGGATATTGAAATTTTAATAACGATGAAACGGGAAAAGAAGCGGCAGATTTTTCTTATCATGCGGTATTGTTTGTATAAATGATGAAAAAACGTTGGGGGAGGCGCCGGGGCGGCATGGGGGGAAGATTACGGTTGTTTTTTTAAAAAATGTTTTATGAAAGGTGGTTGGAAGAAAATTTCGGAATATTTCCCTATTGTGATTATTATAACAACATGGCGGCGCATGTCCGGCATTCCGCGGGGCGGAAAGGGAACGGAAGCATGTTCCGGCGGAAGACCTTTCCTGCGGACGCTGCCGTACGTTTTCGCCGCGCAGACGGGGCGGGTTGTTCCGCAACATAAGAAGAGAAAAGAGAATCGGCATTGACACCGTTTGCCCGTACCTATTAAAACCTGATTCGGGCATGCCTCACGGCTTGCCGGAAGAGGTGCGTCATGAGTGAGTCCCCAGTATCGGTCAGCGCTCCGGCTCATCCGGGTGCGGTTTCTCTTTCCCCGTCGGAAGTGGATTTCATGCCTGCGCTTCTGCGCAGCCTTTCCACGCTCATACGGCTGAAAGGCAGGCATGTTTCCCCTCAGTTTCTGCTGGCCGGACTTGCCGGTTCCGAAAAGATAAGCGCCGGGGCCTGCCTGCGCGCGGCGGAACGGGCGGGGCTGAAGGGCCGGGTGATGTACCGCCCGAAGCTCGACGACATTTCTCCCCTTACGCTGCCCTGTATTCTGCTTCTGAAGGGCGACTGTTCCTGCGTGCTTACGAAGCTGGACGGGGAACGCGCCTCCGTCATTCTGCCGGAACTCGGCGACGAAGTGCAGACCATGTCCCGCACGGAACTGGAGGAACAGTATTCCGGCTACGCCGTGTTCGGCGCGCTGGAGAGCAGGGCTGACGCCCGCAGCGAACCCGTGCGGCGTAAGGAGACCCGGCGCTGGTTCTGGGACGTGCTGCGGTTTTACATGCCCATCTACCGGCATGTGGCCCTGGCAAGCGTGGTGGTGAACACCATTGCCGTGGCCAGTTCCCTTTTCGTCATGAACGTGTACGACAGAGTCATTCCCAACAACGCCTACGAAACGCTGTGGGTGCTCGCGGCGGGCGTGACGCTCGCGTATGTGTTCGACTTTCTTCTGCGGACCATGCGCAGCCATTTTGTGGATCTTGCGGGGCGCAATGCGGACGTGGTGCTTTCCAGCAAGCTCATCGACAAGGTGCTTTCCATGCGTATGGACGCCAAGCCGGAATCCACGGGCGCGCTGGTGAACAATCTGCGGGAATTTGAATCGCTGCGCGAATTCTTCAGTTCCACCACCTTTCTTGCCTGCATAGATCTCCCCTTTCTCGTGCTGTTTTTTGCGCTGCTGGCCTTCATAGGCGGGCCGCTCGTAGCGCTGCCCCTCATTGCCGTGCCCGTGCTGCTCGGCGTGGGCGTCTATCTGCAGATGGCCGCGCGCCGGAGCGCGGAGAAAAGCTACCGCCACAACATGCAGAAGAATGCGCTGCTTGTGGAGATGGTGAACGGTCTTGAAACCGTGAAGGGCTGCATGGCCGAAAGCAGTATGCAGCGTCTGTGGGAAGCCGTGGCCGGTATTTCCGCCCAGTCGTCCAACGAGGCGCGCAAGTACAGCACCCGCGCCGTGAGTTTCGCCACCTTCGTCACGCAGATGGTGACGGTGGGCATGGTCATCTGGGGCGTGTACCGCATAGGCGAAGGGGAGATGAGCATGGGCGGACTCATCGGCTGCAACATTCTCGTGGGCCGCATCATGGCGCCGCTTCTGCAGCTCGCCTCCCTGCTCACCCGGCTGCAGAATTCCCGCGTGTCGCTCAAGGCGCTGGATACGCTCATGGAGCTGCCGTCGGAAAATCAGGATCAGTCCGCCTGCATGGATTTCGGCTCCCTGTCCTGCGACTTCGTCATGGAGAACGTGAGCTTTGCCTATCCCGGCGCGCAGAAGCCCGCATTGAACGGCGTGAGCCTGCGCATACGCCCGGGCGAGAAGGTGGGCATCATCGGCAGAATGGGTTCGGGCAAAAGTTCCCTGGGCAAGCTTCTCATCGGGCTTTATGCTCCGCAGGAAGGTTCCGTTTCCTTCGGCGGGGTGGATATACGGCAGCTTGCCACGGCCGACCTGCGCAGCCGCGTGGGTTTTCTGCCGCAGGAGGTCGTTCTGTTCTACGGTACGATAAGGGACAACATCGCCCTCGGCGATCCCACCATCAACGACCATCTCATTCTGCGCGCCTCCGCCGTTTCCGGCGTGTCCGACATCGTGAGGGGGCACCCCGCGGGCTACGGCGCGCAGGTAGGCGAACAGGGGCGCAATCTTTCCGGCGGTCAGCGGCAGGCCGTGGGGCTTGCCCGCGCGCTGGTGCGCGACCCCGACGTGCTCATTCTCGACGAACCCACCAGCAATATGGACGTGGATTCCGAACGCCTCGTACAGCAGCGCCTTGCTCCCATTCTGGGCGACAAGACCCTTATTCTCATTACGCACAGACTCAGTATGCTCCGCATCGTGGACAGACTCATCGTCATGGAGGCGGGCAGGGTGCTCATGGACGGCCCGCGCGATGCCGTGCTCAAAAAGCTGCAGGAGCGGCAGAGGCCCGGACGCGCCGCATCGACGGGTACGAAGGAAAACGCAGCCCCGGTTCAGGCGGCGGAAAAGAACGGCGCGGCCGCATCTTCCGCAGGACAGGGAACGCAGACGCGTCCGGCTGCGCAGAGCGGCCGGATCAGAGTTTCTCCCGCAGGTGCGGCCGCAAGGCCCGCGGAACATGCGGAACCGGCGGGGAACACGCCCGGAGCGGGGAAAGGGGGAAGAGCATGAGTTTGTCCTCCGTGCACCGGACGCCTTTCCCGAATCGTACAATGCCTTAGAAGGGAGCTTTTTCCCATGGATGAGAAAAAAAAGATGTCCGGCGAACGGCCGGATCTTCCCCCGGAATTCGGCGGCGTTCCCGATCAGGGCGCGCCCGCTCCCCGGCTCGCGCAAAGCCTTTTTGAGCCGGTTTCCCTTTCCAGCAAGCTGCTTCCCGAAGATCTGCCCTATGCGGCCGAAGTGGAAGCGGCCCTGGCCCGTCGTCCTACGAAAAAGGCCCGCTGGCTTTCCGCGGGCGTGTTTCTGTTTTTTGCCGCGTTCATCGTCTGGGCGGGATTCGCCACGCTGGATGAAGTCACCCGCGCGGAAGGACAGGTGGTGCCTTCCTCCCGTACGCAGATCATCCAGAACCTTGAGGGCGGCATTCTGAGCGGGGTGGACGTGTACGAGGGGCAGATCGTGGAAAAAAACGACGTGCTCGCCCGCCTGAACAACGAAATGGCCGAAAGCAATCTGCGCGACATGCTGTACAAGGCCATGGAGAACCTCATCGCCATACGGCGCCTGCGCGCCTCCGTTTCGGGAACGCCCCTGGAGTGGCCGGCGGATCTGCGTTCCTGGCTGGAGCGGGGCACGGGCTATACGCTCACCGAAGAACAGCTTGAGCAGGGCCGCAGGCTCACCATAGTGCAGCGGGAAACCTTCACCGTGCATCAGCGTCAGCGGGAATCCGAGCTTCAGGTGCTCATGGCTCAGGCCGAGCAGCGTCGTCAGGAGGTGAAGGAACAGCTTTCCCGCAAGGATCAGCTCACCCGGAGCCTTGCGCTGATACGGCAGCAGCTCAATATCGCCGCGCCTCTTCTGGAAAAGCGCAGCTATTCCCGCGTGCAGTATCTGGAACTGCAGGAACGGGCGGTACAGGCCCAGGGCGAAATCGACACGCTTACGGTTTCCATTCCCCGTGCGGAGGCTGCGGCCAGCGAAGCGGAACACCGCATGAACCTGCGCAAGGCGGAACTCGATGCCGCGCTCATGGAGGAAATCAACAAGCGCAGTCTGGAACTGGCCTCCTTGCGGGAGGGGCTTTCCGCCGGCAGCGACCGTGTGACCAGAACGGAACTGCGTTCTCCGGTGCGCGGTACCGTGAAGAAGATCTACATCAACACCGTGGGCGGCGTGGTCAAGCCCGGCGAACCCATCATGGAAATCGTGCCGCTGGACGACACGCTTCTGGTGGAAGCCCGCGTCCGTCCGGCGGACGTGGCGTTCCTGCACCCCGGCCAGAAGGCCATGGTCAAGGTTTCGGCCTACGACTATTCCATCTACGGCGGCCTCGACGGCGTGCTGGAGCAGATCAGCGCCGATACCATAGAAGACAAGCGCGGCGAGTTTTACTATCAGGTCAAGGTGCGCACCTCGAAAACGGCCATTCTCTACCACGACGAGGAATTGCCCATCATGCCCGGCATGATGACCACCGTGGACATCATGACGGGCAAGAAGACCGTGCTGGATTATCTGCTCAAGCCCATACTCAAGGCCAAGCAGAACGCGCTGCGGGAAAAGTAGTTTTTCCGGCGCAGGGATGTTTCTGCGGAAAAGGCGTGTGGCGCGCAACGCGGTCATGCGCCTTTTTCGTACTTCGGCGCATGGCGGGGCCGTTACCGCCGGACGCCGTCCGGGGCCGGAAGGGACGAGAGGCCGGAGACTGGCCCCTTTGCCTGCCCGGGCACACATGCGGGGAGGATGAATGGGGGAAGGCCCTGCATGACGCATGGCCTGTATATTCCGCATCCTGTGCGTTCACGGCAGGGAAAATCACGTCGTCGGCCGACGGATGAATACGCGCGCGATAAAAATATGCACGGTGGACGTATTTTTTGCAAGGGATATGAAGCGATTCTGTGTTTTCAATAATTACAGATATTTTTCATGTTATAATGTTTAAAATGACAGACCGGGAAACGGTGATGTGCTGCGGAAGAGTATGAATGACAAGAAGTAAGATTCGTTCAGGCGAAAAAAATACTCCGTTGTGATGAAAAACTTCCGGGAAGAGGGCTTTCCCGGGAGGATTTTTTTATTTTGCTTGCGCGCTCTGGCACGGTAGGGTATCGTTTCTATGATTCTCACGTTTCGCGATGGGCTGCGCATGAAAATTGCGGAAGCGGGGAAGGGAACGCGGGGCTTCGAGCTCCGCATGTCGTTTGCGGAAACATGTCTCCGCTGCACCATTTAATCCCCTTTCTTCCTTTGGGAAAGGATTGCAGCAAAGAGCCTGCTGGAGGGCTTTTTATGAAAACGATGTTCACCCTGTTTGTTTCCGGCTGCCTCGGTCTCATGCTCTGCGGCCCCGCCCAGGCAGCGAAGGACGCTTCCATTCCTCTGAAGGAATCCATCGAGTCCATGCTGAGAACCAACAACTCCCTCAAGGCCATTCAGGAAAACCGCAGCGCCGCCGGTCATGAGGTGGATCGCGCCAGGGCCGGATACGGGCCGAGGGTGGACCTTACCGCCCGCGGCGGCTTCGGCAAGCTCACCGACAGCACGACCCGTTCCTACGGATATAATGATGTCGCTCCCTATTCTTCCGCATCGCTGCTGGTCACCCAGCCCTTGTGGGACGGCTGGCTCACCAGGGGGCGCGTGCGCGAGGCCGAGGCCACCTACCGTTCTCTGGATCACCGCGTGCTGGACAACGCGAACACCCTTGCGCTCGACGCCATCATCGCCCATGTGGACGTGCTGCGCCGCCAGCAGATTTACAAACTTGCCCAGGAAAATGTGGCGAGCCATGAGGATATTCTTGCCAAGGCCCGGGAACGTGAGGCTCAGGGTGTGGATACCATGGCCGACGTTTCGCAGGCGCAGAGCCGTCTTTCCCGCGCACGCTCCACGCTTACCGAGGCGCAGGCCTCCCTGCGCATAGGTGAAGACACCTATACCCGCCTTACCGGCCACTCCGCCATGAACCTCGGCCCCGTGAACATGCCCGGCAAGATGTTCAAGGATGCGGAGGAAGTGCTCAAGGCCGCCCGCAAGGGCAATCCCAAGGTCGCCGCGTATCTGGAAGACGTGAAGGCCGCCACGGCCGTCCGCGAACAGGTGCGTTCCGCCTACAGCCCCACCCTCAGCCTTGAGGCCGGGCCTTCGTATTCCGACCGCGACGGCAAGAGCGAACTGTGGACCGCGGAAGTGGGCGTGGCCGCCGTGGTACGCTGGAACCTGTTCAACAGCGGCGCGGACGTGGCGGAAAGCAAGGCCGCCGCGGCCCGCATCCGCCAGAGCCGTCAGGTGCTTTATGATTACATGGACGATCTCAAGCTCAGTGTGGAGGAAAGCTGGACGCAGTTCCTTTCCGCGCAGAAGCAGCTTGAGCATTACCGCGAAGCCATAGAATACAACAAGACCACGCGCAGCGCCTACGAAGAGCAGTTCGTGCTCGGCGAGCGCAGCCTGCTCGACGTGCTGGATGCGGAAAACGAACTGTTCAATTCCTCCACCCAGGCGGCCACGGCGCTCGGCAACACCCTCATTGCGGCCTACCGCATGAAGGCCCTCGCGGGCAATCTGCTGCCCGACCTCGGCATCAGCACCGACATGCTCAAGGTGACTCCCCACGACGCAGAGCCGCTCGACAGCATCACCATGCCCGAATAAGGCAAGGAAAAGGGCCGGGGTGATTTTCCCCGGCTTTTTTCTTTCTGTGGGGAGACGTGCGCTTTACAGGGACGGACGTTGAATATTAATCTGAAGCAAGAATGAACGGACGGGGGAGATGCGGAGTATCCATGGGTATCGCGGCGCACATGGCATATGTCGGTCGTACGCTCGCATTGTTGCTGTGCGTGGCCTGTCCTGTGGGATACGTTCCGCTTTTTGCCGCGTCGGCGGAGGCGAAGCCGCGTCTTTTCGGCACGGTGGAATTCCAGATGGATCTGAAAAAGCAGAAAAACTGGCTTTCCGCCATGGAAAGGAACGGCAAGAATCCGATTTTTTTTGATGAGAACCGCTTCAATTCCTCCACGCTCTGGAAGGATCTGAAGAAAAGGGCGGAAGGCCGGCCCCTCCGGGAACAGCTTGATATCATCAACAGATTCTGGAACAAGTGGCCGTACCGCACCGATCAGGAAGCCTACAGAAAACCGGACTACTGGGCCGCGCCCTATGAGTTTCTGAAATTGTCGGGCGACTGTGAAGATTACAGCATCGTCAAGTATTACACGCTGAAGGCTCTCGGCGTGCCGGTGGACGACATGCGCATCGTGGTGGTGAGGGAAACCATCCGCAACATCGGCCATGCCGTACTTGCCGTATACGACGGCGATGATATTTATATTCTGGACAATCTTTCCGAGACGGTGCGCCCCGCGCAGCGCGTGCGCAACTATGCGCCGCAGTTCTCGGTGAATGAAAAATACCGCTGGGTTCATGTGAAGCCACGCTAAGAGTCTGCGGAGAAACGGCATCGGTTCCGCAGAGGATGGAGGAGACGCGATGAACAGCCCAACACAGGCCGGGTATTCCGGTTTTTCCAAGAAATCGGTTTTGCTGGCCGCTTTATGCCTTGCGCTCGTTTCCGGGGGAATAGTTCTGTTCTTCTGTTTTTCGCAGCTGGAAAGCAGGCGGACTGAGGTTCTGAAAAACTATGAGCAGAACGTGCGTTCCTGGCTGGATGAATCCGTGAGCGTCGTGGAGGTGTGGAATGCGGATATGGCGGAGCTCAGGCTCCGCGTCAGCGCCTCGGAAACCTACCGGCTTTTTTCCTCCGATCTGTTCGGGCTGGACAAGAGCGTGACGGGCAGCATCAACAACGCCGAACACGGCATAAGCTTTTCCGGAAGCGCCTCGGTGCTTTCCGAAGAAGTGCCCGCCATACGCCGGATACTCATGGAGTTCATGAATTACAACGGCCTGCTGGATGCCCGCCTCGTCAACGGCGAAGGGCAGACCATTCTTTCCGCGCTCAGCACGCCTTCTCCTCTTTCCGCGGAACAGGCCCGCGCCGCCCGTGAGGTCATGGAAACGGGCAGAACCGTTTTCCTGCCCGTGCAGGCCTGCGCCAACGGTCTTGCGCTGGACGTGTTCGAGCCCGTCATCGATCTTGAGGACGACGACAGCCGCGTGGCCGTGTTCATGTCCACCGTTCCGGTCCTCGCCAAGGTGACGCAGTTTACCGCGCGGCCCAAGCAGAACGATCTGTCCGTGGCGTATATGGTGCAGAAAAACGGCGACAGGTGGGAAATGCTGACCGTGCCCGAACCTGCGTCGCTGCCGGAGAGCCTCTCGCGTCAGTTCACCGGGAACGGCGGCAATCTGCCCTTTGCGCTTCGTGAAAGCGTGGTGCAGGAAAACAGGGTGTATTCCATGTCCTGCTTCATCCCCGGGCTGGAATGGAGCATCATACATGAAACGCCTGCCTCCGTCATCGACAGGATGCTTTTCCGCGCCGAACTTCCCGTGTATGTGGGCGGTTTTCTCGGCTGGCTGAGCTTCATACTGCTCTGCGGACTTCTGTGGTGGATGGGGCTCGGCCGTCAGCAGCGCGCCGTGGCCTCCGAGCTGCAGCGTCTGAATCAGCTCGTTTCCCGGCAGAAGGAACTTCTGGACAGCGTGAACAATTCGCTGGACATCGGTCTGTTCATGGCCGACGTGAAGGGGCAGATTCATGTCTGCAATCCCGCCTTCGCCTCCATCCTGGGCAGGGATGAACAGGACGTGAACGAGCAGATGCTCTTTTCCTTCTTCTCCGTGGAGACGGCGTCCGAACTTCTCGACCGCATACGCCGCGTGGCCATCAACAACAGGGAAGAGAGCTGCGAGGTCTATGTGGGGCAGGGCGACGAAAGGCGCCTGTATCGCGTGACGGTATTCCCCTTCCTGGACGCCAGCGGGCACAGCGTACGCGACAGTATGCGCGGCGCGGTGGTCACCATGAAGGACATCACGGAGTTCAGGCGCAGAAGCGACCGTATGCGTCAGCAGCAGCGGAGCCTCATCGAGGCCTTCACCCGGGCCGAGGAGAGCGTGGACCCGTACCTTGCCGGGCATTCGCACCGCATGGCGAAGCTGGGCGAACTGGTGGCGAAAAGCATGGGACTTTCCGAGGACGGCAGGGATACCGTCATCATGGGAGCGATGCTTTCCCAGGTGGGCAAGCTCTTCATTCCCCGGGAACTGCTCGCCAAGAAGGGCAGCCTCACGCCCGAAGAACTGGACGAAGTGCGCAAGGCGCCGGAACATGCCTACAGGCTTCTGGAGAACATTGATTTCGATCTGCCCATCGCCAGGGCGCTCCATGAAATGTATGAGCATATGGACGGCACGGGATATCCCCGCGGCCTGAAGGGCGATCAGATACTGCCCGAAGCCCGCGTGCTTTCGGTGCTCAACGCCTTCTGCGCCATGATGAGTTCCCGTTCCTACCGCGAGGGCATGAGCGGGGAAAAGGCCGTCGCCGCCCTTGCCGGAAGCCCCAGCTTCGATCAGAACGTGGTGGAACACCTGAAAAAGGTGCTGGATACGCCCGAAGGGCTGTATGCGGCCCATGCCGGAAACTGACGGATGACGAAAAGCCCCGGGCAACCGGGGCTTTTTGCTGGAATGTTCCGCGGAATACGGCCTGCCGCAGAGCGTGTTCAGTCTTCGGTGACGATGCGGTTTCTTCCGCCGCTCTTGCCGTTGTACATGCGCTTGTCGGCAAGAAGGAACATGGCCTTCCATACGTCGTACTCTCCCTTCATTCCGGCCTCGCTCATGCAGCAGCAGCCTATGGTGAAGGAAAAGGGCACGGTGCGTCCGTCGTCCATCACAATGTTTTTCCGCATGGAGTCATTCAGTTTTTCGAGTCGTTCGCAGAAGGCATGATAGCTGTCCGTCATGGCGGTGATGATGAACTCGTCGCCTCCGTAACGGGTGAGGAAGCTGTGATGCTGCGTATCGAAGTACTTGAGCCAGAACAGGCAGCAGCTCTTCAGCACTTCGTCGCCGATGGCATGGCCGTACTTGTCGTTGATGTGCTTGAAATTGTCCATGTCCAGCAGGGCCATGCACAGTTCCTTGCCCTGCACTCTGGCCTCATGCACATAATGGTGGAAGTTGTTGTTCATGTAGTGCCGGCTGTAGCATCGCGTCAGAGGGTCACGCAGAAGGCGGGCATTCTCTTCCTGAAGACGCCATATTTCTCCCAGAGACCGTTCTTCGTGGTTCAGGCTGGCCATGCCGGGAATTTCCGCGACCATTTCCAGGGAGAAGTCTCCGCCGTCAAGACAGATGTACTTGGCAAATACGATGAAGATGCGCCCGTCGACGCTTTCCACCTTCGCGCCGGATGTATGGGAACGCGCAACTTCGTGGGAAAGGCAGTAATCGCAGCAGGCGGAACGCTTCCAGGTATGGTAACAGGCCTCATCAAGAGAAAGAGTATCGTCTTCTATATGACAGATACGGCAATCTTCGGGAAGAATGAGCCGTACCATGGAGAACGTCTGACGGAGAACGGCCATTTCTTCCGAGAGTTCACGGAGGGTGTAATTATATTTTACAGGATGAGTATGCACGACAACCTTCCCTGATGTTTGACTATTTATATTTTTGATTTGATATCATTATTAAATTACATGCGTCAAGCCGGGGAATGGCGTTTTCCGGCATACCCTTCCGTCTGTTTTGAAAGCGTATGCCGGTGAAACCGCATTTCAAAAAAAGTACGGCGGCGCCGTCTGCTCCGCAGCTGCAGTATCGGAAAGAAGATGAGGAAAAACGGTACCTGCGGAGTCCGTGGCGGCTGCGGAAGATTCCCTTCCCGGAAGGGCGTGGGCGGCCGGGAATTTCCCGGAAGACGGGGCAGCGCATGTCCGCAGCCGGGGGCCCGTTGCGGCACATGACAAATCCGGCCGCAAAGGGTATACAGACGGGGAGAATACTTCGGCGGGCGCCGACCTTCCGTCCGTCAGAGGAGAGCGCATGTTCCCTTTTCCCCAGCAGGAACAACAGACCGGCACGCTTTTGATTGTTGACGACAACGACATCAACCGCGAAGTCCTTGAACATATTTTTGCCCCCTTTTATCCGGCCGAGCAGGCGGAAAACGGCAGAGTGGGGCTTGAAGCCATACTTGCCGCGCCCGAGAAGTACTGTGCCGTGCTTCTTGACGTGGTGATGCCGGAAATGAACGGCATCGAGGTGCTTCGCCGGATGAAAGCCGGGGACCTTACCGGGAAGATTCCCGTGTTTCTGATTACCGGGGAGGCGAGCGACGCCGTCACGCGGGAAGCCTATGAACTGGGCGTGATGGACGTGATCAGCAAGCCCGTGGTGCCCTATGTGGTGCAGCGGCGGGTCAATTCCGTGGTGGAGCTGTTCCGGGCAAGAAAGATTCTGGGCAACAAGGTGGAGCAGCAGCAGTCGGAACTGCTCCTGCAGGCGCAGAAGATCATCCGCCTGAACGAAGGGATGATAGAATCCCTTTCCACGGCCATCGAATTCCGCAACGGGGAATCGGGCGAGCACGTGCGCCGCATACACGACATCACGCGCTTTCTTCTCCTGCATACCGATCTCGGCGACGGCCTGAATGCGGAGACCATTGAGCATATCGCTCTTGCCTCCATCATGCACGACGTGGGCAAGATAGCCATTCCCGACGGTATTCTGAACAAGCCCGGGAGGCTTACGCCGGAAGAATTTGAGATCATCAAGACGCACACCACGCAGGGAGCGGAACTGCTGCAGAAAATACCTCAGTTGCGTGAGCACGAGTCCTACAGGTACGCTTACGACATCGCCCGTCATCACCATGAGCGCTGGGACGGGCGGGGATATCCCGACGGGCTGAAAGGCGATGAGATTTCCATCTGGGCGCAGATCGTTTCTCTTGCGGACGTGTACGACGCGCTGGTGAGCAAACGCTGCTACAAGGGGGCCTTCAGTCGCGCGGAGGCTTTGAAGATGATTCGTGAACATCAGTGCGGGGTGTTCAATCCGCTTTTGCTGGACCGCTTTTTCTCGGTGGAGGAAGAGCTTGCCCGGCTTTATATCCACAGCCCGAAGGAGGACTGAGGTATGGACGCACAGGTAAGGGAAACGCTTACGGGCGGCGGTATAGATGTGGACGGAATGCTGGAACGCTGCATGGGCAGCGAGGCCATCATGGGCAGACTTCTGAAGAAGTTTCCGACGGACGCAACCTATGCCAGGCTGGAAGAGGCCTTTGCCTCCGGCGATGCGAAGGCGGCGCTTGAGGCTTCACATACGCTGAAGGGGGTGTGCGGCAATCTGTCCATCACCGCCATGCATGAAATGCTGGACCGGCAGGTTCATGCCCTGCGAGACGGCGACATGAAGGGGGCGGAATCCATGATGTCCGAGATTTCCCTCGCCTACGCCTCCGCGGTGCGGGCCATAGAGCAGGGGCTCGGCTGATTCTCGGCGGACGGGTCTTCTCCGCGCGGGTTTCGCCCCAGCCCGGGAATCGCGGGTATGGTGCACGTTCCCGGGGACTTCGTACCCGAGGAAGACGTGCGGAGGGAGGAAAACGCGCCTGCGGGGGCGTTTCCCCTCAAGGCCGGAGAGTGCTTTTTCAGAAAAAGGCGCTCCGGGAAATATCGTTCTTTTTTCGTCGCGCAGGCATGTTTCGCGTGCGCCTTTTCCGTTTCTGCGGAAAAACATGACCACGGAGAAGGGCTCCTGCCTTTCCACAAGAGGAAAAGACATGCGTTCCAAGTCCTTACCGTTCGGGATATATTTCAATATCGTGCTCTTTCTCATGGTGGTCGTGCTCAGTTGCGGAGGGCTGTATATTTTCCGCGACATGCTGCTGCGTAATGCCAGAAGCACGGGCATGGCGCTGGCGAGACACTATGCCGTGGACGAGCAGAGCCGCCTTGCCGTATACGGCACGCTGCTGGCTTTCGGCGCGGCCTCCATCGACAAACGCCTTCAGGAAGGCGACGTGGCCTATATGGCGGAGTGGATGGCCATGTTCTTCGACAGGCTTCAGGCCGTGCTGGGGAAAGACCGGGTCACCGCCTACATCACCATCGACGACAGAACCATCGACATGGCGGGCCGCATGACCACTCTGCCGGGCAGCCTCGCCAGAGAGCGCCAGTGGTACAGGCTGGCCATGGAGAAGCCCGGGGAAACCGTGTTCACCGACCTGTACGAGGATTTTGTGACGGGGCAGCCCGTGATTACGGTGGCGCGCAGGTGCGTATATTCCAATGCCGTAATTTTCTTTGATATCTTTTCACAGGATTTTCGCTTCAATCTCCAGCCCATGACGAAGTCTGGCCGGGATTCCTTTTTCCTCTGCGACGGCAAGGGGGTTGTGCTGTACAAGAACACGTCCCTCGACATGAGCGAAGCGACGACGCAGGAATATGTGTCCGGCCTGCTTCACAAGGTACGCGCCGGAGAATTCGAGGACTATCGTTCCTTTGTCGTGGACGTCGCCGGAGAGAAGCGGGCGGTGTATTACGCCAGACTTTCCAACGGGTGGTACACCATACTCACCACGCCCCATGCGGAAATTTTTAAGGAAGCGAATCTTCTTGTTCTGTTTCTGGTGATTTCCACGGCGGTATTCTTCCTGTTCCTGGTGCTGTATTCCTGGCGTTTCGTCCGGGCCAACGCGCTGATGGAGCGTACCAATGAAACCGTGCGCGTGCTCGGCAATTCCTATTACGCCCTCTACCGCGTGAATTTCGGGAAGAACAGGTATGAAACCATCAAAGGGTCGAACGAGGTAAGGCGCAGGCTTCCTCATGAGGGATGTTACGAAGATCTTCTGCAGGTGATCACGGAAATCATCGAGCCGGAAGCCCGGGAGGAGTTCAGACGCAGTTTTTCCTGCGGAAGCATCCGCAGCCTGGTGTCCCGCCGTGTGAGGGATTTCGGCGGCGATTTCCGCCGGCTTTTCGGCGACGAGTACCGCTGGGTCAGCGTACATGTGCTGTTCGACGAATCCCTTTCTCCCGAAGAGGCGGTCATCTGTTTCCGTGAGGTGGAGCAGGAAAAGCAGCGTCAGCTTCAGGAGCGCAGGCTTCTGCAGGAGTCGCTGGAAAACACGCAGCAGAGCGAAAAGGCGAAACAGGCATTCTTCAGCAACATGTCCCACGACATGCGTACGCCGGTGAACGCCATCATCGGCATGTCCGACCTGGCGAGAAAGTTTCTGGACGACAGGGAAAAAATCAGGGGATATCTGGACAGGATCAATTTTTCCAGCCTTCAGCTCAGGAATCTCATCGACGACATTCTGAACATGTCGCGCATGGAGCAGGGAAAATTCGCCCTGAACAACCGCGAGCTGGATCTGGAAAAATGCATCCGCGACTGTCTGGATACCTATCATGTGCAGGCGGAGATGGAGCACAAGACCCTGCATGTGCACATGGAAATGGAAAATACCCTCGTCGTGGGCGATTCCGTGCGCATCGTGCAGCTTCTGAACAACCTCGTTTCCAACGCGTTCAAGTTCACCTCGGCAAATGACGTGATTTCCGTTTCGGTAACGCAGGTGGAAAAGCAGGATTTCGCCAAGTATGTGTTCGTGGTCGCCGATACCGGCATAGGCATTTCAAAGGAATTTCTCCCTCATCTGTTCGAGCCCTATACCCGGGAAACCCGTTTTTCCGCCAAGAACGTGGCCGGAACGGGGCTCGGCATGTCCATCACCAAGAGCCTCGTGGAACATATGAACGGGGAAATAAAGGTGGAAAGCACGCTCGGGGCGGGCAGTACCTTCACCGTGGTTCTGCCCTTCGCCATCGCCAAGGGGGCTTCCGTACGGGAAGAGCATGAAATGGCTCCCGACATGGACGCGCTGAAGGGGAAACGCATCCTTCTGGTGGAAGATAATCTGGTGAACATGGAACTTGCCGTGGAAATGCTCTCCATGAACGGCCTTGAGGTGACGCAGGCCTGGAACGGGCGCGAAGCCGTGGAGCTTTTCTCCGCCTCCGAGCCTTTTTTCTACCATGCCGTGCTCATGGACATGCAGATGCCGGAAATGGACGGCTGCGAGGCGGCAAGGCGCATTCGCGCCATGAACAGGCCCGACGCGGGGAGTGTGCCCGTCATTGCGGTGACGGCCAACGCCTTTGCCGAGGACATTGTTTCCACCACGGCGGCGGGAATGGATGTGCATATTTCAAAACCTATTGATTTTAAATATCTTTTTCAGATTCTGGAGAAGTTTTTGAAAAAGAACTGATTCGACGGAAGCCTTTGTCCCGGGATAGCGTCATGAGAAAACACGTCAGTCACTTTTTTCTGTTCAGCCTGTTCAGCGCTCTTTTCTGCACCGGTATTTTCGTATGGAGCACCGCTTCCATGATGCGCCAGGGGCAGGAGGCAAGCCACCTTGTCGGCGAGATATACATGAACACGGTGAATTCCCAGATGCAGCTTCATTTCCGATCGGTCATCGATCTGAAGCTGGAGCAGGTGGAGAGCCTCATCATCGACATTCCCCCCGAGAGCGTGGAGGCGTACGGGCCGGAGCTTGTCGACAGGCTGGACGCCGGGGCGAAGGTGCGCAGATTCACCTACCTTGCCCTTTTCGATACGAAGGGCGCCGCCGAGGTGGTGACCGGCGGGGAGGTGAAGATACGTGATCAGGATGCGTTTCTGCGCGCCCTGAATGCGGGCGAGAAGAACATCACCTCCGGCGTGACCGCTTCGGGCGAGGAACTTCTCGTCATCGGTCTTTCCGTGGGGTATCCTCATGCGCAGGGCTATCCCATGAAGGACGGCAGAAGATGCACGGCGCTGGTGGCGGGGCTGCCGCTTGATTACATCGGCGAGGCGCTGTCGATGAATACGGAAAAGTCCATGGTCTTTTCCCAGATCATCCGCAAGGACGGCACCTTCGTGCTGCACGGTTCCGCCGGGGAGGAAAGTCACAACAGGCTTCTGAACGAAGCGTTTGAACAGGGCGATGACGGGGAGACGTTTTTCACCCTGCGCGACGACATCGTTCAGGGCAGGGAACACATGATGTTCGTGACCGTGGGCGGGGAGAGGCTGCACATGCACGGCTCTCCGCTCCCCAACAGTGAGTGGTATCTGCTCACGGTGATGCCGCACGGCTCTCTGGATGAGATCATTGCAAACATGTGGACCCGCCGCGTGTACATGGCCGTGGGCATGGGGCTTATGCTTCCCCTGCCCATTCTGGCCATGTTCTTTTTCTATTCCCGCGCTTCCCGGCGGCAGATCGCCGCACTGGAAAAGGCCAAGAGCGAAGCCGACAATGCAAGCCATGCCAAAAGCGAATTTCTTTCCAACATGAGTCATGACATACGCACGCCCATGAACGCCATCGTGGGCATGACGGCCATCGCTTCCGCAAGTCCCGAGAACACGCCGCTGGTGCAGGACTGCCTGCACAAGATCAATCTCGCCAGCAGGCATCTGCTCGGACTCATCAACGACGTGCTCGACATGTCGAAGATCGAGCACGGCAAGCTTTCGCTCAACATCAGCGTGGTTTCCCTGCGCGAGATCGTCGAAGAGGTGGTGGGCGTGGCCCAGCCTCTGGTCAAGGCCAAGAAGCAGCAGTTCGACATCTGCATTCACGACATCATTGCGGAGAACGTCTATTCCGACGGCGTCCGCCTCGGGCAGGTCATGCTTAATCTGCTTTCCAACGCCCTCAAGTTCACGCCGCAGGAAGGAACGGTGCAGGTGAATCTGTCGCAGGAGCCCTCTCCTCTGGGGGATGAGCATGTACGCACCCATATCCGCGTGAAGGATACGGGCATGGGCATGAGCGAGGAGTTTCAGAAGAAGATCTATGAAAGTTTCTCCCGGGAGGATAATGAGCGCATACACCGCATAGAAGGTTCCGGGCTCGGCATGGCCATCATCAAGTATATTGTGGATCAGATGAAGGGCACCATAGAACTGCAGAGCGCGCCGGGAAAGGGTACGGAATTTCACATCACGCTGGACATGAAGAAGGCCGGGGCGTCTTCCGGCCCCATGGTTCTCCCCGGCTGGAATGCGCTGGTGGTGGACGACGATGAGAACGTGTGCCGCAGTGCCGCGCATTTTCTTACGGATATGGGCGTTCATGCGGAATGGACGACGGACGGCAGAACGGCCGTGACCATGGTGGAAAAGCATCATGCGCAGGGCAAGGATTACCATCTCGTGCTTCTGGACTGGAAGATGCCGGGCATGAGCGGGATGGAGACGGCCCGGGATCTGCGCGAACATCTGGGAGACGACGTGCCGGTGCTGCTCATTTCCGCCTACGACTGGAGCGATATAGAGGCGGAAGCCCGGGTGGCGGGCATATCGGGCTTCATTGCCAAGCCGCTTTTCAAGTCCACGCTGTTCCACGGTCTGCGGACGTTTGCGGAAAGCGGCGGAGCGCTGGAACACGCGCAGGAGGAGAAGGAGAACTTCGGACAGGGCAGAAGGCTTCTTGTTGCCGAAGATAACGAACTGAACTGGGAAATCGCAAGCGCGCTGCTTGCACAGCACGGCTTTACGCTGGACTGGGCGGAGAACGGGCAGATCTGCGTGGACAAGTTCAAGGCCTCCGCTCCGGGCTGGTACGATATGGTGCTCATGGATGTGCGTATGCCGGTGATGGACGGCTATCAGGCGGCAAGGGCGCTGCGGGCGCTGGATCGGCCGGATGCGGACATTCCCATCATCGCCATGACGGCCGACGCCTTTTCCGAAGACATACGCGCCTGTCTGGAAAGCGGCATGAATGCGCATGTCGCCAAGCCCCTCGACATGAAGGTGCTGCTGCGTCTCATTCAGAAGTATCTTGCGGGCGCCTCCTGAGAAGAAGATTCGCAGTGAACGAAAAAGCCGGTTCCCTTCAGGGAACCGGGCTTTTGTCATGTGCCGGAGAAGGGCGTCTTAAAGGCGCTTCCCGGATGTGCGGCTATCTGTACTCGCGGATGAGGGCGGCGATGCGTTCGATGCCGGTCTTCACCACGTCGCGGCTGGGACCGTAGGAGAAGCGCACCCAGCTCTTGTAGGGCTCTTCGGCGGGACGGGTACGGTAGGGGCGCACGTCGAAGAAGCGGCCGGGCACCGTCATGACCTTGCGGGAAAGGCAGGCGTGGAAGAAGGCGTCCGCGTCGTTCAGCGGAGCGGGCAGATCGCGGATGCTGGCCCAGACGTAGAAGGTGCCGCGCGGTTCCGCCGCGGGGCGGATGCCGAGTTCGGCGAGGCCTTCGAGCATGATCTTGCGCTTGATGGCGAATTCCGCACGCAGTGCGGTGGTTTCCTGCTCCATGCGGCTTTCTTCCAGCGCGGCGAGGGTGGCGCGCTGAGAGAGCATGGAGGGACCGCCGTCCACGGCGCTGGCCGCACGGTTGAGCATTTCGATGATATGTTTGGGGCCTACCGCCCAGCCGGCGCGCCAGCCGGGGTACGGTGGCTTTTGGTGAGGCCGTCGAAGAGCACCACCGGATCCCTGTCCACATCCTCCACGAATTCCGCCACGGATACGGGACCGTCCGCAGGGGAACCGTCTTCACGGTAAATGAAGTGGGAGTAGAATTCGTCGCTCCCCAGCAGGCAGTTTTCGCGGCGCGCCGTGGCGACATAGCTTTCCAGCGTTTCCCCGGAGATGAGTTCGCCCGTGGGGTTGCAGGGGTTGGAGAACACGAAGACGTTCGCCCTTTCCTGATGGATGAAGTTTTCCAGCGTGGCGGCGGGAATGGAGAAGGCGTCTTCTTCGGAAGCGCGGATGGGCAGCAGCGCGCAGCGGTTGCGCAGGCTGTAGAGGTAGTCTTCGTAGGCGGTGTAGTCGGGGTTCTTGTAGGCGATGCGCGCGCCGTCGGCCAGAATGGTGTACAGACGGGTCAGGGCGAGGCGGCCGCCGCTGGCGAAACTCACGTTGTCCGCCGTGTACTTGGAACGGCCGCGGCGGTAGGTTCTGTTGACCATGTCGGCAATGGCTTCGCGCACTTCGCCGGTACCGCCCACGGGGCCGTAGGCATGGTCGGCGGGGGCGATGTCGATATGATTGATGCGTTCGGGGGCGCCGGGCATGTCGCCCACTTCCGGCTGCCCCTGACCGAGGTTGCACCAGTCGGGATGGCCGTTCCAGAAACCGAGCTTCGAGGCTTCATGCACGACCCATATCACGCCCATGTAGGGCACGTCGCGCACCATGGGGAAAGAGGAGGGCGTATCCATAAACAATGCTCCTTGGCATGGTTGGTGTTGCGCCTTCCGGCGGGGAGGGGAACGCCGCAAGCGCCGTTTTCAGGCTTTTGAAGCGTAAAACAAGACCCCTGCCGAAAGGCGGGAAAAGGGACGGGGCCCTTGTGTCCGGCCGGTTTTAGTCCAGCCGTTCCAGCGGCGTGTAGGTGCCGTCGGGATTGGGACGGAACACATAGTGTTCCTTGAGGAAGATGATGTCCTTGCGGTGCACGGACTGAAGTTCGGCCAGAATGGCGGCACGGGCCACCACTTCCGCGCCGGCGGCGCGGGCCAGGGATTCGATGGCTTCAATGGATTCGCCGGTGGCGATGACGTCGTCGATGAGGGCCACTCTCTTGCCCCTGATCTTTTCCGCTTCGCAGCCGTCGAGCCAGAGGGTCTGCTCCTTCTGCGTGGTCACGGAGAATACGGAATGGGAAATGGCGTTCTGCATGTAGGGCTTGCGGCTCTTGCGCGCCACCACGAAGTCCTTCATGCCCATGAGGCGGCTCATTTCATAAGTAAGGCAGATACCCTTGGCCTCGGCGGTCATGAGCACGTCCACCTCGGGCAGGCGCTTGACGAGTTCGGGCGCCACGGTCTGGATGAGTTCGGTGTCGGAAAGAACGACGAAGCTGGCGAGGGCGAGGTTGTCGCCGATCTTTACGAAGGGAAGCTTGCGCTTGAGTCCCAGAATGTCGAAATCAAAGTATTCCACGTTGCCTCCTGGCGTTTTTTATGGGGAAGTTCAGGCCCCGCCCGGGAAAGTCCGGACGGGGCGTATGATGTGCATTACGGCAGATAGACGGGAGCTCCCGGGCCCAGAGGCAGATCAAGCTGCATCCAGATGATGAGGAACAGGCCCCAGAAGAAGAGTATGCCGAGAGCGTAGGGCAGCATCAGAGAAATGATGGTGCCGAGTCCGGCGTTTTTCGCATACTTCTGCGCCACGCCGATGACGAAGGCCATGAAGGGTTCGAGAGGCGAAATGGCGTTGGTGGTGGAGTCGGCCACACGGTAGGCGGCCTGAATGAAGTAGGGGGAAAGCTGCATCTGCATGAGCATGGGCACGAAGATGGGGGCGAGCAGAGCCCACTTGGCCATGGCGCTGCCTATGAAGAAGTTGATGCAGGCCGTGAGGATGAGGAAGGACACGACGAGGGGAATACCGGAGAATCCCGTATGATTGAGGAAGTTCGCGCCCTGGATGGAAAGATACATGTCGAGGTTCGTGTAGGCGAAGCTGGACACGAACTGCCCGGCGGCGAAGCAGAGCACGATGAAGGGGGCGAATTCCCTCATGGAACGGCTCATGTAGCGCACCACGTCCTTGTCGTTGCGGATGCTGCGGGTGCTCACGCCGTAGGGGATGGAAACGGCGAGGAAGAAGCCGAGGAGAATGGGCACGAGAGAGTCGAGGAAGGGGGAAGGCACGATGCCGCCGGTCTTGGGATTGCGGAGTATGCCCTGTTCGGGAACCACGGTGAGCAGCACGAGAACAAGGTAGACCACGCCGCCGATGAGGGCCGCGCGCAGGCCGCGGCGTTCTTCATCCGTGAGGGACATGTCTTCGGTTTCCATGGCGCCTTCGTGCATGGCCACGCCTTCAAGGCGCGGTTCGACGAATTTTTCCGTGAGGAATACGATGACCGCCGTGACCACGAAGGTGGAAGCGGCCATGAAGTACCAGTTCACGGCGGGGTGCACGGTGAAGGACGGATCGATGATCTGTGCGGCCTGCTGGGTGATGGCGGCAAGGCCCACGTCGGTGCCCACCACAAGAATGTTGGCGTTGAGCCCGGCGGCGCAGCCTGCAAAGCCCGTGGCCATGCCTGCCAGAGGATTGCGGCCGAGCCCCTTGAAGATCATGGCGCCGAGGGGAGGCACCACCACGAAGGCCGCGCTGGAGGCCATGTTGCCGATTACGCCGCAGAAGGCGATGATGGCCGTCACCATGCTGCGGGGAGCGCTGAGAATGCTGCCGCGCAGTACGGCGGAAAGAAGACCGATTTCTTCCGCCACGCCGAGGCCCAGCATCATGACGAGCACCAGGCCCAGCGGTTTGAACTTCACGAAGTTGTCCACGCAGCTTTTGAGGAACCACGTCAGGCCGTCGGCCGAGGCGAGGCTCTTCACCACCAGGGCCTTGCCCTTGGGATCGACCATGGGCGTTCCCTGCAGCAGGAAGGAAAGCACCATGACCACCAGCGTGAGGATCAGAAAGATGGTGACGGGGTGGGGAAGCCGGTTGCCGGCCCGTTCTATGAAGCCGAGTATGCCGGAGAGATTTTCAATCTGTTCTTTCGCCATAGCCTGGAGCTCCTTGGCATGTTGAAATGGAGGGAAAAATGTGCAAAAGCATCACGCCGCAAAGACTCTTTGCGACGTGATGCCTGAAATCATGGAAAAAAAGTCAGTCGACGTCGGGAGTATTGAAGGCGTCGCGCGAGGTTTTGCGAAGCTCGGGGTCGGTGATGACGTCATAGCCCGTCATGGCCATGGCCTTTGCCGCCGTGAACATGCCCTTGTTGCCGCCTTCGGAGCGGCAGGCTTCCGCAAAAGCCGGAGTATGGCCCACGAGGTGCGCGCCGCCGATGGAAATGTAGGGATGGATGGAAGGCGCCTTGAAGCTGACGTTGCCCATGTCGGTGGAGTAGCTGCTCTGCACTTCCTCGATGTAGCTTTCTCCGAGGAGGTCGAGGTTGGCGGCGAAGGCGTGCAGCAGGGGCATGTTGTGCCTCATGGTGTAGTAGGGATGCGCGGAATGCCGCCAGGAGAAGGTGCAGCCGAGAGCCTCGGCGCAGCAGCGTGCGCAGTTGACCACGCGTTCGATGGTGCTGTCGAGGGTTTCGGGCCTGCGTGCCCGTACGCCGTAGCGCAGGCGGGCGAATTCGGGAATGGTGTTGATGGAGGTTCCGGTATCGGTGAGCAGGCCGTGAATGCGTACGTCGTGCGTCATGTGCTGACGCAGGCTGTTGATGCCCATGACGGCGAGAGCCGCGGCGTCCATGGCGTTGATGCCCTTTTCCGGCGCGCCTGCGGCATGGGCGGCCTTTCCGTGGAAGTCCATTTCAAGGTTGGCGCGGGAAATGAGCTGCTGCTTGAGTATGGTGCGGCCTTCGGCATGGGCGGCAATCACGGCGTCCATATCGTCGAAGAGCCCCGCATCGGACATGGGCACCTTGCCGCCGGCGTTCTTCACATTGCCTTCTTCGGCCGGGGTGCCGAACACATGCACGCTCCCGGCGGGGAGATGGCGGGCAAGAGCTACGGCCGCACCGCAGGCGGCCATGCCGAAGAGGTTGTGCCCGCAGGCGTGCCCGAGGCCGGGCAGAGCGTCGAATTCCGCAAGAAAGGCGACTTTCGGCCCGGCTTCCGAACCGGCCACGGCATGGAACGCCGTGGGCATGTCGAGCAGATTGCGCTCGACGCGGAAGCCGTTTGCTTCCAGAAAATCTGCCAGGCGGGCGGAAGATTTGAATTCCTGATAGCCGAGTTCCGGTTCGTCGAAGATGGCGGAGGCTATGTCCTTCATCTGCGTGGAAATGTTTTCGATCTCATCGAGCAAAAGACGCTTCTCTGGAGAGAGTTCAGGCATGGGGCCTCCTTTGAACGGCGTAGGTACGGAAAGTTCTAGGCAGATTACTCATTAATAGCTGAGGTGGCAAGAAAAAGAGCGCTCTTTTGGTCCGAAATTGTTTCGGTACGGAGCGCTCCTTTTCTGCTTTTTTTCTGGCCAGCTATTTTTCCGGGCGGTGTTTCTTCTTTTTCCCTTCCGCATTTTTCAGCGCGTTTTTCAGGGCGTCGCGACAGGTGCGCAGCACCGCAAGGCGAGCGGCCTTCTTGTCTTCGGCCGCTATGATGTGCCAGGGGGCGTAATTCGTGCTTGTTCTCAGGAACATTTCATCGGCGGCGCGCACATAGTCGGGCCAGCGTTCGCGGTTGCGCCAGTCGTCGGGGGTTATCTTGTACTGCTTCCACGGCGTTTCCTCGCGCTCCTTGAAGCGGCGCAGCTGTTCGTCGGGAGACATGTGCAGCCAGAACTTCACCAGCACGTTGCCGTCTGCGGTGAGCTGCTCCTCGAAGAGATTGATTTCCGCATAGGCGCGGCTCCAGTCCTCCTGTGCCGTCAGACCTTCCACGCGTTCCACCAGCACGCGGCCGTACCAGGAACGATCGTACACGGTAACGAAGCCCGCGCGGGGAATATGCCGCCAGAAACGCCACAGATAATGGTGGGCAAGCTCTTCGTCGGTGGGTACGCCTATGGGGATGGCCCGGCTGATGCGGGCGTCGATGCCGGCCATGAGGCGGCGTATGCAGCCGCCCTTGCCTGCGGCGTCCCATCCTTCGAAGACGATGGTGCTGGAAATTCCCTTTTTCCATGCCTGATAGGTGAGCTCGCGCAGTTCGTCCTGAAGGTCTTCCAGTTCCTTCTTATAGGTTGCGGGGTCGGCCCTGACGCTGAGGTCTATGGCGTCCAGCGTGGAGATCACGTTTTCCCTGGTGGAGGGTTCCTCCTTCGGGCGTGCGTTTCTGGCCTCCTGTTCGGCTTCGGCCCTTTCCACTGCGGCAATGACGGCGCGAGCCACGGCAAGATCCCGGTAATGGGCGTCCGCCGCATCCACGATGATCCACGGGGCAAAGGAGCGGTCCGTCAGGGTGATGGCCCGGGAAGCAGCGGAGGCAAGGGCCTCGTAGTTTTCCGAGGCTTTTTTGTCGTAGGGGGTGAAGTGGCGCACCTGCCTGTGTTCCAGCCTTTTTCTGAGGCGTTCGGCGTGTTCCTTTTTATCCAGATGCAGCCATATCTTGGCCATGGCCATGCCGGAGGCGGCGAGGCTTTCTTCCAGCCCCCGGTAATGATGCATACGGGAATCGAACTCCATTTCGCTCATCTCGCCTGTGCAGAACAGACGCATGGCTGCCCCGTACCAGCCGCCGAAGAACACGCCGACGGAACCGGCTTCGGGAAATCTCAGCCAGTAGCGCCAGTCGCGGGGGCGTTCGCGCTCGTCGTCGGTTTCCATCCAAAACACATGGTTGTGCACATGCTTGTTGTCCATCCATTCCGAGAGCAGATTGATCACGGCGCCGCGCCCTGCGCCGTCCACGCCTGCGACGGTGATGAGCAGCGGGATGTTTTTCTTGAGGCAGCGGCGTTGCGCCTCAAAGAGCTTCATGCGCAGAACGGGCGCTTCCTCCTTGAATTTCTTGTCGCTGCAACGCCTGCCGAGCACGACGTTTTCAAACATGGGAACCTCGCTTTTTCTGCCCGATGCATCGGGACGTCTTTTCATGCTTTTTCACTGTATCCGCCCCGTTTTGAAAGGGCAAGGGCAGAAGTCCGCCGTGATTTTCCCCCTCCGGGCGGGGCGTCTTCTTTACCCCCGGGAGGCGTTATGGCATATTCGTCACAAGCGTGCCCAAGGAGTGTATATGCCGGCAGTACATGTTCCCGAACATTCGCGCCCCCTTCTGGAGGCCTTTTCGTCAGGCCGTTCCTTCGAGCTGGACGGCTATGTGTTCGTCGCTGCGGACGACTGGCTCATGGCCATAGGCTACTGTCTGGACGGGGAGGAGAGCCCCGGGCGTTTTGAAAAGGCGCTGGAGGAGGCCGTCCGGCGCGAAAAGCCCGCGGACTGCTTCGCCATAGCCCCGAAGATGCCCGAAAGCCTGAAGCCTCATGTGCAGGACAGGGACGTGTACTACATTCTTCCGGCGGATTCCCCCGTGCCTTCCCGCCTGCGCGGGCCGGTGCGTCATGCCCGAGAAAGCCTTGTCGTGGACGAAACGCGCCTTTTCACGTCGGAGCACCGGCGTCTGTGGGCCGAATTTCTGGGGAGAATCCCGCTTCCTCCGCGTATCCGTCAGCTCTATTCGGGCACGGCGCAGGCCCTGAACAAGGGAGCGGACCTCAGGCTTCTGAACGCCTGGGATGCGGAGGGCCAGCTTGCGGCCTGCCTTCTTCTGGATTACTCCCTGCCCGACTGCGTAAGCTATGTGCTGGGCGCGCATTCCAAAACGCACTATGTTCCCCACGCGCCGGATCTGCTTTTTGCCGAAATGCTGGAGCGCGCCCGTGCGGAGGGCCGGCGTTCCATACTCCTCGGACTCGGCGTGAACGAGGGCATTACCCGCTTCAAGCGCAAGTGGGGCGGCGTGCGGGACGCAACGTATGAACTCGCCGTCTGGCAGCCTTCCTCCGCGCACGGGGAGAACGCCTTTTCCGAGATGGCGGCTCTTCTGGCCAGAAACATGGCCTCCGGCGGAGGCGACGTTTCGCGCTGGAAGTTCTTCGACGCTCTGCCCCGGCAGCGTCCCTGCGCCATGCTCTGGCGGCTGGACAAGAACGGCCGTACCTCTTGGATAGGCGGCTCGGCCCATTTCTTCTGCTGTTCCTTTGAATATTCCCTGCGTCGTCTTTTCGAGAACGTGGATACCGTGCTTCTGGAAGGTCCCATCGATTCCGAGAGCATGGATGAGGTGGCCCGCATAGGCCGCACGCCGGAGCCGGATGCGGACAGGGTGATACGGCATCTTTCCGAAGAGGACATACGCCGTCTTGAGCGCACGGTGTACGGGCCGGAAGGATTCTGGGCGAGGCTCGGCGGCTGGCAGAAGCCCCGCACGCTGGACGTGCGGCAGGTGCTTGCCGAAAGCCGCCAGTGGTATGCCTTCTTCGCCTTGTGGACGGCGTATCTGGAACGCAACGGCTGGACCAACTCCGTGGATCTTGAGGTGTGGAACACCGCTCTGGACATGGGCAAGTCGGTCATGGGCATGGAAAGTCTCGCCGAGCAGATCGCTTCTCTGGAATCGGCTCCCATGCCCCGCATCGTGAAGTTCATGAAGGACTGTTCCTTCTGGCCGACGCTCATGAAGAGCAACTGCAACCGCTATCTTGCGGGCGACCTCATGGGGATGATGGGGACGAGCGCGGAATTCCCCACCCGTACGGGCACCATCATCAGCGTGCGCGATCAGCGTTTCCGCGAGAGAATGCGGCCCTATATCGAACGGGGCGGCACGGCCGTATTCGTGGGGGCCGCGCACATGATCAATCTGCGCCACATGCTGGCGGAGGACGGCTTTACCCTGACGAGGGTGCTGCCTACCTGGAAGCACCGTTTCTCCGCATGGATACGGCGCGACGATTCCGTGGTTCTGCCCGGCAACCCGGATGCTCCCGTATGGGAAAAGGCGCCCGAGAACGTGCGTTCCCATGCGCTGCAAGGCACCGTTTCCCGGACCACGGGGCGGCCCGCGGCCTCGCACGGCCCTCTGTCCGGCCGTGCGCGCCGTGCGCTGGCCGACCTCGGGGCGCGCGCTCTCGTTCCCGAACAGATTCCATCCTATGTGCGGGCGGTTTCCGGCCGCAGGCTGCAATCCTGCGAAGGCTTTGCCGCATGGACCACGGCCGACAGCTGCACGCTGATCGCCTTCCCCTCGGAAGACGAGCTTGCCGCCTTCCCGCTGGAGAGCGAAGCGTATGCTCAGAGGCTGGAAAAGGCCGTTGCCTGTGCGCTGGCCATGCCCGATCTTCGGCGTATTACGGTGCTGGCTCCGACCATTCCCGCCGCCGCGCCCGGGCAGGCCGTGGTCGAACGCGACGCGTGGTGGTGCGTGAAGCTGCCGCATACGCCGGGGCAGAAGCTGCGCAACATGCTGCGCCGGGCGGAACGCGAAGCTTCCATAGCCGTGGAGGAATGGGGGGCCGAACACGATATGCTGGTGGATCATTATCTCAAGGTACGCACTCTCGCCCCCGGCACGCGGCATATTTTCGGCCGTGTGGGCGCGTACGTGCGTTCCTGCCCCGACGCGCTGCTTTTTTCCGCACGCGACGCATCGGGAAGGCTTCTTGCCATGGCCGTAGGGGATTACAGCGCGTTGAGCACCGCTTTTTACATGTTCGCCTTCCGGCAGGACGACTGTCCGCCCGGCGTGAGCGACGCGCTTTTGCGCGCCCTTGCCGATGAGGCGGAACGGCGGGGGCAGAGCACGCTGAACCTCGGCCTCGGTATCGACGGCGGCATCACCTTCTTTAAAAAGAAGTGGGGGGCCTGCCTTGCCATGCCGCATTTTGAAACGAGCTGGACCGTATAGGACGGCCGCTTCGGCGGGGAAGCCACGTCTCCGGCAATGACCGGAGAGGAGACGCTTCGGGTCTTGATTGCCGGAGACGGTTTTTACGGAGTATTTTCCAGGGGGAATGTATGCCTTCAAAGGTTGAAGCGCTGTTTTCGCAGTTCCGCGCGCCCGGGCTGTGGCAGGATATACGCGAGTTCTTTCACCCGCGAGGGATGGAATGCCTGCAGGTGGAAGTAACCTCGTGCTGCATGGGAAAATGCGTGTACTGTCCGCACACCACGCGCGCGGACGTATGGAAGAGCCGTCATATGTCCCCGGAAACCTTTGCCGCGTTGTGGCCCGTTCTGTGCAGAACGGGCAGGGTGCATCTGCAGGGCTGGGGGGAACCCTTTCTGAATCCGTACTTCATGGATTTCGTTTCCCTGGCGAGGCGTGCCGGGTGCGCGGTTTCCACCACCACCTGCGGTATGCGCATGGATGAGGAACTTGCCCTGCGTATTGTGGAAAGCGGCATGGATATCGTGGCCTTTTCCCTTACCGGTACCGACGAGGCGGGCAATGCAGCCCGTGCGGGGGTACCTTTTTCGCGGGTGGAGGAGGCGGTCCGCACGCTTCAGAAGGTGCGGCGCGAGAAGAACGCCGTGCATCTGGAAATACACCTGGCCTACCTCATGCTCGCCTCGCAGGTGGAGGGCGTGCGGGGGCTTCCCGAACTCATGGACGAGTGGGGCGTACATGCGGCCGTGGTCAGCACCATGGACTATATTCCTTCGCCGGACATGGCGCATGAGGCCTTCGCGCCCCATGAACGGGAAAAGATAGAGGCCGCGCGTGTGGTTCTGGAGGAAACGGGGGCGAAGGTACGCGCCTCGGGCCGCGATTTTTATGCGTCGCTTCCCGCGCCGGAACCGGCTCCCTGCTGCCGGGAGAGGGCGCACAGAACCATGTATGTGGATGCCGAAGGGCGCATTTCCCCCTGCGTGTACCTGAACGTACCTCTGGATGAGAAGGACGAGCGGCGTACCGTCTTCGGCAGCGTGGATGAAGAAAGTCCCGTGCAGATCTGGGAAAATCCGGAATACGCCGCCTTTCGCGCCGCCGTGCAGACGGCTGAACCGCCTTCCGCCTGCGTTTCCTGCGCCAAGCGTTTCGAGGCGCCCTGCGCGCTGAGAAGCTGAGTTTCTGCGCGGGCCTGCGCCATGGCCTGGCGGCTTTTCTGCGGAACAGGGCATTCCCTGCCGCATGGCCGTATGCGGAACATGGAGCGCTTTTTTGCAGGAAGCGCCTGTTCGTCAATCTCAGAAAACATCGGAGTCACTATGCTCATACGCCATGCAACCATGGCCGACCTCAAGGATATCGCCGCCGTGGAACGACGCTGCTTCCCGGAAGCGGAGGCCGCCACGGAAGAGGATTTCCGGGAAAGACTTGCGGCCTATGCCGACCACTTCTGGCTGCTGTTCGATGATGAGGGAACCCTTGTTTCCTTCATCGACGGCATGGCCACGGACGAGGCCGACCTTGCGGACGACATGTACAAGAATGCCTCTCTGCACCGCAGGGACGGAAAGTGGCAGATGATATTCGGCCTGAACACCCTGCCGGAACACAGAAGAAAGGGCTACGCAGCCCTGCTTGTCCGCAGCCTTGTGGAAGCCTCCCGGGAAAAGGGAAAGCTCGGCGTGGTGCTTACCTGCAAGGAAAGGATGATTCCCTACTATGCCTCCTTCGGCTTTGCGGACGAGGGCGTTTCCGGCTCCACCCATGGGAACGTGGTGTGGCATCAGATGCGGCTGAGCTTTTCCTCTTCCCGCGGCGGATAAGGAGGAAGGTTCCGCGCTGCGGCGGGTTTCGCACGGGGCGGAAGCGTATTCTTTCTTTTTCGGAAAAATTTGCCGAAGACTTTTAATTCGGGGAAAAAAGAGGGTTGCGGAGCGTTCCTGCTTCTGTTGTTTCGGAGAAGCCGCGTCGTTTTGCACAAAAGAGAAGAAAAAAGGGCGATGTCGGAACCTCCCGAAGGCTCCGGAGCCGCCCGGAAAAGTTAATTTTTCTTAATTTGAGGAAAAGAGAGATAAGCTTGCCGGATTATGATTTTTTTTGCACAAAAGGGAGCAGTATCGCCCGCCTGACCTTCTTGCATAAATTTTTCAGCTGGTCTACTTGCCTTTGGAGCAGAAACGGCAGGGCTTCCCGTCCGTAGCGGCAAAGACCCGCGCAACGGAAAATTCCGTTGCGAAACATGGGCGTCGGGGGGCGTGCCATGTCCGGTTCTGCGTTTGAGATCCGGCGGAAAACTTCCCCGTGCGTGGTTGTGCGGCGAGGGTCCGCCATAGGAGAGGTTGTTTGTATGGTTAGCTTCTTTCTGTGCCTGGCTCTTCTGATCATAGGCTACTTTACCTACGGCAAGCTGGTAGAGAGCACCTTTGGTCCTGACGACCGGGAAACTCCCGCCGTGGTCATCAACGACGGCGTCGACTATGTGGTGCTTCCCCAGTGGAAGCTTTTTCTTATCCAGCTTCTGAACATCGCCGGTCTCGGCCCCATCTTCGGCGCTCTGCAGGGCGCTCTCTGGGGTCCCGTGGTCTTTCTGTGGATCACCTTCGGCACCATTTTCGCCGGTGCCGTGCATGACTTCTTCTCCGGCATGACCAGCGAGCGCAACAACGGCGCTTCGGTTTCCGAAATCACCGGCATCTACCTCGGCTCCACCATGAAGACCATCATGCGCGTGTTCTCCGTGGTGCTGCTCGTCATGGTGGGTACCGTGTTCGCCGTCGGCCCCGCCGGCCTCATCGTCAAGCTGTGCAGCGAAGCGGGCGCCACGGGCATCATGCTCAACGCCTCCTTCTGGCTGGTCGTCGTGCTGACCTATTACTTCATCGCCACCTTCATTTCCATCGACAAGATCATCGGCAAGGTGTACCCCCTCTTCGGTATCTGCCTGATCATCATGGCCGTGGGCGTGGGCGCGGGCATCGTCATCAGCCCCGAATACCAGATTCCCGAAATCTGGGAGAACTTCACCAACATGCATCCCAAGGGCACGCCCATCTGGGCCTTCATGTTCATCACCGTGGCCTGCGGCGCCATCTCCGGCTTCCATGCCACGCAGTCGCCCCTCATGGCCCGCTGCATGAAGAGCGAACATCAGGGCCGTTTCGTGTTCTACGGCGCCATGGTGTGTGAAGGCATCATCGCCCTCATCTGGGCCGCCGCCGGCTGCTCCATCTACGAAATCACCAACGGTCAGACCACCGGCCTGCTGGCCAGCCTCGGTTCCGGCCAGTCCGCCGCCATTTACGACGTGTGCAGCAAGACCATGGGCGGCATAGGCATCGGCCTCGCCATGGTCGGCGTCATCGCCTGCCCCATCACCTCCGGCGACACGGCCTTCCGTTCCGCCCGTCTGGTGCTGGCCGACTGGTTCAAGGTCAACCAGACCAGCTACAAGAACCGCCTCATCTTCTGCGTGCCGCTGCTCGGCGCCGGCGCCCTCATCAGCCAGCTCGACTACTCCATCGTGTGGCGTTACTTCAGCTGGACCAACCAGACTCTGGCCATGATCGTTCTGTGGGCCGCCTCCATGTACCTCTTCCTCAACAAGAAGAACTACTGGATCACCGCCGTGCCCGCCACCTTCATGAGCGCCGTGTCCATCACCTACTTCTGCATGGCTCCCGAATGCCTCGGCCTCATCGTGAAGCTGCCCGTCAGCGTGGCCTACATTCTGGGCATCGCCGCTGCCGTGCTGTTCCTCGGTCTCTTCCTCCGTGCGACGAAGAAGCAGGCCTGATGAACCCGTAGCCTGACCCGGGGCCGCCGCGCGAACGGCGGCCCCTTTTTCTTTTCCCGCTTCCGGCGGGAAAACCTCTTTTCGGAGTTGACGATGCTGTATTTCAAACCCGCGAAGCTGGGCGATGCCGGTCTGGACGACCGGGAACTCAGGGAAGACCGGAAGGCCTGTCTGGTGTTCGGCCCCTGCGGCGTAGGCGCGAAGGCCCTGTATCTGAACAGCCTTTTTCTCGACCGCCGCTTCTATGTGCCGGTATCCAATATCCGCAGGGCCTACAAGCGCGTTGCCATGAGCAAGGGAGCGTTTACCGGCAAGGGCATTTTCGGTTCCATTCCCTACCTCGTGGTGGAATACGGCAGGGGCGAGAGCGTGCAGTGCACCTTCAAGCACGAACGCCATGTGGACATGATGATTGCCGAGATACAGCGCCGTTTTCCCCATATCAGGACCATGTCCGAAGCTGCGGCGAGAAGGCTTGCCGAGGCCAGGGCCGAAGAGGAGGCCCGATACAGGAAGAATCTTTCCCCGGAGGCTCAGGCAAGTCTGGAGAAGCTGCGCCGCGCGAAGGCCTTTTTGGAGGAGCGTCCCGATCTTGCCACGCGCCTTGCCGCCGCAAGCAAGGCCCGGCGCGTGGATCAGATGACGAACCCCATGCACAAGTGGGTGGCGCTGGCCATATTCTGCCTTGCGCTCGCCGCTTCCGTGTACGGCGTGTACGTCTGGTCGACCGGTTCCGGGGACTACGGACTGTACATCACCCTTGTCGGTCTGGCCGCGCTCTTTTTCTTCGCCGGGGCCAACGTGCTGCCTACGGCCCGCAACAACCGCCGGGCCATCATCGCAGCGCTGGACAAGGCGCGTGCCGATGTGCAGGAATATATTTCCACCTACCCGGATTTTCCTCTTCCCGCCCGTTATGCTCATCCGGCCACGCTTGCGCGGATGATCCGTTCCATACGCGAAGGCCGTTCCGAAACCGTGCCCGAAGCCTATGAGGACATGAAGGCCGTTCTGAAGTCCCTCAATTCCAGCGTGCGCGTCAGCCAGACGGAGTACGATGAGGTGGTGGCCGTCAAGCCCATGTTCCTTCTGGAAAACTACGAGTAGCGGAGTCTTTCTTCCGACGAAGAAGGCCGCGTTCCTCCGGGAGCGCGGTCTTCTTTTTTTCCTGGAGGGCGCGTTCCGGCGGAGGCTGCGGAGCGGAGACGGAAAAGGAAGGACTGCGGGGGAGAAAAGCCGCCGGAAAGAAGCGTGGAGAGCGCGGCGTGCCGGTATGCGGCGAAAGGCCGGGCAGACTCATGCCCGGGGCGGGGAACGGGGAAAACGGCGTCTTTGAAGCGGGGAGATGTTCCGGCAAGGCCCGGTCCCGGATGCGGGGGATGAAGAACCGCGGAAGGCGGACTCAGTGCCTTACGGAGTCGGAAAAGAGATTGATGACCGCCACGCCCGCGATGATGAGTCCGAGCCCGATGTAGGCGGGCAGATCCAGATGCTGCCTGAAGTAGAAAACGCCCACGGCGGAGATGAGCACGATGCCGAGCGCGCACCAGATGGCGTAGGCAATGCCCACGGGCATGGACTTGAGCACATGGGAGAAGGTGTAGAAGGAAACGATGTAGCCTGCGATGCAGCACAGAGTGGGCAGAGGCCTGGTGAACTGCCTGGATGCGTTCAGGCAGGAGGTGGCGAAGGTCTCGGCCAGAATGGCGATGACCAGAAGGCCGTAGGTGATGAAGGCTCCGCGCATGGTTTTCTCCTGAGGGGGGAAGAGAAGGCGTTGCTGCCCGGTGAACCGGACAGATGGAAAAGCGTGAGGCATCTCACGGGCAGGGAGGGCTGCGGCCTCCGTCATCCGCGAAAACGCATGAAGGCGCGAGAGACTCGCGCCTTGCCGGGCGGAACATACGGTGGGAAGTTCGGATGCGTCCCATGCTTTCGGGAACGGAATGCGGACGCGAAGGCGCCCGCCTCCTTTCGGAAGCGGGCGCGCGGTGATGAATGCCGGGTTACTGGATGGTTTCAGGATCGATGAAGATCCAGTTCTTGTTGGCGGTCACGGGCATGTTCAGCTCGTTCTGCTGCTGAGCGGACTTTTCGGCATGGTCGATGGTCCACATGGCCTTCTTGTCCTTCTTGGGGTCGCCGGGCTTGCGGTTGATCCACAGCTTGAGGCCGCCGCGTTCCACGTTCACGCTTTCCAGCATGTAGGTGTCGGAACCGGTGGAGTCGCCGCCGGCCATGATGGGACGCTGCCACTGGTTGATGTAACCGATGGTGGAACCCTGCTTGCCTTCAAACCAGGTCATGGGGTTGGTGAGGAAGGACGTGGTCACGAGGTCCATGTTCTTCTTGGGATCGAACTTGCCTTCGCGGATCTGCATGCGGGAGTTGGTGAGCTCGCCGGTCTTGGGGTCCTTGAGCAGCACGGTCACGCCGATGACCTTTTCAGGATCTATGTTGTAGCCGTACTTGGGATCGCAGGCCACCATGCGGATGATTTCTTCGTGAGCGGCGGTCATGATGTACACGTCGATGCCGTTTTCACGCAGCTTGGCATAGAGTTCCTGCATGCCGCGGAACATCTTGGGGATGGGAAGCTTCACGGTGACGACCTTGTCGCCGTCCCATACCTGGCGTTCGATGGGCTTCTTGAGGGCCAGCATTTCATCGAGGTTCTGCTTGAGTTCCTTCAGCGTGAAGCCGGCAAAGATCTGCGAAGCCCAGGGGTAGCTGATGAGGTCGTGCATTTCGCACAGACGCCAGTAGTAGCTCGTCATGTTTTCCTTGCCGCCCTTGAAGTCCGGGCTGTCCTTGAAGGGGATGAGCTTCAGGGACGGATCCATGGTGTCGCGGGTCAGCAGTCCCTTCTGATCCATGTAGGCCAGCAGCGGGTCCAGAAGGTCGTAGCGGTAGGTGGTCTGATCCATGTCGAAGGTGGCGTACTGGCCCTGATGGGCGTTGGCCTGAATCATGGCTTCGATCTGAGCGCGGGCTTCCTTGGGCCAGTGCTTGAGTTCGGTGGCCGCGTTCGCGCTGCCGACCATCATGGCGCAGCAGAAGGCGGAGGCAAGCAGAGCATTGAGAAGTTTCTTGATCGTCATGGAGACCTCCAGAGCTAGGGTGTGAATTCCGGGTCCTGTTACCTGATGTAGTTGTTGATGGTGGCGATGGCTTCCGCTCCGGCGCGGAAGAACACACGCACTTCTCCGTTTTCATCAAGGTCGAAACGCGACTCCTCGAGCAGACCGTTGGATTCCGCCGTCATGAGGGCGGTGAGCACGTCTTCCTTGTTGAGTGCCTTGAAGCTGCCGTATTCGGGCTTGAGCGCTTCGATCACGTTTTCGGGGCAGGCTTCCTGTCCGTTGGTGAAGAGCTTGAGAATGGCGAAGTTCAGAGGCATCATGGTTCAGCCCTCCTTCTTCTTCGTGAAGAACGCCAGGGGATTGGTGGCGATGGTGAAGATGCCGATGATCATGAGGATGGCGGCGATCCAGGCGATGAGGGGCATGTCCCAGCCGTCGATGCCGAACACGAGGCCGATCCAGATCCAGCAGAAGAAGGGCCCCCAGAAGGAGAACATGCCGTTGCAGGCCATGCCGAGGGCCGCGCCGCACATGGCGTTGCCCTTGTACCAGAGCATGAAGCCCCAGTAGCAGGCGAAGCCGCCGACGACGAAGAACTTGAGCGATTCGGTGTCGAGCAGGGCCTGAGTAATGACGGCAAAGCCGTCCGCGCCGCCGATCATGGCGAGGATGGGAACCATGATGATGAGGTTGGAAAGACCGTTGGTCACTTCGCGGATGGCGATGCTCACTTCAGGATCGATCATGGAGGAGGCATAGCCGCCCACGCACCCTTCGATGCCCCAGCCGAGCGCCGCGCCGAAGCCGAACAGAAGGCCCAGCATCATGTTGGGATGCGCTTCCGTGCCGCCCATGCTGGACATGCCGATGAGAGCGCTGGCCCCGAAGCAGATGACGATGCCGAGCATCATGCGCGGCGTAAGGGGCTGCTTGAACAGTATGCGGGCGAGAATCGCGCCGATGGCGGGGCACAGGGCGCTGATAGGCACCACGATGGACCCGGCCTGCTGAAGGCCTATGACGTAGGCCGTGGAGGCGAAGGGGCCGCCTATGAGGGCGGCGCAGGCGAGAATGGCGCCGGGTTTGGTCTTGAAGCTGCGGCCGAAGTCGCCGAGTTTGCCTTTCCATGCGGCGATGAGCAGGGCCCATGCGGCGCTGAAGGTGTCGGTGAGGGCCGCGCCGAGGGCGCTCAGCATGAAGGCCACGGCAAAGGGCGTGAAGCCTGAGTTCTCACCGTACCATGAGGTCCAGATGCCTACGGACATGGCGAGCGTCATGAACGCCGTGTAGTTGCCGTAGGTGACGCCCGACATGATGGCGGTGATGATGCCCCTGCGCCGGAAGCCGTCCGCAAGCCTTTTCTTTGCCGCTGCCGCAGCCTGGTTCGGTGCGCCGCTTGTCTGCGCCATGTGTCCTCCTCGGTTTGGAACGCTTTTGCACCGCCGCCGTGGGGGGTGCCTGCATCCTTAAATAATTGCGGGCCTTATCGTGCAGCGCCGCGGCGGACAGCCGCGAAGCCGTTTTTCCGGGGCAAACCTTCCCCTCGGGGAGAAGGCGCATCGAAATGCCTTCGGCTCCTTTTTTTCGGAAAGAGCTTTCCGTCAAGGGGAAGCCCTGAGACTCTTCCCTTCGGGGAACCTTCAGGATTAATCCTGTAAAAAACACATGTTGGCGTAATCATGTATAGAATAACCTTTCCCCTAGGGGAAAGGTCAACCCCGATTTTCACAAGGAAAGGCGTTCTTTCACCGCCTCTCGGAGAGAAAAATTTTTTTGCCTGATATTATAGGCTGTTCCCTTTTCCCATGTGAGAAAAAAAACTTAATATTGGCGTAATATTTGCCGGAAAAGGGCGGAGGAATCTTTTCCATCTACCTTGAATGAATAAACAAACAGTTTTTTTGAAAACGCCGCAACAGCGTGAGTTTCCTTGCCTTTGAACGCTCTGGACGTTTTTTTTTCTCTTCGGCGCTTTTCGGGGAAATGTTCTTGACCTTCCCCTATAGGGAAAGGCTATGATGATCATACTATCCAAAACAGGTTTTCGCCGGGTCTGTTCCGGCTTGAACAGAAATTCCGAACCGGATGGAGAGAGTATGAGGTATCACGCTGAAGAGGCCATGGGCCTCATTGAAACCCTTGGGATGGTTCCTGCCATCTACGGCGCGGATGCCATGCTGAAGGCCGCCGATGTCCAGCTTTTCTCCTATGAAAACGTAGGCTCCACGCTGGTGACCATCATGGTCAAGGGCGATGTGGCGGCGGTTCGCGCCTCCGTGGAGGCGGGCCGGGCCGCGGCTTCTTCCATAGGCAAGCTGACGGCGCACAACGTGATGCCCCGCCCCGTGCGCGGTGTGGGCGATATCGCCATGGTGCACAGCGTTCTCGACGAACCCGTCGATCCTCCGCTCCGTTCTCTTGCGCTCATCGAGACTTTCGGCATCGTGTACATGCTTGAGGCCGCCGACGCCATGATCAAGGCCGCCGATGTGGAACTCATCGGGTACGAGAACGTGGCTTCCGGCTATATTTCGGTGCTCACGCAGGGCGACGTCGCGGCCTGCAAGGCCGCCGTGGCCGCGGGCATCAAGGCCGTGGAGGCCATGGGGGCTTCCGTGTACAGCTCCTGCGTCATTCCCACCCCGCACAGGGATCTGGTGAAGATGACGCGCCGCTACGCCATCGAGAATCTTCTTGCCTGACGGCGTTCCCCCACCGGAACGGACGCCGCCGGAAGCGGGGCCTGAATGATGATTGCCGATAAAGACCTGCTTTCCATGCAGTACGCCAGAATCCTTGCGGAAAACGCGAGGGAGGCGCAGAAGAAGCTGGCCGCCTTTTCTCAGGAGCGGCTGGATGAGATCGTCGAACATGTGGCCGGAGAAATGGAGGCCCATGCCCGCGCCCTTGCCGTCATGTCCTTCGAGGAGACGGATTACGGCCGCAGGGAAGACAAGCTGGCGGAAATTCTCTTTGTGTGCCGCAGGGTGCGCGAAGCTCTGCGCGGTATGCGCTGCGTGGGGCCTCTGAAGTGCGACGCCTCCGGCAATGTGCTGGAAGTCGGCGTGCCGCGCGGCGTCATTGCGGCGCTGTGCCCCTCCACGAGTCCCGTTTCCACCACCATCTATAAGGCGCTGCTCGCCGTAAAGTCGGGCAACTGCATCATTTTCACCCTGCATCCGCGTGCGGAACGCTGCATGGGGCGTACTCTCGACCTCATCATTTCCGCCGCATCCGCCTGCGGTTTGCCGGAAGGGGGCATTTCCTATCTCTCCACCACGACCAAGAGCGGTACGGTGGAGCTCATGCGGCATCCGGCCGTGTCTCTGGTGCTCGCCACGGGCGTGACGGCCATGCTGGAGGCTGCGGAAGCCTCGGGCAAGCCGCTCATCTGCGGCGGCACGGGCAACGGGCCCGCCTTCATCGAGCGCAGCGCCGACGTGCGGGCGGCCGTGCGGGACATCGTGTTCAGCAAGACCTTCGACTGCGGCATCGCTCCTTCCGCTGAACAGTGCGTGGTGGTGGACGCCCGCATTGCGGAAGAGACGCGGCGCGCCTTTGAAGCGGAAGGGGCCTGGTTCATGGGCGAGAAGGAAACCCGCGCCCTGGCCGGGGTGCTCTTCCATCACGACGGCAGGCGCCGCCGCGACATGCTCGGCATAGACGCTCCCACCCTGGCCCGCCGGGCCGGATTCGAGGCTCCCGCCGGGACGAAACTGCTCATTGCCGAGCGCAAATATGTTTCCGATACCGACGTGTACAACAGGGAGCTTCTGGCTCCGGTTCTGCCTTGGTATGTGGAGGATGACTGGATGCACGCCTGCGAGAAGTGCATCGAGCTTCTTCTCTTCGACCGGGCGGGCCACACGCTGGTCATCCATTCCCGCGACGCGGAGGTCATACGGCAGTTTGCGCTGAAGAAGCCCGTGGCGAGGCTTCTGGTGAACACTCCGGCCGTGTTCGGCGGCATGGGCGCCACCACGGAACTTTTCCCCGCCATGACGCTGGGCAGCGGTCTGGCCGGGCACGGCATGACTTCCGACAATGTTTCCCCCATGAACCTCGTCTACATCCGCAGAGTCGGCTACGGCGTGCGGAGCGCGGACGACGTGCTTCGCTCCCTTCACGACAGGATTCCCGAAGGGACCGTTCCCTGTGCCTGCCCGCCGCAGGCGGACAACGAAGACAGGCTTGAAACGCTGCGCCGGCTTCTGAGAGAGGCCGTGCGGGCCCTATCCGCTGAACAGAAATGACGGTATTTTCACCAACGGAGGAAGTATAGTGGATCTTCACGACTTTTCCAGCAAGATTGCGGAGGCGACCAGGAACCTTTCCCCTGCGGAAAGGGAAACCCTGCGCAAGATCTTTGAAGGCGTTTCTCTGGAGCTTCTTGAGAAGGCCGCTGCGGCCGTTCCCGCCGCGCCCGCTCCTTCCGCCGCGTGCGACCACGGGACGGGCATTCCCGACGGGCCTACCGAAAGGCATAAGCGCCTGAAGGCCAACTTCCTGAAGCAGGTGCCCACCATTTCCATCCACCGCGCCCGCGTGATCACCGAAATCGACAAGGCCAACCCCGGCCTGCCGAAGATCGAGCTGCGCGCCAAGGCCTTCCGCCGCTGCTGCGAAACCGCGCCGCTGGTCATCCAGAAGGACGAACTCATCGTGGGCTGCCCCTGCGGCGGGCCGCGTACGGGCGCGTTCTCTCCCGATATTTCCTGGCGCTGGCTGCGCGACGAACTCGACACCATCGCCCACCGTCCGCAGGACCCCTTCTTCATCTCCGAAGAAGACAAGAAGATTCTGCGTGAGGAAATCTTCCCCTACTGGCAGGGCAAGTCCGTGGACGAATACTGCGAAGCGCAGTACCGCGAAGCGGGCGTGTGGGAACTTTCCGGCGAATCCTTCGTGTCCGACTGCTCCTACCATGCGCTGAACGGCGGCGGCGACTCCAACCCCGGCTACGACGTCATCCTCATGAAGAAGGGTATGCTCGACATTCAGCGCGAGGCGCGCGAGCACCTGGAACATCTGGATTACGAGAACCCCGAGGATCTGGACAAGATCTACTTCTACAAGTCCATCATCGATACCACCGAAGGCGTGATGACCTACGCCCGCCGCCTGTCGGAATACGCCGCCGAGCTCGCCGCTCAGGAATCCGATCCGGTGCGCAAGGCCGAGCTTCTGAAGATATCCGAGGTGAACGCCCGCGTGCCCGCGCATGCGCCCTCCACCTTCTGGGAAGCCATTCAGGCCGTGTGGACCGTGGAATCCCTGCTGCCCGTGGAAGAAAACCAGACGGGCATGTCCATCGGTCGCGTGGACCAGTACATGTATCCCTTCTTCAAGGCCGACATCGAATCCGGCCGCATGACCGAATATCAGGCTTTCGACCTGGCCGGCTGCATGCTCATCAAAATGTCGGAAATGATGTGGCTCACGAGTGAGGGCGGTTCCAAGTTCTTCGCCGGCTATCAGCCCTTCGTGAACATGTGCGTGGGCGGCGTCACCCGCGAAGGCCGCGACGCCACCAATGAGCTGACCTACCTGCTCATGGATGCCGTGCGTCATGTGCGCATCTATCAGCCTTCCCTTGCCACCCGCGTGCACAACAAGTCGCCCGAGAAGTACCTGCGCAAGATCGTGGACGTCATCCGCTCCGGCATGGGCTTCCCGGCCGTGCACTTCGACGATACCCACATCAAGATGATGCTCGCCAAGGGCGTGTCCATGGAAGACGCCCGCGACTACTGCCTCATGGGCTGCGTGGAACCGCAGAAGGCGGGCCGTCTCTACCAGTGGACCTCCACGTCCTACACCCAGTGGCCCATCTGCATCGAGCTTGTGCTCAACCACGGCGTGCCGCTCTGGTACGGCAAGAAGGTCTGCCCCGACCTCGGCGATCTTTCCCAGTTCGACACCTGGGAGAAGTTCGACGCCGCGGTGAAGGAACAGATCAAGTACATCACCAAGTGGACCTCCGTGGCCACCGTGATTTCCCAGCGCGTGCACCGCGAGCTTGCTCCCAAGCCCCTCATGTCCGTCATGTACGAAGGCTGCATGGAACACGGCTGCGACGTATCCTCCGGCGGTGCCATGTACAACTTCGGCCCCGGCGTGGTCTGGAGCGGCCTTGCCACCTACGCGGATTCCATGGCCGCCATCAAGAAGCTGGTGTACGACGACAAGAAGTACACGCTCGAACAGCTCAACGAGGCTCTCAAGGCGGACTTCCAGGGCTATGATCAGCTCCGTGCCGACTGCCTCGCCGCGCCCAAGTACGGCAACGACGACGACTACGCGGACTACATCGCCGCCGATCTCATCGCCTTCACCGAACGCGAGCACCGCAAGTACAGAACGCTGTATTCCGTGCTGAGCCACGGCACGCTTTCCATCTCCAACAACACTCCCTTCGGTCAGCTCACCGGCGCATCCGCCAACGGCCGCCATGCCTGGCTGCCTCTGTCCGACGGCATCAGCCCCACGCAGGGCGCGGACTACAAGGGACCCACGGCCATCATCAAGAGCGTGTCCAAGATGGCCAACGACAACATGAACATCGGCCTCGTGCACAACTTCAAGCTCATGAGCGGCCTGCTCGACACGCCGGAAGGCGAGAACGGCATCGTGACGCTCATCCGCACGGCCAGCATCCTCGGCAACGGCGAGATGCAGTTCAACTATCTTGATAACGACACGCTGCTGGAAGCCCAGCAGCACCCGGAAAACTACCGTGATCTGGTGGTCCGCGTGGCCGGGTACAGCGCCTTCTTCGTGGAGCTGTGCAAGGACGTGCAGGACGAAATCATCAGCAGAACGGTGCTGCGCTCCATCTAGCGCAGGCTGAGGCAGTGACGCGGAGCCCGGCCGCAAGGCCGGGCAAAGATTCCAAGAGACGAGCGGAGCGGTTTCATCGTGGAAAGAAAAGCGCTGATATTCAACATACAGAAGTACAATCTGTATGACGGACCCGGCATCAGGACGCTGGTCTTTTTCAAGGGCTGCCCCCTGCGCTGCCTCTGGTGCTCCAACCCGGAAGGCCAGCATCGCGCCTACCAGATTCTTTTCAAGAAGGACCGGTGCGTGAACTGCGGCGCGTGCGTCGCGGCCTGTCCCGCCGGGGTGCACGCCATGGCCGATTCTCTGCACGTCATCCGGCGTGAAGTGGAATGCGTGGGCTGCCGTGCCTGCGAGAAGGCCTGCCCGCAGTCCGCCATAAGCGTCACCGGCGAGTACCGCACCATTTCGGAAATCATGGACGTCATCGAAGAGGACAGACCCTTCTACCAGAGTTCCGGCGGCGGCGTGACGCTCGGCGGGGGCGAGGTGTTCATGCAGCCCGAGGCCGCCGTCAACCTGCTCACCACCTGCAAGGAGAGGGGCATCAACACCGCCATCGAAACCTGCGGCTACGCGCGGGCCGAAGTGGTGCGCCGCGCCGCGGAAGTGACGGATCTTTTCCTTTTCGACGTGAAGCACATGAACTCCGACAGGCATTATCAGCTTACCGGCGTGCGCAACGAGCTCATCCTCGAAAACCTGCGCTGGCTCATGGAGAACCGCTGCAACGTCAAGGTGCGCGTGCCGCTTCTGCGGGGCGTGAACGACGGCGAGAGCGACATCGAGGCCATGGTGCGCTTTCTCGCTCCCTACAAGGACCATCGCAACTGCAAGGGCATAGACCTTCTGCCCTATCACAAGATGGGCGTGAACAAGTACGCCCAGCTCGGAAGGGAATATCCCATGCAGGGCGACCCCGCGCTGGATGAAGCCGGACTGGCGAGGGTGGAAGATATCATCAGGCGTCACGACTTTCCGGTAACGGTGATCAGGCACTGAGCCTGAGGAGGCTTTTCCATGCTGGCACTCGGACTTGTGGAAACCAGAGGACTGCTTGCGGCGATTGAGGGCGCGGACGCCATGCTCAAGGCCGCCGATGTGCGCCTTCTGGAAAAGAACCTGGCCACCGGCGGACTGGTGACCATTACCGTGGCGGGCGAGGTTTCCGCGGTGCAGGCATCCGTGGATGCGGCAAAGGCCTGCATCCTGCGTATTGCCGGGGCGGAGCTTGTGTCCACCCATGTCATCCCCCGGCCGGATGAGGAACTTGCCGGCATTCTGCGTCTGGACCCCGACGCGGAGCCGGAACCCGCGCCCGAACCTCCCCTGCCTCCGGCAGCTCCGGCAAAGGGCGGAGAGTCGCGCAGCGCGGCCTTCGTGAGTGAGGAAAAGCAGCAGATTTCCGGTACGGTGAAGGAAGAGGGCGCGGACAACGCCCAAGCCGAAGCCAGACTGAAGAGAATGAGCCTGAACAGGTTGCGCCAGATGGCCTGGAACATGGAAGGCCTGTCCATGTCCGAGGAAGCCGTGGCGTCGGCCGACAAAAAATCCCTGATTGCCGCCATATTGAAGGCTTCAGGAAAATAGAGGAGTAGTTCAATGGTAGACAAGGATTTGTTGTCCATCCAGGAAGCCCGTTCCCTGGTGCGCGCCGCCCGTGCCGCCCAGGTCGAGTTTTCGCAGCTGGGGCAGGAACGCATCGACGCGGTGGTCAAGGCCGTTTCCGAAGCCACGGCCGCCCAGGCCGAGGCGCTGGCTGTCATGGCCAACGAAGAGACCGGCTACGGCAAGCCCCAGGACAAGAAGATCAAGAACCTGCTTGCCAGCGAGAAGGTCTACGCCTGCATCAAGGATATGAAGACGGTGGGCATACTCCGCGAGGACAAGGTCAACAAGATCGTGGAAATCGCGGTTCCCGTCGGCGTGATCGCGGGCATCATCCCTTCCACCAACCCCACCTCCACGGTCATCTACAAGTCTCTCATTTCGCTGAAGGCCGGCAACGCCATCGTGTTCACGCCGCACCCCGCCGCCAAGAAGTGCATCGGCCGCACCGTGCAGATCATCAAGGAAGCGCTGCATAATTGCGGCGTGAGCACCGACCTTGTGAGCTGCGTGAGCGTGCCCACCATGGAAGGCAGCGCCGAACTCATGAAGATCGCCGACCTCATTCTGGCCACCGGCGGCCCCGGCATGGTCAAGGCCGCCTACAGCTCCGGCACGCCCGCTCTGGGCGTGGGCGCCGGCAACGTGCCCGCCTTCATCGAGCGCAGCGCCGACATCAAGGACGCCGTGACCAAGATCATGACCAGCAAGACCTTCGACAACGGCACCATCTGCGCTTCGGAACAGTCCATCGTCACCGAAGCCGTCATCGCCGCCGACGTGAAGCGCGAACTCATCGCCCAGGGCGGCTTCTTCCTGGAAGGGGAGAACCTCACCAAGGTGAAGGCCGTCATGGAACGCGGCAACGGCTCCATGAACCCGGCCATCGTGGGCCGCGACGCCCAGACCATCGCGCGCATCGCCGGTATCGAAGTGCCCGCCGGAACCCGTCTGCTCATTTCCGACGAAGCGGGCGTGGGCCCCAAGTTCCCCTTCTCCAAGGAAAAGCTTACGGCCCTTCTGGGATTCTATGTGGTCAACGACTGGCATCAGGCCTGTGAACTGTGCCAGGCCCTGCTGCACAACTGCGGTATCGGTCACTCTCTGGCCATCCACTCCCGCAATGAAGAGGTCATCCGCGAGTTCGGTCTGAAGAAGCCCGTTTCCCGCATTCTGGTGAACACCCCCTCCACCCATGGCGGCGTGGGCATCACCACCGGTCTCTTCCCCTCCTTCACGCTGGGCTGCGGCGCGGTGGGCGGAAGCGCCACCTCCGACAACGTGACCCCCATGAACCTTCTGAACATCCGTCGCGTGGCCTATGACCTTGGCAATACCCCCTGCCAGAGCCATCATGAATGCTGCCACAGCGAAACCCCGTCCCACGCGGCTTCCTGCGGCGCGGGAGCCGGCATCGACATCAACGCCATCACCTCGCTGATAGTCGCGGAACTCAAGAAAGTAATGTAATCTGTGCCTGCGGCCGGAACACGGCCGGGCGTATCCCTTCTGAACCAGAGAAAAACCTTTCAAGGAGATTGACATGACTTCCACCAACGCTTTGGGCATGATCGAAACCAAGGGCCTCGTCGGCGCCGTTGAAGCGGCTGATGCCATGGTCAAGGCCGCCAATGTCACTCTTATCGGTCGCGTGCAGGTCGGCGGCGGTCTCGTCACCGTCATGGTGCGCGGCGACGTGGGCGCGGTGAAGGCCGCCACGGACGCCGGTTCCGCCGCCGCTCAGAAGGTCGGCGAACTCGTCAGCGTGCATGTCATCCCCCGTCCTCACTCCGAAGTGGAACTCATCCTTCCCCATAAGGAAGCGTAAGCGAAAGGGAGGGGCCGGAGGCCGCGCTTCCGGCCCTCCGCCGCATTCGCCGGTGAAGGCTGCTCCTGCGGGTGCTTCGATATTGCAGCGGAGAAAACATGAACGAACAAGCCATGAAAGACGTGCTGGCGCAGATTCTTTCCTGCGTGCTCAGCGAGGTGGCGGCCCAGTCGGGCCATTCCTGCTGTGCGTCGGAAAACGGGCCCATTCCCGTGGAGCTTTCCGCCCGTCACGTCCATCTGAGTGAAAAGGACGCCATTGCCCTGTTCGGCGCGCCGCTGACCCATGCCAGGGATCTTTCCCAGCCGGGACAGTTTCTGTGCAAGGAACGCGTGCGCCTGATCGGTCCCAAGGGCGTCATGGACAACGTCGCCATACTCGGTCCCTCCCGCGGCAAGTCGCAGGTGGAGATTTCCAAAACCGACGCGCGCGCCCTGGGCGTGGATGCTCCGGTCCGCCAGTCCGGCGACGTGGCCGGTTCTCCCGGCATCATTCTCGCCTCGGATCACGGCATCGTGGGGCTTGAGGAGGGCGTCATCGTGGCGTCCCGTCACATCCACATGTCTCCCGCCGACGCCGCCCGCTTCGGCGTGTCGGACAACGAGATGGTCAGCGTGCGCCTCAGCACGGAACGGCCCGTGGTGTTCGAAGACGTGCTCGTGCGCGTGAGCGACAAGTTCAATCTCGCCATGCACATCGACGCCGACGAAGGCAACGGTTCCGGCTGGAAGAAGGGCGTGGACGGCGTGATCGTCGGCAAGTCCGGGTGCCGTCATGGACATTGAGGCCGTCAACCGCCGTATAGGCGAGCTTGAGGCATGCATAGGCCATGCCGTAAAGCCTGAAAGCGGCGAACCTCTCTTTGTGGGCGTGGACCTCGGCACGGCCTATATCGTTGTGGTCGTGGTCGATGCCGGGGGCCGCCCCATGGGCTGCGCGCTGGAATTTGCCCAGGTGGTGCGCGACGGCCTGGTGGTGGATTACATCGGCGCAACGACCATCGTGCGCAGACTTGTCCGCCAGCTTGAGGAGAGCCTCGGCCGTGAACTCGAATGCGCGGCCATCGCCGTTCCTCCGGGGACGGGCGAACGTGAATGCGCCACGCACCGCCATGTGGTGGAAAGCGCAGGGCTCACCGTCACCTCCATTCTCGACGAGCCCACAGCGGCCAACGCCGTGCTCGGCGTGGAGAACGGGGCCATCGTGGACATCGGCGGCGGTACCACCGGTCTTTCCCTGCTCAGGGACGGCAAGGTGGTCTATGTGGCCGACGAACCTACCGGGGGCACGCATCTTTCCCTGGTGCTGGCGGGCAACTACGGCGTAAGCTTCGAAGAGGCGGAAGAGATCAAGAAGGACCCCTCCCGCCAGAAGGAGATTCTGCCCGTGGTGAAGCCGGTGCTTGAAAAGATGGCCTCCATCATCAACAGACACATCGCCGGGCGCGACGTGTCGGAAGTGTATCTGGTAGGCGGTACCTGCTGTCTGAAGGATATGGAAAAGGTCATCGCCAGGGAAACGGGCAAGACCGTGTGCAAGCCCGCCAATCCCTTCCTGGTCACGCCTCTGGGCATTGCGCTCAACTGTGCGGCCGGAAAGGGCGGGGCATAGCGGAGAAACGGCATGATGGACATGGCGGAACTGGTTCGTACCATTGTTCAGGAAGTTCTGGAGCGCACCGAGGCGGCCAGGGCGAAGGCCTGCGTGAAGGTTCTCGCCCCCCGCGAAGAGGCTCTCGAGCGGCGCATGGCCGCGCTCATCTCTCCGTTCTACGCGGAGGGGGCGGACATGGTTTTTCAGGGCGAAGGAACCGGAGGGCGCACTCCCGTACGGTATATTCTGCCCGAGCTTTCCTGTTCCGACATGGCCGACCTTGCGGCGGGGAAGGCTTCCTCTCCCCTCATGGAGGAAGTGCTCGGCCTGCTTCTTTCCGGCATTGCGGTGGAGATTGCGGAGTTTTCCTACCGCGCCTTTGCCGAGACGGCTCCCGGCCCGCTGTACGAGCGATATGTCGCCTATGAGAAGGTGCTGGCCGGGTACGGACTCCGGGCCTTCCGACCCTGGGTGCCCGAAAAGGCCATGGTGCGGGAAAAGCTCATCACCGCCGCCATGGTGGAAAAGGCGGGAGTCGAGGGTCGGCGCGCCCTGGTCGTTCCCGCAGGAGCCAGCATCACGCCTCTAGCGGCGGAAAAGGCGGAAGAGCTGCACATAAGCATCGTGAAGGAAGGATAGGCGGGGCAGGATGATTATAGGCATTGTGATCGGCAACGTATGGGCCACCAAGAAGGAAGAGTCGCTCAACGGCTTCAAGCTCATGGTCGTGCAGCGCATCGATCCTGCGGACGGCGGCAGGCATGAAAGCCTTGTGGCCGCCGACTGCGTGGGCGCGGGCATAGGCGAACAGGTGCTTGTCGTGACCGGTTCCTCCGCGCGCATGGCCCTTGCATCGTCCGACATTCCCATGGATGCCGCCATAGTGGGCATTCTGGATGAAGTAGAGATCACAAAGGGTCTGTGAGGCTTGTATGGACAGTCTCGGGGTTGTGGAAGTTTCCAGCATCGCTTCCGGCGCGGAGCTTGCCGACTTCATGGTCAAGGCGGCCGACGTGGAGCTTCTGCGTGCGGGAACTCTCTGTTCCGGGCGTTTCCTCATCTACGTTGCGGGAGACCGTGAAGCAGTGGAAACCTCCGTGAACCTTGCCCGGGACTCGGAGCGGAAAATCGCCGGCTCTTTTGTGATTTCCCATATTTCTCCCCAGGTGACGGCCGCGCTGAAAAAAAGCGAGGCGGCGCTGCCCGGGGAAGCGCTGGGCGTGGTGGAAAGCCGTTTCGTGTCCCCGGCCATTCAGGCCGCCGACAGGGCGGTGAAGCGTTCCGAGGTCCGGCTGCTGAAATTCGTGTCCGGCCAGGGCATTGCCGGCAAGGCGTTCTTCGTGCTCGCGGGCGACGTGGCCGCCGTGCGCGAGTCCGTGGATGCAGCCCGCGAGGCCCTCGGGTCCAGACTTGTGGAAGCCGTGGTCATTCCCAGTCCCGCCGAGTCGCTGGCAAGGGCATTGACGGGCGCAGTGAGGTAAGCATGAAAAAAGAACTGATCAGTGTGGAGAATCTCGACGCTTTCATCTGTCGGCAGGACGGCAAGGTCTACGTCGGCAGCAACCGGATTCTGACTCCGGGCGCGAAGGATGAGCTCGCCCGCCGCAAGGTGAGCGTCGTGTACGGCGAGGAACCGGCTCCGGTGGAACAGCCGCAGGCTCCCTGCCGCGGCGGCTGCGGAGCGGGAAAGACCTTTTTCGTCGGTCCCGAGGAAGGGTGCGGCCTTTCTTCCGCGGGCAGTCTGGAGAGTCTGTCTCTGGCGGTGGCGCACATGCTGAGAACTCAGTACGGCGAAACCGACCCCGCGCGCATCCGCGCCATGACGGTGGAAGCGCTCAAGACCATCAAGGACAACATCTGAGTCACGCGGCGCGCCGCATGACATGACCAATCAGCCGTGCCCCTCGAAGGCACGCCACAGCTAAAACATAAGGAGATCATCCATGAAACTTGACGCACTCGGCATGATTGAAACGAGGGGCCTTGTCGGCGCCATTGAAGCCGCCGACGCCATGGTCAAGGCTGCCAACGTGACGCTTATCGGCCGTGAACAGGTGGGCGGCGGCCTTGTCACCGTGATGGTTCGCGGCGACGTGGGCGCGGTGAAGGCCGCTACCGACGCGGGCGCCGCCGCGGCTGAACGCGTGGGCGAACTGCGCAGCGTGCACGTCATTCCCCGCCCCCACAGCGAAGTGGAAATGATCCTGCCCCATCGTCCCGAAGAGGCCGAATAGTTTCTGTTCCCCTCATCCGGGAAGAGGCTTGTGCCCCTTCCCGGATGAGCGCGTCCGAAAGACGTTCCTGGGCTGAAGCATGTTTTCCGGGGAAAATCCCCGGACAGGCTCTGCCCGGACAAAGCGTTTCAGAGAAGAGCGCGTGCCGGAAACGCAGAGCGGCCGGATGCGCGAAGGACTCTGACCTATTTTGCGGAGAATCAGCGTGACCCAGTTCCACGGAAAGACAAAGATCTGTTACGGCAAGTATGCCCTTGATACCCTGGAGGAACTGCCCTGCACCCGCGCCTTCGTGGTGACGGACCCGTTCATGGTCAAGAGCGGTTTCGCCGACCAGATCACCAGCCATCTGGAACGGCGCGACATCCCGCACCGCATTTTTTCCAGCGTGGAGCCCGATCCTTCTCTGGAAACGGTGAAGCAGGGCACCGTTGAATTCGTGGCCAGTCGTGCCGACCTCATCGTGGCTCTCGGCGGCGGTTCCGCCATCGACACGGCAAAGGCCATCGCCTTTTTCGCCCGCAAGGCCGCGCCCGGCCTTGCCCATCCGCTTCTGGCCGCCATTCCCACCACGAGCGGCACGGGCTCCGAAGTCACGGCCATTTCCGTGGTCACGGACAAGCTGCACGGTGTGAAGATTCCGCTGAACGACGAGCTGCTCATTCCCGACGTGGCCATTCTCGACGCGCGCTTCACGCGTACCGTGCCCCCATCGGTCACGGCGGCCACGGGCATGGACGTGCTCACCCATGCCGTGGAGGCCTATACTTCGCGCGACAACAACGCCTTTACCGACATCCTTGCCGTACAGGCCATACGTTATGTATTCTCCTACCTGCTCAAGGCCTATCAGCAGATGGAGGACATGGAGGCAAGGGAAATGATGCTGCTCGGCTCCTGCATGGCGGGCATGGCCTTCAACAACAGCGGCCTCGGCATCACGCACAGCATGGCACATGCACTCGGCGGGCAGTTCCATATTCCCCACGGGCTGGCCAACGCCGTGCTTCTTCCCTACGCCATCCGCTTCAACAGTTTCGATGCGGGCGTCCGCTACCGGGAGCTTGCGCGCATCATCGGGCTTCCCCATTCCAATGTGGAAGAAGGGACCAACGGCCTGCTTACGGCCATACGCGGCCTGAATGAAGCCATGGGCATTCCGGCGCGCATACGCGAACTCAAGGTGGAGGAATCCGCCTTTGCCGCCGCGCTCGACAGCATGGCGGCCCATGCGCTGGAGGATATGTGCACGAAGAGCAATCCCCGGCGTCCTTCCGTGGCCGACATCAGGCAGCTCTTCGAGCAGGCCTGGTAAGACAGGATGTTCCCCGTGAGACGGGGAGAGAATATTTGGTGCCCGTGCTGTCCCTTGCCGGAACGATGCGCGGGAAAAAAGGCGCTTTTCATGTACTGCGCGCCGGGCACGGCCCGGGCGGCACGACCGGCGTCATGCCATGCCAGAGGACAGAAAAATGGGAAATCAGATTGTTGACAGAATACGGGAAGCCGGCGTCGTCGGCGCGGGCGGCGCAGGCCTGCCCACGCACGTCAAGGCCGACGCCACGGTGGACACGGTTCTTGTGAACGGGGCCTCCTGTGAGCCTTTGCTCATGAGCGATCCGCATCTCATGGAACATGAGGTGGATACCATGCTTCGCGGGCTTAAGGCCGTTATGGAATGCACCGGCGCGAAGAAAGGCATGGTCTGCCTGAAGGGCAAGCATGTCAAGGCCATGGCTTCGGTGCGCGAAGCCGTCGCCCGTGAGGGAAGCGGTACGCTGGAAGCCTTCGAGCTCGGGGATTTCTATCCTGCGGGCGACGAACAGGTGCTGGTGTATGAAGCTCTCGGACGCATCGTGCCCGAACGCGGTCTGCCTCTTCAGGTGGGCGCCGTGGTGAGCAACGTGGAAACGCTGTACAACGTGGCCCGCGCCATGGACGGCATCCCCGTGACGGAGCGTTACCTCACCGTGGCGGGCGAAGTGCGCCGTCCCATGGTGGTCAAGGCCCCCGTGGGAACTCCCGTGGCCGATGTCATCGCCTTTGCCGGCGGCGCGACCATCTCGGAATACCGCGTGGTGGACGGCGGTCCCATGATGGGCAAGGTGCTGCCCGATGTTTCCCGCGCCGTGGTCACCAAGACCACGAGCGGCCTTCTGGTGCTGCCCCCCGATCACAACGTGGTGGCCCGCAAGGTCATGGATCCCGCCCGCGTTCGTCAGATCACCAACACCATCTGCTGCCAGTGCTCCCGCTGTACGGATCTGTGCCCGCGGCACATGCTCGGCCATTCCCTGCATCCCAACAAGCTCATGCGCGTATTCGCCGGGCAGGATCTGGCGAGCGAAACGGCGAAGGAAGCGCTTCTGTGCTCCGAATGCGGCCTGTGCGAAAAGTTCGCCTGCCCCATGATGATTTCCCCGCGCGAAGTCAACGCGCAGATCAAGAAGGAACTGATGAAGGCGGGCGTGAAGTGGGCCTCCTCCGGCCGCGCGCTTGAACCGAACGCCTTCCGTGAAGAACGCCGCGTGCCCACCGCGCGGCTCATCCAGCGTCTGGATCTTGTGGAATACGATACGCATCCCGGCTATGCCGGAGAAATCGTCCCCTCCAGAGTGAGCATTCCGCTGCGCCAGCATATCGGCGCGCCCGCTGTGTGCCTCGTTTCCGAGGGTATGCGTGTGAAACGCGGCGATCTCATCGGGGAGATTCCTGAAAAAGCCATGGGCGCGAGGGTGCATGCCAGCATCGACGGCGTGGTGGAGTCCGTTGCGGACGGAATGATAACTATCAAGGCGTGAGGAACTTGTGATGAAATTACGCACTATCGGCTGCGTGGAACTGAACAGCATCAGCGCGGGTCTGCATGTCGCGGACGAAATGGTGAAGGCCGCCGAGGTACAGCTCGTCCTTTCCCGCCCCACCTGCCCGGGCCGTTATCTTGTCATCGTTACCGGCGATACCGGCGCGGTGAAGAGTTCCGTGGCCCACGGACGTGAAATCGGCGCAGACATGGTGGTGGACTGGTTCGTCATTCCCAGCGTTCATGAGGCCGTGATACCCGCCATGAACGGCACCGCCGTCTGCCCCCGCATCGATGCGCTGGGCTGCATTGAAACCTGCACCACGGCGGCCTGCGTGCTTGCCGCCGATGCCGCGGCCAAGGCGGGCCAGGTGCATCTTATCGAACTGCGTTTCGCCGCCGGTCTCGGCGGCAAGGCGTTCATCGTCATGACCGGGGAAGTCAGCTCCGTGCAGGCTTCCGTGGATGCGGGCGTGGCCGTTGTGGAAGGCGAAGGCTCCGGCCCCGTGCTCAGCCACATCGTCATTCCCTCGCCCAGCGAGGATCTCAAAAAGCATCTTCTCGGCTGATGTGATGCGGGGAGGCCCGGCCCTCCCCGCTCATGCCGGGATATATGAGGCGGTACCATGGGCAGAATCAGCGATGAACCGAAACAGCGAGTCATCCAGGAATACGTTCCGGGGAAGCAGATCACGCTCGCCCATGTGATCGCCAGCCCTCACCGGGGCATTTACCTCAAGCTGGGGCTGGACGACACCGTGAGCGATGCTCTCGGCATACTGACCATCACCCCGGCGGAAGGCGTCATCATTGCGGCGGACATCGCCACCAAGGCCGGTTCCGTGGACATAGGCTTTCTGGACCGTTTCGGCGGTTCCCTGCTTCTTGTGGGGGATGTGGCCAGCGTGGAATCGGCGCTGAAAAGCGTTATCGCCTACTTCGACGGCGTGCTGCATTACGCCTCCGTGGACATGACCCGGACCTGAGCGGGCCGGAGCGTGGACGGGCGAAGCTCCGGCATGAGGGGGCGCACCTTTCATGCGGGCGGTCCGCGGTTATGGCGGGCCGCTCAGAAAAGGGACAGAAGGGCGGAAAAGCGCGTACAACGCGCTTTTTTTGTTGCTGTCGCATCAGACCAGAACGGGAGCGGCCTGTATTCACCCTGAGGTCGTTTTTTACCGCGGCGTCCCTGCTCGCAGATAAAGCATGTACACTGGGACAAGAACGCGCCATAGGCCTGCCGAGGCTGCCGTGCGGCCCCGGCAAGGAATACAGGTGCGGTGCGCGTCATGCCTTTGCCGGTACATTGTCGATGAAAAAGAGTACGGGAATCTGCGGACACAAGGAAAATCATGCTGAAAACCATGTTCATAGGAGAGTGGCGTTCGGGCAAAAGCTCGCTCATACGCGCTCTTTCCGGGGCGGAATACGCGCCGCGCAAGGTGCTGGCCGTGGATTTTTTCCGTGAGTTCGTCAACACCCCCAGCGAATTTCTGGAAAACCGCCGTTTCTATCCTGCGCTCATCACCGCTTCGGCGGACTGCGACGTGCTCGTCTTCGTGCAGGACGCCACGCGTACCTTTTGTCAGATTCCTCCGGGCTTTGCCTCCATGTTCAACCGCCGCGTCATCGGCGTGATTACGAAAATCGACCTGCCGGAAGCGAATGTCGAACGCGCACGCCGTTTTCTGCGCAATGCGGGCGTGAGGGACATGTTCTGCGTCAGCGTGACGCTGGGCACGGGCATGGAGGCTCTTGCGGCCGTACTCGCCTGCTGAACGGAAAACTGCCGGGCGGCATCATGGTATGAAAAGGCCGCCGAGGGAAAGAGCAAAGGCGGAGGAAGTGTCCCGGGAAGGGGAGACAGGCTGTTTTGCCTGAGCGTCGGCAGGGGAGTCTGTGTTCGTCGATGCGTTTACAGGAAAGACCGTGCCGTCGCCGGAGTATCCGGCAACACGGAGAATATTTTTTTCGTGCTGCTTCGGCGGGAAAGGATAATGCCCGAACAGGCGGCAGCGGAACTGCATATTGAAAAGCGACGGGCAATCTGCTGGAATCTGAAAAGACAGCCTTCAAAAATGGAGCCGCTCCGACTGCATCGGGGCGGCTCTTCTGTTTTGGAAAAGGAAAAACATACATTTTTGCGTTGTGTCATTTTCTCCAGTCAATGGAACGCTGCGGAACAGGTATGCTCCGGGTCGGGTCTTTTGTTGAAAGAAGCGTAAGAAAAAGCATCAGTTCTTCAGTACCTGCCTGTTTCACGAAAAGTCGTCCGAAGGAAAAAAGTCCGTTTGCCTTATGCCGGGGAAAGGTATTTCGCCCTGCAGATGGTTTGAATGATGGGCTGAACATTTTTGTGATGTTAATATGACCTTCAGGATATGCTGTTTTTTTTTGAAGTATCGGTGTCTTTTCTGTAGTGCCGGAGGCAAAGTTTATGGACAAAATCCGCACGAACGCTCATTATCGGAAGCAAGAAACCGAATATCGGTATCCGGTATGTCCACGGCCGGAAGAGAAGAGGAGAAAGACGGCTGCCGTCAAGGTGCACCGATAAGCACGGTATGACCGGGGTCTCCGGCGTACGCGGGAGCGGATGTCGGAATCCGAGAGAACAACATGCGTTCCGCCCTGCGGAAAGGAGGATTTCAACAACGGGGTGTTTTCTGTAGAAAATCCGCTCCAGAGACATATGCCATTGCGTACGGTTCTGACCACATATGAATATCTATAAATTATATTCCTAATGCGGAGACGAAAGATCCTTGTTGAGAGTTTTTGGATGGCGGAACATGTCGGGATAGTCGTTGCCGGACTGAACTATGTTATTTCATGCTTCGACTGGAGTATGAAGAAGGTACGGGAATGTGTATGGCGAGTCAGCCGTCTTGGAAGTATTACAGTAAACTGAGTGAGATGTCCCGCCTTCGGGCCATTGCCGAGTCCCTGTTCAACAACCGCAATCATGGAAACGGCCTCCGTTATGTTTCTCCGGCGGAAGCCTACGAAATGTCCTGCCGGCTTCCCTGGGTGACGGTGACGGATCTGCCCATGGATGAAAGCACGGTCAGGCGTCTGGGGTTGCCTCCCGATGCCAGAGTGTTCAACGACAACTGCGGCAAAACCGTCGGGCGCAGCGCGGAGGCCCGTATTTTCTATAACCGTCTCGCTTCGGATGAAAAACTTGCCCTGGAGGAGATGCTCCGCGAAGCCGTGTATCAGATGCAGGAAGGAAACAGGCTGGTCTATGCGGAAGCCGTCATCGGTCTGGATGCCCATCTGATGCTCAAGGCGCGCATGATTGCACCGGAAAGCGATATTTCCAATATTTTTCACTGGTATGCCAATTTTACCCCTCTCGCATCCGTGCCGGAGTATGAGAAAAGCGCGGAACTGCCGGTTCAGGATATTCTTTTCGTTTCCTTCCCCGGCTGGAAGTCCGAGGAAAAGCGCTGGAGCAAGGGGTGTGTGGCCGTTGATGAAGAGCATATGACCATTTTCAATCTCGGGATGCGTTACTTCGGCGAGCGCAAGAAGGGAACCCTCACCATGGCATGGACCGCAGGTATGCGTATGGGCATGGTGGCCGCACATGCAGGCATCAAGGAAGTCGATTTTACGCAGGTGCCGGGGCTGGAGCAGCGCGGAAAGCAGATTATTGCATTTTATGGATTGTCCGGGTCTGGAAAGTCATCGCACATCAATACGATGGATAACGGCGGAACCCTCCCCCGGGAGGCCGTGTGCCGCATCGCCCATGATGACGCCTTTCAGATCGATTGCAGAAACCGGCGGAGCTATGTGTGGGAACCGGCTCTTTACGACAAAACGGACAGCCGGGACGAGAAGCATCAGGACTGGAAGTACTGCATCACCACTCAGAATATGCTGGTGATTGATTATAAGGGCAGGATCATTCCTGTGGGGCAGGATATACGCAACAATAACGGGCGCGCCCTGTTCAGTCGTGATCTGCTGGGGAAGACCACGGACAGAATCGGTTTTCCGAATGTCATAGGCTGGCTGATGAAGGATTCCACTCTGCCGCCTCTGGTACGTCTGACGTCTCCCGCTCTGGCCGTGGCCATGGGCGCCACGCTCATGACCAAGCGCAGCAGTGCGGAAAACGTCAGTGCGGAAGATATGGAGAAGCTGATTTTCGTGCCTTTTGCCAATCCGTTCAGAGTCTACCCGCTGGCGAAGGACTGTCTGGGCTATATCGAGATATTCCGTTCCGGGTGCGACTGCTATATATGGTCGGGCGGCGGGGGCGGCATGTGGAACGGCTCCGACAATACCCTGAAAACCGTGCCGCTGAATGTTTCCCTTACGCTTCAGACGGCCGTTCTTGAGGGGACGCTGGAGTGGGAAGACTGGGAGCTGGTGGAAGGGGCCCGCATTCCCACGCGTGCTTCCATAGAGAAGATTCTCCCCGGATATTACGACAGATACAATCCGCGTACGGTTCCGAATAAGGCGGATTTCATCAGTACGCTGAAAAAAAGGTTCCAGCAGCGGCGTAATTTCATCATGGACAGCGATATCCGGGAATACCCTGACCTTATGGAAGAACTTGTACAGTCCATGAAGGTGAACGCATAATTCTTTCTGAGCCGTTGCCGAAACAGCTCTGTGGGAAAAGGTCTGCCTTCCGCCTTGTCCGGGCGGAAGACGGACCTTTTTGAAGTTCGGGCAGGTAAATGTGCAGGAGAGAAAACGGAGGGCGGTGCGGTACATCGCTGCCCGGCGGATCGTTTATTTCCATGAACGGGGAAAACGATATGCGGAAACTCTGAGGATGCGGGATGCTGTACGGAAGAGCCTGCCCAGAGGGGAACGGCGTGCTGAAAAACATCTTTTCGGCCCAGCGGCCCCCGCGAAGCGCGGCATTTTGCGAGCTTGCTGAGTTTTCAAGGGATGTGTTCAGACAGGTCCGTTTTTTCTCCATACCCGTCACCGATTCAGTGGACAACGGCCTTGGCTGGGGCGTAATATCCATGTATTTCTGCAGGAGGCGATACTCCATGCTTAATCGCCGGTCATCAATGGGCATATACGGATCGACCTGTCAGAAACGGACCTTGAACGTCCTCAGCAGGACAGCTCTGCGCCTGAGGGGCGCAGAAGATGATTGCGCTTCAGCCGTATCTGTTTTTTGACAGCGTGCGGACACTCTTGAGTTGTCCTGCATCCTGCGGAACGGTGAGAGGAGACTGAGGGAGATCTGTTGTCTGGCCAACCTCGTACAGGGAGAACGACGACAGTTTTCCTTTCAGAGAGCGACATGATCGTAGGAGAAAATGCACATGGCGCGTCATAATGAAAATTATATAATTATTTGAAATAAAAAACTATTTTGTCTGACATGCGTTTTGATTTCAAGATGTTATCTTGTATCAAGATAAGTCATCAAAAATAGATGCCTGTTTAAAACTGTCCTCCTGTGCCCTCGCAGAAATCGAGGCTTTTATATCGCTTGCTGGTCATGCTGGAGAAGTCGAAAAGTTTTTTCTGATTCTGAATCGGTCCGTTTCATGTGACGCTGCCGTTTACCGAAAGCAGGAAATGAATTGCGTAACCTCATGTTATGTGTGTAATCTTCTTTAACTGAAGTTGAGTTTTTGCTGTCTGAAAAAGGGACATGAATATGTCCGTGATAAGAACATGTATGTTCTTATCACGGACATATTTTTTTCTTTTTTTTAAAACATGAATAAAAAATATAATTTATTTCACATAGTTACAAAAATAAATCGTTTTTGGCACGGTTTATGAAAAGAAGGAGGTAAAACGTGAACCTTTTTTTATGAGGAGTTCTCTTATGCTCGATATGGGTTGTTGTTGCTGTACTCCGCAGGAGCAATGGATAGAGGATGCCGCAAAGGGTAAGCCCAGTCCGTTCCGTGCCGAGCAGCCCCGCGTCATTGACATGCTTGAATCGTTTGACTGCACTCCCCCCGTCATCGACGTGGAACGCGCAAGGTATTTCACGGAATCCATGCGGGAAACCGAGGGACAGCATCTGACTCTTCGCTGGGCGAAGGCTCTGATGAATGTTGCCCGGAAGATGCCTGTCTACATTGAAGATACCCAGCTCATCGTGGGGCGTCTCGGTCGTGATCACTGCCGATACGGTATTCTGTACCCCGAACTCGACGGCGATTTTTACAAGAGCGTTCTGGACGATTTCGCCACCCGCGAAAATCCCCCCATCCGCGTCATGGATGAGGATATCAAGGTCATCGTCGATGAAATCGGCGCCTACTGGAACGGCAAGACCTATCATCACGAACTGTTCAAGAAGATGCCCGAACGCTGCAAGCACATGGCCTACGGCGATCAGGAAGGACTCCAGCCCCGTTATGTGGTGGCGGAATCTTCTTCGCTCCGTTCCAGCCTGCAGTGGGTACTGGACTTCGACAAGGTGCTGAAGCTCGGTTTCAAGGGGGTGAAGGAAAACGCCAGACGTCGCCTTGAGGCTTTGGATCAGAAGGATCCCTACAACATCGTGAACCGCATTCCCTTCCTGGAAGCGGTGATGCTGACCTGCGACGCCGTGGTGCTGTGGGCGCATCGTCATGCCGAACTGGCCCGCGAAAAGGCGGCTGTGGAAAAGGATCCCGTACGCCGTCAGGAACTTCTGGAAATTTCCGAACGTTGCGACTGGGTACCGGAAAATCCTGCCCGCACCTTCCATGAAGCCGTGCAGGCACACTGGTTCGCGCAGGCCTTCTCCCGCCTGGAACAGCGCACCGGCTGCATTATTTCCAACGGCCGCATGGACCAGCAGCTCATTTCGTACTATCGCCACGACATGGAATCCGGCATTCTGACGGAAAAGAAGGCCTTGGAAATCCTCGGCTGCATGTGGTGCCAGATGGCGCAGTTCATCGAACTGCCCCTTTCTCCCGGCGTTATGGACACCCAGGCCGGTTTTGCGCACTGGGAAGCCGTGACCATCGGCGGCCAGACTCCGGACGGACAGGATGCCACCAACGAGCTGACGTATCTTCTGCTGCGCTCCAAGCGCGAATTTCCCACCCATTATCCCGACCTGGCCGTGCGCGTGCATACCCGCTCGCCCAAGCGTTATCTCTGGGATATCGCGGAAACCATCAAGCAGGGGCAGGGCTATCCCAAGCTGGTCAACGACGAGGAGCTCATTCCCCGTATGCTGGCCAAGGGAGCTCCCGTCAGCGAAGTGTACGACTATGTGGTGAGCGGCTGCAACGAGACCCGTCTGATCAACCGCGAAAGCTACATGAGCCCCGGCACGCAGGTGAACCTCTGCGCAGCGCTGGAACTGACGTTGCGCAACGGTCGCCTGAAGAAGTTCGGCGACGAGCTGTTCACTTTCGAAACCGGCGATCCATGCACCTTCAAGACCTGGGAAGAGTTCTGGAATGCCTATGTGGCGCAGCAGAACAACCTTATCACCACGGCATTTGTACTGCAGGACACCATTCATCATACCCGCGCCAAGTACTTCGCCAGTCCTCTGGCCTCCGGTCTGCACAACCTGTGTGTGGAATCCTGCGTGGATCTGAACAGCGACCAGGCTCCCGAGGGCGCGCTGGATCTCGCTTTCTTCGACGCCATCGGCTTCGGCACTCTGGTGGACTCGCTTTCCGTCATCAAGAAGCTGGTCTATGAGGAAGGCGTCATCACCATGCAGGAACTTCTGGAAGCTCTGGATTGCAACTTTGAGGGCAAGGAAGCGCTTCAGGCCATGCTGCAGCGTGCGCCGCGTTTCGGCAACGGCGACGACTACGCGGATAATCTGTACAAGCAGGTGGAAAAAAGCGCCCTGGACTTCACTGGATACTACGCCAAGCAGTACGGCGTACAGCCCATTGAAATCCGTACCACTTCCGTAACGGCAAACGTGCCCCACGGCAAGTTCGTCAGCGCCATGCCCAACGGCCGCAAAGCCTGGACGCCGCTTTCCGACGGCAGCTCTCCCTCGCACGGTTCGGACGTGAACGGCCCGACGGCGGTACTCCTTTCCCAGTACAAGAGCACCAACTGGAATGCACCCAACCGCGCCTGCCGTCTGCTCAATATGAAGATCGCCCCCAAGACCGTGGAAGGCGACGAGGGCACGCAGAAGCTGGTCGACCTGTTCCGCAGCTTCATCGACCTGCGTGTCTGGCATCTGCAGATCAACGTCATCAACCGTGAGACCATGCTTGCCGCGCAGAAGGATCCGCACAAGTATCGCAACCTTGTAGTCCGTATCGCCGGCTACAGCGCCTACTTCGTGGACCTGAACACGGACCTGCAGAACGATCTCATCGACCGCACGGAACAGCAGTCGGTTTAACCTCATGCAGGGAACGGTCTTCCTGACCCGTTCCGGGAAGACCGTTCCCGCATATTTGTGGGAATCTCCATGAAATTCATTGATTTTCGTTTTCGTCCCTGTGTCAAGGCCGTTATCGACTCCATCGTGAACAACCCTGCGTTCAGCGGCTTTGTCGCGGAAACCGGATTCGGCAGCGGACCCGCCCCCACACTTGAAGAAGAAATCAACCTGTTCCACAGCCTTGGCGGGGAAAAATTCGTCATGAACGGCCGCGACTGTGAAACCGTATCTCGTGCTGCCTCGTCCAACCCCGGTGTGCTTGAAGCCATGAAGGCCTTCCCTCAGGACGTGATCGGTTTTTACGGTTTCGATCCCTACAAGGGCATGGCCGGTATCAACGCCTTTAAGAAGGCGGTGCTTGAAGACGGTTTCGTCGGAGCATCCATTGATGCCGACATCTGTCGCCTGCCCTTGGACGATGCCCGTTTCTATCCCCTTTACACCGTATGCTGTGAACTGAATGTTCCGGTTATCATGACTACCGGCCCTGCCCCCATGCCGCGCGTGCCCATGAAAAACACCAGCCCCGTGCTTGTCGATCATGTCGCTTCGGACTTCCCCGAACTGCGCATCGTCATGAGCCACGCCGCCTGGAACTATCCGCAGGAAGCGCTTGCCACGGTGTTCCGCAACGAAAACGTGTACATGGATATTTCCGACGTCACCATGAACATGTGGATGGACTTCTATGTTCCCGTCATCAACAAGCGTCTGTCCGACAAGATTTTCTTCGGAAGCGCCCATCCCTTCACACATCTGAGCGAAGCGCTGGAAGTGACGACCTCCCTCGGCTTCGACAAGGATGTTCTGGAAAAGGTGATGTACGGCAATGCCAAGAAGTTCCTGAACATCTGAAGTTCAGTACGGAGTTCAGGCGGAGCCGCAGGCTGAAGACGCTTCTGCGATGAGGAAGAACGCTTCGGAAGGAGGCGCGGTTCGGCCTCGTCCTGCAAGGCTCCCCTGAATTTCATTTCCCACCGGGGAGAGCGGAAGGCGTTCGGGGAACGCCTCTTCAGCTCTCCCCGGTATTTTACGCTTATTTCAAGGAGTGTTCCGATGGAAAACAAGCTGGCTGTCGGCAAAATTCCCGGCCTTCTGCTTTCCCTGGCCGTTCCCGCCATGCTGGCCCAGCTGATCACCCTGTGCTATAATCTGGTGGATCGCGTCTATATCGGGCACATGGACGACGGCGCCGTTGCCATGACGGCCATAGGCGTGTGTATGCCCATCGTGACCATCATGATGGCGGTGGCCAGTCTGTTCGGCAGAGGGGGAGCTCCGCTCAGCGGAATCAGTATGGGCGCGCAGGATCAGGACAGGGCGGATCACATTCTGTCCAACAGCCTTTTTCTGCTTCTTCTCTCCTCCGGGCTGATCATGCTCGGCATACAGATTTTCTGTGAACCGCTGCTTCTGCTTTTCGGGGCAAGTGCTGCAACGCTTCCCTATGCTGAGGATTACCTGCGTATCTACAGCCTGGGCACATTTTTTTTCCAGGTGAGTCTCGGGTTGAACTACTTCATCAACACGCAGGGCTTCACGAAAATCGGCATGATGACGCCCCTTATCGGCGGAGTCGTCAACATCATTCTGGATCCCATATTTATTTTCGGCCTGGATATGGGTATCCGCGGCGCGGCCATAGCCACGGTCATAGCTCAGTTCGTATCTTTTCTGTGGGTCATGCGTTTTTACAGGGGGCCGCTGGCCCTGCTTCATATCCGTGCCCGATTCATGCCGCCCTGCTGGGATCTTGTACGGCGTATTGTGGTGCTGGGCTCTTCGCCGGCATTCATGATTTCCACGGAGGGCATACTGCTGCTCAGCTTCAACAAGCAGCTTGCATATTTCGGCGGCGACATGGCCGTGGGCGCCATGGCCATACTGGCTTCGATATTTCAGCTTGTCCTTCTGCCGATGATCGGCATCTATCAGGGCGCGCAGCCCATCGTCAGTTTCAACTACGGAGCGGGCGACTACGGTCGTGTAAAGGAGACCATCTGGCTCGCGGGCAAGGCCACGCTTTTGTATTCGCTGGTATGCACCTGCCTTCTGGTGTCGTTTCCGCGTTTTGTGGTCAGTCTGTTCACGCAGGATCAGGCTCTTGTCGAACAGGCTGCGCCCATGCTCCGTCTGTATATTTGCGGCTGCTTTTTCCTTGGAATGACCATCGTCAGTCAGGACAGCTACAACGCACTGGGAGACGGCAAGCTTTCCCTGTTCTTTGCCTTTTTCCGTAAGGGCATACTGCTCATTCCGCTCATTTATATTCTTCCGGGCTTTGCCGAGGACAAGGTGTTCGCCGTCGTCGCCGCCGAGCCCGTGAGCGATATTCTGGCTTCCGTCGCCAGTACCGTGTACTTCGTTTACTATGTAAGGAAAAAACTCACGCCCAGGCCCTCTGCGGCAGTCTGAGACCGGGCGTGTTTCAAAGGAGAGGTTTATGCAGGACAGAGACCGCAAGGGCATGGTTTTCAATGTGCAGAGATTCAGTGTCCATGACGGGGACGGAATCCGCACGGTGGTCTTTCTCAAGGGATGTCCGCTTCGCTGTCGCTGGTGCAGCAACCCCGAGTCTCAACACATCACGCCGGAGCGTGCCTTCAACCCCAATCGTTGTCTGACCGCTTCGGTGTGCGGGCGCTGTGTCCGCACCTGCACGACGGGAGGGCTGACACTGACGGACGATGGACTTATCCGTTACGACCGTCTTAAATGTACGGACTGCGGCGACTGTGTGCGGCAGTGTCCTACGGGAGCGCAGTCCTGGTACGGGGAGGAACGGACCGTTGCCGACATCATGAAGAGAGTGGAGGAAGACGATGTGTTCTATACCCGCTCCGGCGGAGGGCTTACCGTTTCCGGCGGCGAGCCCCTCGCTCAGCCCGACTTCACCCACTCGCTTCTGCGAGAGGCGAAGCGGGCCCGTCTGCATACGACCATCGAAACCTGTGGGCAGTGTGCTACGGAAGACCTGGATCTGGCCTGCAGAATGCTGGATTCGCTCATCATGGACGTGAAGAGCCTCGATGCTGCCAAACATAAGGAGTACACGGGGCAGAGCAATGTGCAGATTCTCAAGAATCTTGATCATGTATTGACGCATTTCCCCGATCTTCCCGTGCTTGTCCGTACACCGGTCATTCCGGGATTCAACGATACGGAGGAAGAGATCATGGCCATACGCCGTATGCTGCCGGATCGTCCCAACGTGAGGTATGAGGTGCTGACCTATCACCGGCTGGGAATGCCCAAGTATGGATATATCGGCCGCCCCTGGCTTATGGGAGACGTCAAGGCGGATGAAGTGTTCATGAAAGCGTTGAGGGAAAAGCTGGCGGCTTTTTCCCGCTGAGGTTTCTTTTTTCGCAGAGCCTTCACGGAGGCTCTGCGAAAAAAGGCTCAGCGGTATTTATGCCGGAATTTCGTATAGTCTATACCGAAGCGCGTCAGCTTGCCGTACAGAGCGCTGCGTGCAATACCGAGTTCCTGTGCCGTCAGACGTATGTTGCCGTTGCAGTGGGTGAGGGTGTCCACAATGGTCTGATATTCACGCTGGTAGAGGTTGCTTCCCGTGTATTCGCTGGGGGGAACTGCCGGCGTCGCAGGCTGGGGAGTATCCTGCCGGTGGGGGAGAAAGTCCGGCAGATCAGCATCTGTAATGTGCGTTCCCTTTGCCAGGTTCACCGCCCGCTCTATGATGTTTTCCAGTTCCCGTATATTGCCGGGCCAGGAGTACTGCTGCATAACCTGAAGCGCCTTTGTGCTGAAGCCTGCGATGGGGCGGTTCAGAGCCGAGGCATATTTGTGCAGAAAATGTTCGGCCAGCAGAATGATGTCGGTGGATCGGTTTCGCAGAGCCGGAATATTGATGACGAGCACGCTGAGCCGGTAGAAGAGGTCGGAACGGAAGGTGCCTCCGGCCACGGCCTCGCTCAGATTTCTGTTGGTGGCGGCGACGATGCGTACATCCACACTTTTGGTCGTCGTTCCTCCCACACGGCTGACTTCCTTGTTCTGAATGAGGCGCAAAAGGTTGGTTTGTGCCTCCATGGGCATTTCTCCGATTTCATCCAGAAAGATGGTGCCGCCGTCCGCGAGTTCGAATTTCCCGGGTTTGCCGTTTTTTGCCGCCCCTGTAAAGGCTCCGGCCTCATAACCGAACAGCTCAGACTGTACCAGGTCGCGTGGCAGAGCTCCGCAGTTCACTACTACAAAGGGACCGTTTCTTCGGGAGCTGCCGTTATGTATGGCATGGGCGAACAATTCCTTGCCCGTACCGCTTTCTCCCAGCAGGAGGGTTGTGATATCGCTTTGTGCAGCTACCTTGGCCAGCTGCACGGCGTTGACGATGATATCCGATTCGCCGAGTATGTCGGAAAAACGGTAAATGGCTTTGGACCCCGCTGTACGCACGGCGAATTTCTGCATTCTGGCAGTCTCGGCCAGAGTACAGACGACACCCTTGTCTTCGGGAATGAAGGACGCGGAGAGAATATAGCGGTTCTGCGAGTTGCCCACGCGCAGCGTCACTTCCTCATCCATGACGTTGCGCTTGCGCCGTAGAATCTGCATGAAAGGCTCGCCGTCCTGCACAAAGGAGGAAATCGGCCCCAGGGTGATGCTTTCCTCTCCCGGAATACCCAGTATGCGGCGGGCGTTGGCATTGGCAGCCTTGATGCCTCCCTGTCTGTCAAGAATGACGATGCCGTCGGTCAGCAGCTCTAGAACCGTGGACTGGTCGCTTAAAAGATCGTGAAGATGGTGATGATTGTGGATGTTGGCGGCAAGAGAGCGGATCAGGGCGGCGGTAGCGTCATGAAAGGCTTCGCGGGGCAGAATCAGGCCGAGAAATCCGATGATCCGGTTCTTCCCGCCCTGAAGAGGTTCTATGCAGCAGCCCCAGTGGCGGAGGCCGTCCTCTTCTCTGCATTCTTCCATGAGAGTACCGGGTTGAAAGGCCCTGCTCTGCGTCAGCTCCACCGCTCCCGCGCCGTGCAGAAGCGTGCCGTCGAGCGTGAGCAGAATCAGGATTCCGTGTTCCTTCATGAAGCATTCTTCGTATTCCTTCATGACAGGGACAGCAGCATGAACAAGTTCGTGATTCGCCTGAAGTGTTTCCTGCAGTCTGCTTAAAGGCAGCGTCCGGCATCGGGTGAGTCCGTCGGCTCCGGCAGCAAAGTTGCGCTTCCATGTTTCGAGCCGGGCCTGCGTCGGGATATGGATGTCCTCTTCTCGGGAACCCTGTTTTTCTGTGGCAGCTGTGTCGTTTCGATACCTCATGGAAACTCCTTTGTTTTTTCCGACCAGCTGGACGCATTCCATCAGTCTGACTCTGTTTTCTCCCTTACGCGGAAAATCCGTGGAAAGGCTCTTTCTTCAGGAAGCGGCAGGAGGTCTGCATGGCGTGATGAGCAGCATGAAGAGGATATTTTGTTGTGACCTAAATCAGGACATTGTCAAGTTATTATGTCCTGAATCAGGATATTCATGTCCTGATCGCAAAAAGGACATTTTTATGTGCTGTATAATAAAAACAAGTTATTTTAGAAGGTTGTAGAATATGTGATTTTTGGCATAATTATTGCTTGTCCGACAACATGGTTGGGCCCATAACGGGCCGCAGAAAAGGAACATGTTTAACAGAAGAGGTTCGAGCATGGCAAAATTCTTTCTTTCTATTTCTCTCCTGGCCCTGATGCTGGGTGTGGGGACTTCCTCTGCGTATGCTGCTGAGTATAATATCCGCTTCGCACACGACGGCGCTCCCGATGCCGTGTACTCCCAGACATTCAGAAAATTCGGTGAACTTGCTTCCTCCTATTCCGACGGCAGAGTTGCCGTAAAACTTTATGAGAACGCCGTGCTTGGCGGTGACCGCGAAGTCACGGAATCAACCCAGCGCGGCGACCTTCAGATGGGCGGTTGCGGTACTTCCAATCTCGGAATCTTCTGGCCTTCCGCCATGGCATTCGATCTGCCCTTCATCATTGATCCCGCGAAAAAAGAAGCCCTGTACAAAGAGCTCAATGAAGGCAAACTCGGTCAGTACATGAATGAACAGCTGGCCAAGGTCAACCTCATGGCTCTGGTATATGCCGACTGCCCCAACCGCCATTATATGACGAACAAGCGCGCCATTCCCGACCTCGCTTCTCTCAAGGGAATCAAGATGCGCACGACGGCTTCCCCTGTCGACAACATGCTGGCGGAAACGTTGAAGATGATTCCCGCCCCCATGGGCTTTGCGGAAATATACACCGCACTTCAGCAGGGAACCATTGACGGCGAACTTCTCAGCTTCGCCGACTATTACACGTCCCGCCGCGGCGATGTGCTGCATTACGCTCTTCCGACTTCCCACAGCTATACCAGCATGGTGGGGCTCATCAGCAAATCCTACTGGGATTCCCTTCCCTCCGACGTACAGGCCGCTTTGAAGAAGGCCGCCGTGGAAGCCTGTTCCTTCGGCCAGGATCTGGTGGACAGGATGGATGCCGACGGTCTGAAGTACGGTGAACAGAACAAGATGACGGTCTATGCGTTCCCCGAAGATGTCAGGGCCACCTTCCTTGAGGCGGTGAAGCCCGTGTACGACAGGTTTGTGCCGGACATCGACGCCGAATTCTATTCCCTGCTGACGGCAACTCAGAAGTAACAACGTTTTTCAGCTGGACGGCGGGGGAGCAAGCCTGCCGTCCTTTTTGCGACGTTCTGCTTTTACGTTCTTTTGCAGCGAGGTCTCCATGCGCGCTTTTCTTCACTGGCTGGATGAAAATTTTGAAAAACCCTTCCTTGTTCTGGGGCTGCTGACTTCCATCATCCTCATCACCTGGCAGGTGCTGTTCCGTTATATCTTTTCCGACGTCTTCGGTATGGAGGGCAATACCGCCTGGGCTGAAGAACTGTCCCTCATGTGCTTTATCTGGTGTTCCTATCTGGCCGTTCCCATTGCGATCAAGAAGCGCGACAATCTTTCCGTGACGGCTCTGGTAAGCCGTTTCGGCGAAAGGGGACAGAACATTTTCTGGATCATCAACGAGGGCGCATTTCTTGTGCTTGCCGTGGTGATCATCATTCTTTCCTGTCAGACCATTTCCATGCAGATGCGTTTTCCGCAGCTTACAACGGCTCTGCGTCTGCCCTATTATGTGTGCTATCTTTCTCTGCCCGTCAGCTTCGGACTCATGGCGGTGCGTCTGATCCAGAATCTTGTTCGGCAGATGCGCGTGTGCGGCTGGAAGGATTCGCTGATAGGTATTGCCGTGCTTGCCGTACTTGCTGCCCCCATGGTGCTGAAAGTGGACGTGAGCACCATAGCCGTGCTCATGGTGAGTCTGGTTGTCTTTCTTCTGCTCGGTATTCCCATTGCCGTCTGTCTCGCTCTGTCCGGCCTTGCAGCCATAGCCTGTTCCGGCGATCTGCCGTGGGGCAACGTGGCGCAGACCGCCTATTCATCGCTCAACTCCTTCCCCTTTCTGGCCATATTCTTCTTCATCGCCTCCGGCATCATGATGGGGGTGGGGGGCATCAGTCGTCAGCTTTTTGAGCTTGCCGACGAAGTCGTGGGCGGTATGCACGGCGGCATCGCCATCGCCACGATTCTTACCTGCATGTTTTTTGCCGCCATCAGCGGTTCCGGTCCCGCTACCGTGGCCTCCATAGGTATGATGAGTATTCCCGCCATGGTGGAGCGCGGGTATGGAAAGGTGTTTTCCGCCACCATCGTGGCCTGTGCGGGCATCATCGGCGTTCTCATTCCGCCGAGTAATCCCTTCATCGTGTACGGTGTGCTGGCCAAAGTGTCCATCGGCAAGCTGTTCATGGCGGGTGTCCTTCCCGGTATTCTGACGGGCGGCGCGCTCATGGTCTACAGCTACTTTTATTGCAAAAAGCGCGGCTGGAAGGGGGAAGACCGCAAGTTCAGCCTTCCCCGGCTGCTGAAGGCCGTCAATAACGCCAAGTGGGGCCTCATGGTTCCCGTCATCATCCTCGGCGGTATCTACGGCGGCGTGATGACGCCCACGGAATCCGCGGCCATCGCCGCGGCCTACGGGCTGCTTGTCGGCGTGTTCGTGTATAAGGGCATCAATCGTTCCAACTTCGTTTCCATCATGGTGGACTGCTGCGTCACGAGCGCCGTGGTCATCATGCTTCAGGCCATGGCCGGCATTTTCGGTTTCGTTGTGGCCATCGAATCCATTCCCCAGCAGGTGGCGCACATCATGCTGGGCTTGTCTGAAAACAAGTGGGTGGTGCTGATCATCATCAACCTTTTCCTGCTGTTCATCGGCACCTTCATGGAACCGGCTCCGGCCACCGTCATCCTTACCCCCATTCTCGTGCCCATCATGGTGTCGCTGGGCGTGGATCCCATTCACTTCGGCGTCATCATGACCATGAACCTTGCCATAGCCTTCGTCACTCCGCCTGTCGGTCCCAACCTGTTTGTGGCGAGCAGCGTCAGCGGGTGCAGTCTGGGAGCCATGAGCAAAGAAGTGTTCCCCATGATTCTTGTTCTTCTGCTCGTTCTCATTGCCATCATTATTTTCCCCGAGATCAGTCTGCTCCTGACTCACAACATGTAGCAGAAACATACGGCGGCCCGTACGGAAAAACAGACTCCGCTTTCCGTACGGCCGCTCTGTTCCGGCGTGGTTTTCATATGCTGTTCTTCACCTGAAACGATGAGGAGAAAGTCATGATTCGCAGAGACTTCATAAAAGGCTCCGCAGCCGTTGCGGCCGTGGGAGCACTGTCCGCCGTGTCCGGTCGTGTGGCGGAAGCTTCCCCTGCCGCTTCCATACCGGAAGGCAAACGTATGCGGGCAAGGGAACTCGGGCTGAACATCGGACGTTATCCGTGCGGCAGGTATAATGCCATTACCGACGTCTCCGGGGTCAGAGTCGGGCATACCACCATCATCAAGGATGGAGAAGGGCCGGTGAGCGGCATTGCGCGAACCGGGGTTTCCGCCGTCATTCCCGGCGACGACATCATCAATCATCCTTTTTATGCCGGTATGCACAGCCTGAACGGCAACGGTGAGATGACAGGTTCCTGGTGGGTGGAGGAATCCGGCCTGCTCGGTTCCCCCATTATGCTGACCAATACGCACAGTGTGGGCGTGGTGCGCGATACCGTCATTGATTATTACTGCCGCAAGTATCCCGGCGCCCTTGACTGGATGCTTCCTGTGGTTGCCGAAACCTGGGACGGATTCCTTTCCGATATCAACGGGTTCCATGTCAAACCCGAACATGTGATTTCCGCGCTGGACAACGCGGCTTCCGGCCCTGTTGCCGAAGGCTGTGTGGGCGGCGGAACGGGAATGTGCTGTCATGAGTTCAAGGGCGGCATAGGTACAAGTTCCCGCGTACTTCCTCCGGAAGAAGGCGGTTATACCATAGGTGTCATGGTACAGGCCAATTATGGCCGCCGTCCTGAGCTGACCATTGCCGGAGCGCCCGTGGGGCGGGAAATTCCCGTTTCGGAAGTGCCGGGTCGGGATAATCCTACAGAACCGGTCAGGCCTTACCAAGGGGACGGCTCCATCATCGTCATCGTTGCTACCGATGCGCCGCTGCTGGCGGATCAGTGTAAAAGGCTCGCCCGCAGAGCAGGACTCGGTGTCGGTATTACCGGCAGTACGGCTGCAGACGGTTCGGGTGATATTTTCATTGCCTTCTCTACGGGAAACAGGCTCGATAATTCCAGCGGACAGTTCCAGGTGACGACGTTGAACCATGCCCGGATGAATGCTCTTTTCACCGCCACCGTGGAAGCTACGCATGAGGCCATCATCAACGCCCTGTGCATGGCGACCACCACGAAGGGGATCAAGGGACGCTACGCCCATGCCATACCTCTTAACCGGTTGCGCGATATTTTGAAGAAGTACAATTGCATGTAAAACGGCATAACGGAAGATAACCACCGGCGGGGTAAGACTGCACATCGCGAGCCATACCCCGCCTTTATTTTTTATGACATGCGCCATTTCTGGAGAGACGGAGGGACGTTCCGGTGATGGTTTCGGTTTTTCTTTTTCATGGAGTCTACGCATAGGAGAGCAAGTGACCTTGCCTGCTGATTGTGAATGATGAGTTGGGAGCGGTCTTGGTTTGACCTGAATCAGTACATGCTTGCCTGTAATGACCTGAATAAGGACATGATTGTCCTGTGAAAAACGTCGATTCGCAGGCGGAACTTTTGAGAAGGTATGTTATTTTTACAGGTTATACGCTTGGTAAAATTATGGCATAATAATTGCTTTGCTGGTTGATATCGACTCCGTCCGTGTCTGCACCAGGTATCGGCACGGCGTAGATTCCGTCCCCCAACCGAAAGAGGAATACATGAATTTTACTCTTACACAGCATGTGAAGGTTTTGGAGAAGTATGGAGCACTCCAGCATATCGGTGAACTGATGAAGGATGCCGGTTTTCATAAGGCGTTTCTGGTCTGTGACGAAGGGATAGTGAAGCTTGGTATTGCTGACCGTATTCAGCATATTCTTGAAAAAGAGGGACTCGGTTGCGTGCTTTATGCTGAAGTACAGCCGGATCCACCTTCCGAAATCATTGACGATGGCGCAAAGATCTGCCGTGCGGAACGGTGTGACTGTGTCATTGCCGTAGGCGGCGGCAGTTCGATAGATACTGCCAAGGGTATCAATATCCTTCGTTTCAATGAAGGAAAGATTCTCGACTATGCGGACATGTCCCGTTCCATGATTCCTTCTCCCGGGCTTATTGCTGTTCCCACGACTTCCGGGACCGGGAGCGAGCTTTCCAACGGGCTCATTATTTCCGACATCAAAAATGCTGTGAAAGTTCCCATCCTTGCGGTTGCGGGCATGAGCGAGTTTGCCGTGCTTGATGCTTCTCTGACGGAAGGCATGCCCGCCTCTCTGACCATGGTGACGGGGCTTGACGTGTTTTCTCATGCCTGTGAAGCGTACATGTCCGTTCTGTCTTGTGTGGCAACCGACCTTGTCTGCGAAAAAATCATGGAAGAGGTCATTGAATGTCTGCCCAGAGCAGTGAAGAACGGTTCCGACGGAGAGGCGAGAAGGAGAATGCTGTCCTGTGCGAGCCTCGGCGGCTGGATGCTGGCCTGCGCCTCGGCACATGTGGGGCACTCCGTAGCTCATGTCATCGGTGCGCGCTATCATATTCCGCACGGCAAGGCCTGCGCGTATTCTCTTCCTTCCACGATCAGATTCGTGGCGGAAGCCTGTCCGGAAAAGGTACGGCGTGTAGGGAGGCTGCTTGGCGTATCCTTCTGCGGCGATGAAAGTGCGGAAGAAGCGGGACTGATGACGGCGAAGGCGTACAGGAGCTTCTGCGAAGGTATCGGCCTGACGCCGCTTTCCCTGAAAAGAGCCGACGAGGAGGAGCTTCAGAAACTGGCGGACGCCGTCGTGCATGAGCCTCTGGCATCGCTGTCCCCCGTCCCCGTGACCATGGACAACGTCATGCCTCTGCTGCGTGACATGTTCTGCATGTAATCGTCAGCCATTTCGTAAATTTTTATTAACTCATGTATTAATAATGTAATAATATGCTGTTGTTTTATTTTACCTGTGATGTATGGGGAGGTGTAAAAGGAGAAAAATAGCATTTTGTGTTTTTGCAGAGGAAATGATGTTTCATTATTTTTAGTACGGAGTGTGTTTATGAAACGTTCTCTCTCTCTCTCTCTCTCTCTCTCTCTCTCTCTCTTGCTTCTGGCATTTTCGTGCGTGACGGGGGCTGGAGAAGCCGTCGCCAAAACCTATAACCTGAGAATGACGAGCAATATCTTTGAAACCCACTATGCCGTGATCAACGGTATCAAACCCTGGATCGAAGATATTAAAAAGGCCACCAACGGCCAGGTGAAAATCCGCTACTTCAACCCCAATACCATCTGCCCCGAAGGGGATATCTTTTCTTCCACAGCCAGCGGCATAGTGGATATCGGAGCTTCCAACACCACCCGCAACCTCAACGAATTTCCTCTCCACGATATGTTCAGTCTGCCCATGCTGGTGGATGATGCCGTTTCGAACGGCGTCCTGAGCTGGAGAATGTATCAGGAATTCCCGGAAATTCAGCGTGAAGTGGAAAGCAAGTTCAAGGTGCTGGGCTATCAGGGCTGCGGCGTGCTGAGAGTCGGTACCATCAACAAGCCCATCCGTACGCTTGAAGATCTGAAGGGGCTGCGCATCATCGCCATCAACAAGCCCATCGCCGATATGGTGACGGCTCTCGGCGCCAATCCCATCATTGTTCCCTTCCCTGACGTATATATGGCGCTGGCACGCAATCAGGCCGACGGAATGCTGTTCGCCCTTATTGCCGCGCCTTCCGTGAAAACTCAGGAATTCCTGCATCATGTCACCGACATCGGTCTTCAGTCCGAACTTCGTGTTTTCGGTATCAACCGCAGTCTGTGGGACAGCTTCCCCCCGGAAATTCAGAAATCCTTTGAAGAATACTGCATGAGCGAGGAATTCGCCCGGCATATCTCCAAGCCTTTCGACGACGGGGACGACGTGGCTCGCGAAGTATTCAGAAAGGCTGGAGCGACCTTCTATACCCTTTCCGAAGAAGAACAGGCCCGCTGGAGAGAAAAGCTGACGCCTCTGTATCAGGCATGGACCGACCGTATGGTGGAAAATGAATTCTGTACCAGAGCCGATGCGGAAAGGATGCTGAAGCGCCTTATGGAACTTTCCGCTCAGATCAAGCAGGAAAACGCCGCCAGGTAAAACCTGTCGAGCTGTCATCCCTCTCCGTTTTCCGCTTTTGCTGCGGAAAGCGGAGAGGCAAGTCGGAGCCTTCATACAAGGTGTACGGGATAATCTCATGAGTGAGTTTTTGGACAAAGTTGCAGGCCGACTGTCAGAACAGTCCAATCGCCTGAACGGCTTGCTGTTCTGTATTTCCACCCTTTCCCTGCTGGCCATGTGCGCGCCCACCGTCATCGACGTGGTCTCCAGAATGGCGTTTTCCCGCTCCGTGCCCGGAGCTATAGAACTGGTGGAATTTTCTCTGGTGACCATGGTTTTTGCCGGATTCGGCTATGTTCAGGACAGGCGTGCCCATATCCGCGTCACCCTGCTTACGGAACATCTGAATCCTGCCGTGGGCAAGCTTATGGACATGGTTGCCTGCATTGCTTCGAGCCTGCTTGTCTGTCTTATGGCCTGGTCGCTTTTCAAGCTTGGTCTGGGGCGCTTCGACAGCAATGAAGCCAGTCCGCAGCTGGCCATTCCCCTTTACGGATTTACGTTTTTTGCCTGCATCGGGCTGTTGTTCCTTGCTTTTTCTCTGGTTGCCAACGCCATGGAGCTGATCGCAGCCAGCGTGCGGGAAAAGCAGGGCTATCTCATAGTGCTTGCGCTGCTTGTCAGCGTCGGACTGGCCGTTCTTCCTTTCCTGTGCAGGGATACCGCGTTTTCGGAAAATCTGTTTGCTTTCGGTCTCAGCGGAATGGCTTTTCTTATGGTACTCATCCTGCTGGGGGTACCCATGGGATATGCCATGACGCTCGTGGGCTTCATCGGCATGATTTCCATTTATCCTTCCCTGACGCCTCCCATGGAAATGCTGGGGCGTGCGGCCTACAGTACATCCGCCACGTATACGTTCAGCGTGGTGCCCATGTTTGTTCTCATGGGTGAACTTGCCAAACACAGCGGCATCAGCCGCGATCTGTTCACGGCGTGCAGCGTATGGCTGGGGAGAACGCCCGGTGGTATGCTCGTGGCTTCCATAGGCGGCTGCGCAGGCTTCGCAGCCGTGGCGGGCGACTCCATGGCTACAGCCGTGACCATGGGGTCGGTGGCTCTGCCTGAAATGAAAAAGAAAGGCTACGATTCAGCCACAGCCTGCGGTGCGCTTGCTGCAGGCGGAACGCTCGGCATTCTTATTCCTCCGAGCACGGGGTTCATTTTTTACGCCCTGGTTACCGAAACCTCCATAGGACAGCTGTTCATGGCAGGCGTGGTTCCCGGACTGGTACTGACCGGATTATTCATGACATATGCGGTCTTTCTGGCCATGCGTCATCCTGAACTGGCTCCTGCCGGTCAGCGTTATACGCTGGAGGAAAAGCTGCGCGCCAGTCTCGGTATCTTTCCCATGCTGGGGCTTATCCTTCTGGTTCTCGGCGGTATTCTTGCCGGATGGTACAGCCCCAACGAAGGCGGCGCCGTGGGGGCTGCGGGCACGATGTTTTACGCGGCCGTACGCAGGCGTCTGACCTGGGCCACCTTCCTGGAGTCCCTGCGTTCCTCCGCACAGGTCACGGCTACCTGCCTGCTCATTCTCATCGGCGTTGGTCTGCTCGGATACTTTTTTGCCGCAACGGGCCTGCCGTATGAACTTGCCGACATTGTCGTGGGCTGGGACACGAACCGTTATGTGATCCTGCTTGGCGTGGTGATTCTGTACCTTATCCTCGGATGTATGCTCAGCGTCACTCCCATGATTCTGCTCACTCTGCCCGCAATTTTCCCCTCCATCATGGCCCTGGGATTTGACCCCGTGTGGTTCGGCGTGTGTGTCGTCATTCTCATGGAGTGCGGTCAGATTACACCCCCCGTGGGGATCAATGTTTTTGCCATGAGCATCATGGTGTCCGAAATACCCATGGCGGCCATATTCCGGCGCATCGTTCCCTACTTCTTCCTCATGCTTTTCATGGTGCTTCTGCTGACCATTTTCCCTCAGCTGGCGCTGTGGCTGCCCGGAATTCTGTTCTAGCAGTTCTGAAGAGCAAGGCATTTCAACACGTCTGTTGTTTTCAGCTTCAGCCTCCACCGGACTGCCGGGACTCAGACTGTCGGCGGTTCAGGTGGAGGACTGTTGCGCATCTCTGCGAAAAAGTTTCGCCATGCAGTGCATGCGGCTTTTCAAAAATTGTTCAGAAGGTATGTGTTATGAGGGAACTTATAGATTTCCATGCTCATCTCGGCGATATTTTCACGGGAAACAATGTTTCTTTCCGTACCGGCCTTGTCCGCCCGGAGGATCTGGGCGACTGTTTTGCGGAAAACGACCGCAACGGATTTACCTATACTGCTCAGGGTAAGCCCGCCGAAGAACTGCAGGAACGTATGATGGCCGGACAGCGGAGGCTTCAGTTTGCCACATGCGAGAACATAGGCCGTACACTGGATAAGGAAGGATGCGTATATTCTGTTCTTCTCCCTATTTATCCCTATACCTCCTTTGAAGAGTATGTTGCCGCCTCACGCTGTGATCCGCGTTTCATTCCGTTTACGAGCATGGATTTTTCACGCCCGGAGAAGGAGATCATCGACAAGCTGCGTTCAGATATCGAACATGGGGCGAAGGGCCTGAAGCTTCACCCCGTGATTCAGAACAGAAGGCTGCTCGATCCTATCGTGCTTGAAGCTGTGGAACTTTTCGGAAAAGCGGGACTGCCTGTCGTGACGCATGTCGGAAAAAGCAATTACTATGTGCGCAGCCAGGAAGAAAAATATCCGACGACCATAGAATTCGGCGCCATAGAAGACTTTGTCGAGCTTGCCCGGACGTTCCCTCATTATGATCTCGTGGCGGCGCACTGCTGCCGCAATTATCCGTCGGCCCTGGCGGAAATGACAAGGGGGCTGGACCATGTCTATACCGATACGACCTTTGCAGGCGCGGCACATATCAGGGAGACGGTGGATGCTCTCGGCGAGGATAGGCTCCTTTTCGGTACGGATTATCCCTTCTCCGACATGCATTACGCAGCCCTCCAGGTGGAACTGGCCTTCGGAGAGAATTCGGATGTTGCCGGAAAGATTTTCTCCGGTAACGCCAGACGTCTGCTTAACCTTTAGTATGCTGTGAATGTGCACGTTTTTCCATATGTGCTGATTTATTTCATTCTTTGCAGCATGGAGGAACTGCCGTGAGAAAGGTTATCGATATTCACGTACACATGGGAGATATCTTTCTCGGTGGTAATGTCGGCTTTCGAACCTTTCAGCCCCGTCCAGAATTCATGGACGATCATTTTGCGGAAAATGGACGCCGTGGATTCCATTTCACTGCGGTCGGGAAAACCTCCTCCGAACTGGAAGAGCGTATGCGGCAGGGGCAGAAACGTCTGCTCGGAGCTACGCTGGAAAATATCGGTGCGAGCATGGATGAAGAGCATGTGACCTGTTCCGTTCTGCTTCCCGTATATCCTTATACGAGTTTTGAGGAGTACCTTGCGGCATCGAGGCTGGATTCCCGTATGATTCCTTTTTCCAGTCCGGATTTCAGTCTGCCTGTGGATGACATGGTGAAAAAGCTGAAAAGAGATATCGTCCGCGGGGCAAAGGGACTCAAAATTCATTCCGTTCTTCAGAATGCCGGAATGAAGGATGACCGTACCCGGGCGGCTGTGGAGGTGTTCGGCAAAGCCGGACTGCCCGTCATGTTTCATATAGGCATAAGCTATTACTATCTGCCGGAACAGGAGGCCTCCTATCCGTCCATGCCTGAAGCCGGGGCCATAGAGGATTTTTTCGATCTTGCACGCAGGTATCCAGATTTTCCGCTTATTGCCGCACACTGTGCGAACAAGTATGCGGCGGAACTTGCGGAAGGGACACGGGGGCTGCACAACGTCTATACGGACACGACGCTGTGTTCGGCTGACAGGATGCTGGAAAGCGTAGAAAAACTGGGGGCGGACAAGGTTCTTTTTGGTACGGATTATCCGTTCAGTACGCTTCATGATGCGCTGAGGGAGGTGGATACGGCCTTCGGAAACAATGAGTCCGTCAAAAACGGCATTCTGTACGGCAACGCCTCCCGTCTGCTGCGTCTGTAGCGTTTTTTCCGCGTTTCCGTCGAGGCGGCGTTTCCAATGCGGGAGCTCGGTCATTTAAGGAGAAACACATGGCAAAGATAGCATTTTTCGGACTGGGAACCATGGGAACTCCCATAGCAAAGAATCTGCTCAACGCCGGCCATGAACTGCACGTCATGGTTTATAGGGGGATTACGGCCGGACCTCTGGAAGTGCAGAAGGCAGGCGCTGTTATTGATGAGCGCCTGGAAGACATGGTTGGAGAGGCGGACTTCATCATCAGTGTCGTTCCCAACGATGATTCCGTCCGGGAAGTATACATGAACGAAGCCATGCACGAGGCGGTGAAAGACGGGGCGATCATCATAGAAATGACTTCCTGCTCTCCAGCCGTGGTCCGTGAGGTGGAGGCCTATTATGCCGACCGCAATGTGCGTGTCATTGATGCTCCCATGACGGGGGCTCTGCCCAAGGCCATTGATGGTACGCTGGTGATTATGGGCGCCGGTGATCCGGACGCCTTCAAGGCAGCAGAAGGCGTGTTTGCTCCTATTGCGGAAAAGGTCTATCAGCTCGGTAAGGTCGGTAACGGCAAGCTGATAAAGGCCATGACAAATCTGCTGGGGGCCATTAATCTTGCAGCGGTAGGGGAATTCTATCGTTTTGCCGAGGCCGAGGGGCTGGACATGCAGATTCTGGCCGACGTCGTCAAGGCAAGTGCAGGCGGCTCCACGCAGTTCACGCGTAACTTTGGTAAGATGGTGGAGAACAATTATACGCCTACCTTTGCCCTCAGTCTGCTGCGAAAGGATATGGGTATCGCTCTGGACTGCGCTTCCGTGCGGGAGGGCCTGACCATGCCTCTGGCCGCGTGTGCGTATGAACTGTATAAAAAGGCAACTGCGTTTGACCGGGAAGATTGCAGCGCCATCGCCAAGGTCAAGTAGTTCCGCAGAGCCCTGCCTTCGGAACGGATGACGGCGGCCCGAATGGAGACCCGGGCCTGATGAGTCTGCCCCTGCTTTTGGGGCGACCTGCCTTATCATACCAACAGGGCATGGGGGAAGATCTCGATCGGAACACCTGATCTTTTCCCTCTACTCTCCGCCGGGATATGTTGTTCGTAAGGCAACGTATTCCGGCGGACTGTTTATTTATTCGTACCTGTCAGTGAAGATAGTGGGTAACGGTTTATCAGAGGGCGTTCTCGAGAAAGCTTGTGCTTATTTCATACGTTTTGCTTCCAGTCATGAGAAGCGATGCGGAAAGCCGGTAAAAAGAGGCGTGATTTTTCTTTTCAGGCAAGAACTGTTTTGCAGATGGAACGGTGAGAGGAGACTGAGGGAGAAAATGCAGGAGGGAAACATGGTGCGTGCGATCAGTACAGGGAATGCCGTTTATGGCGGTGCCGGAGTGCTGATGCGGGAAATGCCGCGTTGCCTCCGGCAGAAAGCGGAGCGGTAAAGCCAAGAGGGCGTACAGGCCCTGAATGGAGACGCAGGCTTTTTGTACAAAAAAAAGCACCTGCATTTGCATACAGGTGCTTGAAATTCATGGAGCCAGCTTGGAGACTTGAACTCCAGACCTACTGATTACGAATCAGTTGCTCTACCAACTGAGCTAAGCTGGCGCTTCGGACATTCTTTTTATGGATTTTCGGGGGGCTTGTCAACACCGGAAAACGGCATTTCCCGCAGAGGGGAAAGATGAGATGGTTTTTTCGCGGATCTTCCGCTTCCGAAAAACGGCAGGGAGGGGAGGGCGGAGGCACGAGTAGTCCCGGAGTGAGTTTTTCGGTGGTATTTTGGGGGAGGGGATATCCTTAATGCGTTTCTGTGGACCGGCATCATCCGCGAAGGCGGATATTTTTAATGATGAGACGGCGGTTCATGGAACCCGGATATTTGAGGGGAGAAAAGAGGCGGCCTGAGCTTTCCCTTTGCCGCATAGCAGAAGCCGGCACGGAGCAGCGAAGGGCAGAGAGGCCGGAAAAGCGGCGGATATGCCGTACCGGTCTCTGTCGACAGGTCCGGCGTCAGTGACATGCCGCCCCTTTCCTTCAGGGAAGAGGCGGCACGGGGCTATTGAGCCAGAGGAATGGTGAAGAGGAACATGCCGCCCGGCCCCTTTTCCGCCCGGATCATGCCGCCGTGCCTTTCCACGATATGCTTGCAGATGGCAAGACCCAGCCCTGTGGAGGAAGGAGAGACCCTTTCCTTTTCCACTCTGTAGAAGCGTTCAAAAATGCGCTCGCAGTCGGATTCCGGGATACCCGGTCCCTGATCGGACACGGTGAACACGGCCATGGACTCAAAGGGCGAGGGTTCGCCCGTGATGGTGATGACGCTGCCTTTCGGAGCGTAGCGGCAGGAGTTTTCCAGAAGGTTGCGGAACACCTGGGTGATGTAGTGGGCGTCGGCCCGGATGTTCATGCTCCGGTCGATATGAATGTCGGCTGTGAGTTCCTTGGCTTCCATGTGGCGGGAGCAGGTATCCAGCGCGTCTTCCAGGACGAAGGCCGCACGCACGCAGGTGGGCTTGAGGGGCACGGTACCGCTTTCCAGCCGGGAAAGGTGCAGCATGTCTTCCACAAGCAGCGCCATGTGCCTTGCGCTTCGCAGTATGGTACCGGTGAACTTCTGCCTGTCTTCGGTGTGATGCGGCGGCAGGTCGAGTATGGTTTCGGCAAAGCCTATGATGGTGGTGAGGGGCGTGCGCAGCTCGTGCGCCACTTCTCCCATGAACTCCCTGCGCCGGCGGTTCAGGCGGACAAGGTCGCTGATGTTGTGGAAGACCACCACGGCGTAGGGAGCCGAAGGGCTTGCAAAGAGCAGATCGTTGTTTTTGAGCGGGGTGATGCGCACGCTGAGCACGATATCTTTTTCCATGCTGATGCGGAACGCCGGTGAGGAATGGTGTTCGGGCAGAAAATCGTGCAGAAACGCATCCAGCATTTCCCGGAAGGTGGATCCGGGTACCACGGATGCGGCGGGCATACCTACGGCGTTTTTGGCGAACAGACGGCAGAACGAGGGGTTCGCCTTGAGCACGATGCCCTGCCTGTCGAGAATGATGACGCCTTCGTCCAGGCTGTCGAGAATGCTGTCGAGAGGAATGGACTGCTCCATGAGCGGCGTCTGCGGCGGAGCGGGCTTTTCCGGGGCGGTGAGATCGGTGAAGCAGGATTCTCTGTTGGCGATGATGGAGGGAGCCTTCATGTGCTAGCCTTTGCAGCGGTAGCCTATGCCGCGTACGGTTTCAATGATGTCCGCCGCTTCTCCGAGACGGGCGCGCAGGCGTTTGATGTGCGTGTCCACCGTACGGTCGTAGCCGTCGAACTGGTAATCCCACACGGAACCGAGCAGTTCCTCGCGGGAGCGGACGCAGCCGGGGTTCTTCATGAGGTCTTCCAGCAGGCAGAACTGTATGGCCGTAAGTTCCACGGGCTTGTCGTTCACCGTGACCTTGTGGGCCTGCGGGTCGAGGCATACGCCGTGGCAGCGGAGCAAGGGGTCGTCTTCCTTCTGTACGGCGCGGCGGCGCAGCATGGCCTTGATGCGGAGGAGCAGCTCGCGGGTGTTGAAGGGTTTGACCACATAGTCGTCCGCTCCGAGTTCGAAGCCCACGATGCGGTCCACATCGTCGCCGCGCGCGGTGAGCATGATGATGGGAATATGCTCCGTGCTTCTGTCCTTGCCGAGTTCGCGGCACACGGCCAGCCCGTCCATGCCCGGAAGCATGACGTCCAGCAGAATGAGCGCGGGTTTCCTGCTCCGTGCCAGTTCCAGCGCGGTATTGCCGTCTGCCGCCTCCAGTGTGGCGTATCCATCGCGTTTCAGATTGAATACCAGTAAATCGCGTATATCCTGTTCGTCGTCGACGACGAGAATGAGGCTTTCACTCATATTTTCCTCAACCGGTGAAACAAAAAATTTCGGAACCTGTATCTTACGCGCACAATGCCACACTTTTATGAAAAAGAGAAGACTGACACACAACTGACACACAACTGACCTCATGCGGACACTGATTGCCGGTATCTTGCTTTCTCAAGAGGGAACAGCCAAACCTCAGAGAACAGAATGGGCCTGCATATCCTTCTGTGGCAACAGGATATGCGGCAGCGCCGGCTCCAGACCCGCAGGATGCCGGATGGAACCGACCCGGGATTTTCCTTTCCGTCCCGGGCCGGTTTTGTATTTAAGGCCCGCCCTGTTCCCCGGACCCTTGTCACGCAACTGCCATGATTCTGCCGTTCTCCCGACACGGGGCTTTTGTATGGTGCCTTCCATCGGGCGCGCGATGCACTCCTGACCGTCAGGGGAGGCGGATGTTCGCCGTATGGCCGTCAAACAAAGGGTTCTGTCATGATCAGAATAGGCATCAACGGGTTTGGGCGTATCGGCAGATATCTGCTTCGTGTCATGCATCTCTTCCCTCAGTGCGAGGTGGTGGTCATCAACGGCCATCGCGCCACCAACGAGGAAATGGGCTACCTGCTCAAGTATGATTCCGTGCACGGCCGCTTCCCCGGCAAGGTGGAGGTCACGGAAAACGGTCTCAGACTCGACGGCCGTGAAATTGCCATCACCCGTTGCGACAAGGGCGAATGGAAGTGGGCCGACTACGGCGTGGATATTGTGGTGGATACCTCGGGCACGCTGAGAAAGCGCGAACTTCTGGCGATGCACCTTGCCTGCGGCGCGAAGAAAGTCATCATTTCCGCTCCCTGCAACGATGCCGACGCCACCATCGTCATGGGCGTGAACCAGGATATTTACGATCCTGCCCGGCACGACGTCATTTCCGCGGCCTCCTGTACCACCAACTGTCTTGCTCCCGCCGTCAAGGTGCTGCACAACGAGTTCGGCATTCTGCACGGTCTCATGACCACCATCCATTCCTATACCATGAGTCAGCGTCTGCTCGACGGCACGCAGAAGGATCTGCGTCGCGGTCGTGCGGCCGGACTTTCCATCATCCCCACCACTACGGGTGCGGCTGCCGCCGTGGGACTCATCATTCCCGAACTCAACGGGCTGCTCAACGGCGGCGCGCTGCGCGTACCCACGCCCGACGTGTCCCTTGTGGACTTCACCTGCGAACTCAAGACGGAAGTGACCGCGCAGGAAGTGAACGCCGCGCTCAAGTATGCTTCCGAAACCTGGCTTTACGAGGCCCTCGGCTACTGCGACGAGCCGCTGGTTTCCATCGACTATGTGGGCGATACCCACGGCGGCACCGTGGATGCCTCCTTCACCACGGTCATGAACAAGACCATGCTCAAGATCGTGGTCTGGTACGACAACGAATCCGGCTTCACCCATCAGCTCGCCCGTCTGATACGCCTTGTGGCTTCCCATCTGGAAGCGTAGCGGCAACGCGGCGTCATCGGAACGGAATGCGTTTTTCCCTGAAAAAATGACCGAGAGGCTTTTATGAGCATGGATACGACGAACGAAACTGGCTCCCGTTTTATCATGACCGGCGCGGATATCGTGCGCATGGGCGAACCCGCGGAAATGCTGGTGGGCGGCAAGAACTACAATACCGCCCTGATCAGCCGCGTGGAAGGCATCCGTACCCCGCAGTTCCGCGCCATCCCCGCCACGGCCTTTCATGTGGTGCTTGATGAAAGCCGCGTGAACGCCGCTCTTATTTACGACGTGGTGGACAGAGCCCTTTCCGAGGTGGACTGGACCGCTCCGGCCGTTGCTTCCGACCACGGATTTTTCGGCAACTTCGTGCGCCGTGCCGCCGCCGAAATACGCGAGCGCGGAGCGGGCAAGAGCGCCAGTACCTGCCTGCGCGATTTCGTGAATCAGGTGGTGCACGGCTTTGCGGAATCGCGCGAGAACATCGACCAGCTGCGCCGTCGTTCCATGCTGGTGCAGGCCGCCATCTTGTCCATCAATCTTCCTGCCGAAGTGGATGAGGCCGTGCGCCGTGCCTACCGCGACATGTGCGACGAGGCCGGAGAAGGGGAATTCCCCGTGGCCGTGCGTTCCTCCGCCGCCGGAGAAGACTCCCGCAAGAAGGCCTTCGCCGGTCTGCAGGATACCTTCCTGAATATTACCGGTGAGGACGCCGTGGCCGAAGCCTACCTCTGGGACTGCGCCTCCGCCTACAATCTGCGTTCCATGACCTACCGGCGCGAAGCCATTCTCGACGCCGTGGCCCACGCCGAAAAGGAGGGCGATCCTTCCATTGCGGAAGCGGCCCGCAAGGAATGGGCCATTGAAAATACGGCGCTTTCCGTGTGCATCATGCGCATGATCCGTCCCGTGGTGGCCGGTACCGCCTTTTCCGCCGATACGGCCACGGGCTGCCGCGGCACCTCGCGCAACGATCTGGTGAGCATCGACTCCAGCTACGGACTCGGGGAATCCATCGTGGGCGGCATGGTGACGCCCGACAAGTTCTATGTGTTCCAGCGTGACGACGGCACCGACGTGGTGCTGCGTTTCATGGGCCGCAAGACCGTGCGCATGGTGTACAATGAAGAAGGCGGCGGCACCCACATCGAACCCGTTCCCGCCGATGAAGTGAACCAGTGGGCCCTTGGGGAAAATCAGCCCATTGAGGTGGCCCAGGGCGTGCGAGCCATCAGCCGTGCCTACGGCGGCATCATCATGGATACGGAGTTCTGCATCGACGACAAGCAGCGTCTCTGGTTCGTGCAGGCCCGCCCGGAAACGCGCTGGAATGCGGAACTCGACGAACACCCCCACACCATTTTCATGCGCCGCAAGGAAGTGGCGCCCGAAGCCGCGGCCAAGGGCGAGGTTCTTCTTTCCGGCAACGGCGCTTCCCGCGGCGCGGGACAGGGTACGGTGCGCTTCCTGCGTTCCGCCCTTGAACTGAACCGCATACACCCCGGCGATATTCTTGCCGCCGAACGTACCGATCCCGACATGGTGCCCGGGATGCGCGTGGCTTCCGCCATTATCGCCAACGTGGGCGGCGACACCAGCCATGCGGCCATTAGCTCCCGTGAACTGGGCATTGCCGCCGTCATCGGCGTGCAGAATCCCCTTGCCATGCGTGCCATGGACGGTATGCCCGTTACCGTGGACGGCACGCGCGGCCTTGTATATCGCGGACTTCTGCCTCTGTGCGACGTGGGCGGCGAGCTCGACATCGCCAAGCTTCCCAGAACGCGCACGCATGTGGGCATAGTGCTGGCCGACGTGAATCAGGCCCTGTTCCTTTCCCGCCTGCGCGGCGTGCCCGATTTTGAAGTGGGACTTCTGCGTGCGGAATTCATGCTGGGCAACATCGGCGCGCATCCCGCGGCCCTGGAAGCCTACGACAACGGCACGCTGGAAGGCTTTGTGGAACGCCGTCTCGCCGAACTGGAAGACCAGGTCAGCCGCCGCGTTTCCGAGCAGATCGCCGTGGGCCAGGTACATGCTCCCTTTGCCGAAGTGCAGCTCAAGCCCTATGTGGTTCAGCTCATGGACATGGCCTCCCTCTATGCCAATACCTCCAGCGTGCCCCGTGCGGAAGCGCTCATGGCGGAATACATGCAGCGCGCCGAAATGAACCGCGAGCTTCTGCAGACTTCCGACGATCTGCGCACGCATATCCGTGCCGTCATGGGGGCGGACGAACCCGGCTCCACGGTGACGGAAGAAGAGGTGAAGGCCGCCATGGCCGCCGCTTCCAAGAAGCCTCTGGTGCAGGAAGTTCTGGTGCGCATAGGGGCCATACGCCGCAGCGTGGCCGCCCGCACGCGCCTCGGCAAGGAAATAGAGGAAGTACGCAGCATTCCTGAAAAGATCGAGCAGCTCATCGTGACCAACGGCCATGTGAGCGGCCGCGATCACTATATCCGTACCCTGGGCCGCAACCTTGCCCTCTTCGCCATGGCCTTCTACGGCAAGGACATCGTGTACCGCACCACGGACTTCAAGAGCAACGAGTACCGCAACCTGCTGGGCGGCTGCCTGTTCGAGCATACGGAAGACAACCCCATGCTCGGCTACCGCGGCGTTTCCCGCGATATTCACGACTGGGAAATCGAAGCCTTCAAGCGTGCCCGTACCCTGTACGGCGGCACCAACCTCATGCTCATGCTGCCCTTCGTGCGTACGCTGGAACAGGCCCGCTCCATGCGTGCCTATCTGGCCGACGTGCACGGCCTGAAGAGCGGCGAGGACGGGCTCAAGATTCTGCTCATGTCGGAACTGCCTTCCAACGCCATTCTGGCGCGTCAGTTCATCAGCGAGTTCGACGGCTTCTCCATCGGCTCCAACGACATGACGCAGATGGTGCTTGCCACGGACAGAGACAACGCGGAACTCACGCATATCTACGATGAGGAAGATCCCGCCGTCATCTGGGCCATACTCACCACCATCTTCACCGGTCAGAAGTTCTGCAAGAAGGTGGGCTTCTGCGGACAGGGCGTGGCCAACAGCGCCATCCTGCGCGGCATGGTGGCCATTGCGGGCATTGTGTCCGCCTCCGTGGTACCCGATACCTACATGCGCACCAAGGCCGACTTCGCAGCCGTGGAAGCGGAACATATTCCCAGTTCCGGCCTCGGTGCATGGCTCAGCCGTCAGCACTGCGCCAAACTGCGCGCGCTTCTGGAAAAGCACGGCTATGCCGAGGCTGCCGGGATTAAGGAGCCGGAAGGCTTCCGTACCTGGTATGATGAGGAGGTGGGCCGCCTGCACAAGGAACTTTCCGCCTGCTTCAGCACGCCGTTTGAACACGACGCGCGTCATAAGCTTGCGGAATTCCGCAGAACCTTCCACAAGCCCGTGACCTATGCGGCCTGGGACTGGGATGCTACGGTGTTCGACGCCCTTCAGCAGGCGGGATTCGCAAGCTGGGAGGAACAGGCCGAGGCTCTCAGAATTCAGCAGGAAAAATTCGCGGCCGAGTAATGCCGCAGGGAGGCCCTCCGGGGCCTCCCCCGCGCAGGAGCAGGCGCGTTTTCCGGCCTTTGGCCGGACTGTTCCGACATGAGGCGGATACCGGCGTTTTTCCGCCTTCTCAGACGGCCGGCCCTTTCCCCCGAAGGGCCGGCTTTCGTTTTAAGACTGAAAACTCCCCGCTATGCGGGGAGTTCCAAAAAGGCGAAGCCTTTACATAAGTTAAAAAAGGGGTTCCTTTGTGAGATAACCAGTTGTCTCGACTCGAAATCTATACACAAAGGAACCCAATAATGAATGACCAGAGTTTAAACCATACCCGTTGGAGCTGCAAGTATCACATCGTTTTCGCTCCGAAATTCAGACGCAAGCTGGTATACGGAAGGTATCGCAGAACGATCGGCGAATTTCTGAGAAAACTGTGTGAATACAAAGGAATAGAGATAGTGGAAGCAAATGCGTGTGTGGACCATATTCATATGTGCGTCAAGATTCCGCCCAAGTATAGCGTGGCGCAGATCATGGGGTATTTGAAAGGGAAGAGTTCTCTGATGATATTCGAGAGTTTTCCGCATCTGCGCTACAAGTTCGGCAATCGCCATTTCTGGTGTACCGGTTATTTTGTCAGCACGGTGGGAGTAAATGAGGCGACCATCATCAAATATGTGAGAGAGCAGGAAGAACGAGACAAAATAACAGACCAGTATAGCCTGGTAGAACGGCCCGTCAGCTCGTTTACGAGCAGCAGGAAATAACTCTTCGGCAAGAGTCGAGACAGAGCCCTCTTAAGAGGGCAGCCGGGTAACAGACCCTTATAGGGTCAAATCAAACCGCCCCTTGAAGGGGCGGTCCTGACTTTTCCGTAGTAATTCATCACAGAGTCCTGCAATATTTTCATACAGAAAAATAACAATGTTGCTTGACCGTACGGAGCTTTTTTCCATCATGGAAGAATGGATGATTTTTGGAGTGCCGCTTTGCGGCCTTCCGTAATCGGGTATTTCCATGCATGGAGGAACAAAATGAGAAGAAGCAGTATTGCTGCGGCCGTTCTGATGGCGTTCTGGCCGCGCCCGCCTGCGGAGCGGAGGGGAAGAAGGATGAGGCGCTTCATGAGGCGTGCCGGAATGCCGTTCCTGAATATGTGGAGCTTTTCAAATCCATCATCAATATCGATTCCGGTTCGGAGGATGTGAAGGGGCTTAACCGGAAAAAGGATTTTCTCGTCGATTATCTGAAAAAGCTCGGCGCCGAAGTGGAAACCGTGGAAGCCGCGGGTGACAGAAAGGGGACCAGCAACATCATTGCACGCATACGCGGCAAGGGAAAGGCCAGAATACTGCTGTGCAGCCATTATGATACGGTGTGGCCTGCCGGAGAGGCCGCGGCGCGCCCCTTCCGCATGGAAGAGGGGAGAATGTTCGGCCCCGGTGCGGGAGATACGCAGAGCGGCGTTGCCGGAAGCATTATCGTTTTGCGTATTCTGAAGACGCTGAACTACGACGATTTCAACGTCATTACGCTCTTTCTCAATGCCGATGAGAAACTGGGATCCGCAGGAGCGAAGGAACAGCTTCTCCGGGAAGCGGCCCGGCATGACGTGGCCTTTTCCACGGAAGGCGGCGGAGCGGACGGAGAAAGCGTGGCCGTCAGTTGCCGCGGCGGCAGCGACGCCGTACTGACGGTAAAGGGAAAGCGTGCGCACTCCGGCCGGCCGCATCTCGGCCATAATGCCGGTGTCGAGCTGGTGCGCCAGATAAACAACATGCTGGATCTGGCCGATAAGGAAAAGCGTACCGACTGTACCTGGACCATGGGCAGCTTCGGTACCAATACCAACGTCGTGCCCGACAGCGCCACGGCGGTCATGGACATTCGTGCGGCAAGCCTTGCCGAGTTTGAACGGGTGAAGACGGAACTGATGAAGCGCTCCGCGCAGGTGACGGATAAGGGCTGCACGGTCGAGCTGAAATTCACGCTGGGCAAGCCGCCCTTTGAATACAGCAGTTCCACGGCGGTTCTGGCCGATGCGGCGGAACGTATTTATGCGGAACTCGGGCGTACGCTCGTCAAAATGCATGTTCCGGCAAGTTCCGACGCCAACTGGATTTCTCAGGAAATCCCCACGCTGGAAGGACTCGGCATCAGCAACGCCAATCCCCATCAGAAGGATGAATTTTCTTCGGTCAAACCTGCGCCGGACCGCTTTTATCTGCTGGCCAGGCTGATTCAGGAAACCTGCCGGGGCAATACCGTGCCGCTTGGTGAATAAGAAGCCTTTACTGCGTTATCAGCCGTAAGGACAGGAAAAAGGGGACCGCAGCGCACGCACCGCGCCGCAGGTTCCTTTTTTGCATCCGATCCGGCGCGCAGTCCGTATGCGGATACGGAGGCGTGATGTCTCGAGAGGCTGCGGCGACGCCGAAAGTCCTGCCGGGAACCGGACTCGTGTCGGGCGAAGGGGCGGGAGGGAAGGAGGCTCCGCAGAAAAAGAGGCCGCCGGACATGTTCCGGCGGCCTCTGGTATTTCCGAGGGGGAAAACGGGGTTACTTCGTGCCGTTCACGGCGTCGAATTCTTCCTGAATTTCCTTCTCCGGTTCGCCGGTCATGAGACTGACCACCACGATGGCGGCGCAGGCCGCGAGGAAGGCGGGCAGAAGTTCATAGATGCCCCACACGCCGCCCATGGGCTTGACGAGGTACTTCCATACAAAGACCATGATGCCGCCCACGGCCATGCCGGAAAGCGCACCCCAGCGGTTGCAGCGCTTCCAGAACAGGGCGAAGAGCATGACCGGGCCGAAGGACGCGCCGAAGCCCGCCCAGGCGAAGGAGACGATCTGGAAGATGGAGCTTTCCGGGTCGCAGGCGATGACGGTACCGATGATGGAGATGAGCAGCACGGTGCCGCGCGCGGAAATCATGGTGAACCTGTCGGTCATCTGAATGCGGAGCACGCCCTTGAAGAGGTTTTCCGACACGCTGGAGGCCGCGGCCAGAAGCTGACCGGAAGCCGTGGACATGGTGCTGGCCAGAATGCCCGCGAGCACAAGACCGGCCATGAAGGCGGGAATGACGCCGTAGGTGCTGAGCAGGCTGCTTATCTTGATGATGATGGTTTCCGCGGCGGAACCGGTCTGATAGGCTTCGAGGGCTCCGGCCTGAATCATGGCGTAGCCGATGACGCCGATGAAGATGGCGCAGCCCATGGCGATGACCACCCAGGTGGAGCCGATGCGGCGGGAAATGGCGATTTCGTCTTCATGGCGTATGGCCATGAAGCGCAGCAGGATGTGGGGCATACCGAAGTAGCCGAGCCCCCAGGCCAGCGTGGAGAATATGGTCAGGGTGTTGTATTCGGAAATGGCGTGGGTCACCACGTTGGTGGAGTGGGAAAGGCTGATGTAGCCTTCCAGACCGGCGGAAGCCTTCACCGCATCCCAGCCGCCGGCCACATGAATGCCGAAGGCCACGATGATGAACAGCGCAAGCGTCATGATGATGGACTGCACAAGGTCGGTCATGGAGGCGGCGAGGAAGCCGCCCAGAATGGTGTAGCCCGCAATGACCACGGTGCCGATGAGCATACCGGTCACATAGTCGAGCCCGCACAGCGTGGAGAAGAGCTTTCCGCAGGAGGCGAATCCGGCGGCGGTGTAGGGGATGAAGAACACCACGATGACCAGCGCGGAAATGCCCACGAGCAGACTGCTCGTGTCATGGAAGCGGCGGGCGAAGAAGTCGGGAATGGTGATGGCATGGATTTTTTCACTGTACACGCGGAGCCGCCTTGCCACGATGAGCCAGTTCAGATAGGTGCCGATGGCGAGTCCGATGGCCGTCCATGCCGGTTCCGCAATGCCGGTGAAGAGGGCAAGTCCCGGCAGGCCCATGAGCAGCCAGGAGGACATGTCGGAGGCTTCCGCGCTCATGGCGGTGACGATGGGGCCCATCTTGCGGCCGCCCAGGTAATATTCGTGGGCGTTGTTGTTGCGTTTGGCGCAGACAAGGCCGATGTAGAGCATGAGAACAAGATAGATGCCGATGGCGATGTAGATGAATATCTGGTGATCGTTCACGATACTTCTCGCAATGCGGAGGAAATTCAGGGGAAAACCGGAAGTCCGGGGCCGCGGACGCGCGTTTCCGGAGCCTGATGCGGCAGCGTCGCGGAATGTGCAGGGAAAGGACAGCCCCGCGTTTCAAAAGCGGACAGGAGCGCGGGCGTCATGCGCCCATGCGGCTCTTCGTGAAACGCGTCAGTTCACCGGGAGACTCCATGGCGGGATCAGACCGTCGCCGGCTGACTTTGGGAGGTGAGAGGTGTTCATGGCATATCCCTTGCGGAAAGGTTGAGGGCATATTCCCTTGGGGAACCATACGTCCTTTTTCAAAAAAATAAAATCAAAAAGTTTCGCGGGACGCGTTATGGAAAAGGGGAGTTTTCCCTTTTATGCAACAGAGCGAAACCAAAGGATATACCCGGGATTTCCGGCGGGGCGGAACGCTTTTTGCCTTTATGGACGGTGACAGAATTGTTATTTCTGCGCGCCGAGCGAGCGCTCTATGCTTGCAAAGGCATTGTGGCCGTGTATGGATTCCTCGCTTTCCACTTCCACGGAGAACCACGTCACATGGGTGTGGCTTTCGAGCTTGGCGGCCACGTTGCGCACCACGTCTTCCACGAACAGCGCGTTGTCGTAGGCCTGTTCGGTGACGAATTTTTCATCCGGTCTCTTGAGCAGCGTATGGATGGGGGCGGAACCCGAAGCCTCGGCAATATCGATGAAGCCTTCCAGCCATTCGAAACGGCTCATGCGGACGGCCATGCGCACCATGGCCCGCTGGCCGTGGGCTCCGGCCCGGCTGATGGCCTTGGAACAGGGGCATACCGTGGTGACGGGCACTTCGAGTTCCAGCAGAAAACGCGGGCCCTCCCTGCCTTCCTCCAGTTCTCCGGTAAGACGGCAGAGATAGCGCACCGGCGCGGAGCGGCCCGAAACGGGGGCCTTGCGCATACGGAAATACGGAAAGCTGAACATGGCGTAGGCGCGCCGTGCATGAAGGCGCGTGAGCACGTCGGAAAGCAGGCGCTTCATGGAAGCGTAATCCAGCTCTTCGGCGCTTGCCTCACGCCAGTTTTCCAGAGCTTCCAGAAAGCGGCTCATGTGCGTGCCCTTGAACGCGGCGGGCAGATCGACCCCCATGTCCACGGAAGCCACGGTGTGCTGGCGGCCCCTGTCGCGGTCCTTGACCACGAGGGGCATTTCCACATGCTTGACGCCCACGCGGTCGATATCCAGCGCGACGCTGGAAGGGCTGCTCTGAACGTCCGTCAGCGAGTGTTCGCATCCGGCGGGTGATGTCATGGTCATGCGTGCTCCTTATGTTCGTGATCGTGGAAGATGTGACGCTCGGGGGCGGCCTCTATGGCGGTGAGGGAGCACGAGCTTTGCAGAACGCCGCGAGAGGAACGGAGCCTGTCGGCAAGTTCGGTGACGGCGGCGGCCGGACCCCGCAGGGCCATGGTTTCCAGGCAGTGATGTTCGTCCAGATGCACATGCATGGTGGCGAGCACCATGCCGTGAGCCTCATGCTGGAGGGAGGTGAGGCGACCGGGCAGGTCGTTGTCGTGATGGTCGTACACCAGCGTCAGCACACCCGCCACCGGCGCGTCGGGGTCGGAAACGATTTCTTCCGAAAGCTCGCGCCGTATGCAGTGGCGCAGCGCTTCGGAACGGTTGGCAAAGCCCTTGCGTTCGCTGTGCCTGTCGAAGGCGGTGAGAAGCTCACGCTCCAGAGACACCCCAAAACGTACCAGTTCGCTCATGATTTCTCCCTGTGGAAAAGCTTTTTTAGCAATACACCAGCAAGGCCCGCGTCTCAAGTGCCGCTTTTCCGGCGCGGTGTTTTGTGGCTTTCAGCGGGGAAGCGGCTCTTTATTTTGCCGCTCATGCGCGCACAGCTTCGAGGCCATGGCCTCCATGTGGCGGTCCGTGGTGCCGCAGCAGCCGCCGAAAATACGCAGTCCGCATTCCTTTCGCAGCAGAACCATGCCTTCGGCCAGTTTTTCCGGTGCAGACTGCCGCGTGACCTTCGAGCCTTCCAGTTCCCGGAAGGAAAGGGGGGAGGCGTTGGCCTGCAGGCCCAGGAAACGGGAACGTACGCGCAGGGTTTGATTGAAGGGGGAAGCGAGCGCCTGCCGTACCGGGGCGGGGTGTACGCAGTTGGTCATGAAGCAGAGGGCGCGGGGGGAGGTTTCGGCGTCGATGACGGCAATGGCCGTATCAAGGGGCGTACCGTCCGCAAGGCGTCCGTCGGCGCGAAGGGTGAAGCTCACGATATAGGGCAGGCCCGTTTCCGCCATGGCCTGCGCCATGCCGACGCTCTCGGGCAGGCTGGGCATGAGGGCGGCATACAGAAAATCCGCCCCTGCCTCCTGAAAACGTCCGGCCTGCCAGCGGTGCAGGCGCAGGGCCTCGGGGGCGGAAAGGCAGCCTTCGCCCGTGTAGGCGTCGCCCTTGCAGCCCATCATGCCTCCCGCGAACATGAGAGCGCCGCGCGCATCGGCTTCATGTTGTATTTCGCGCAGCAGCGCCATGTTTTCCCGAAGGATGGAGCTTTCGCCGTTTTCATCGACAAAGCCCGCCCGTGAGGCCCTTTCCCTGTCGCAGCGCCGCGTGGGCGTGGCGGCGAGAAAGGGCAGGCCGTACTTTTCGGCTATGGCGAGATACTGCCGCCACAGAAAGCCGAGGGCCGCGCGGCCTTTTTCTTCCCGCACAAGACCGGCCATGTCCGCCGGGCCTTCGGTGCAGAGGTGGAATTCATGCTTCAGTCTTTCGGAAAGAGCGCCTTCCATGAGAAAAAGAGGATGCTTTTCCCAGCAGTTTCTAAAATCTTCGCCCCGGGATGGCTCAGCCGCGGCTTGTGCCGCGTTGCTCTTCATGCGGTTTTCTCCGCTTTTGTGATTTCCCTGTCCATGAACTGGAAGAGCAGCAGCGAAAGCACCGTAAGCGCCATGCCGCAGTAGAAGGGAAGCTGGTAGCCGAAGCTTACCCACAGCCAGCCGCCGAGGGGCGGAATGAGCACCGCGGCGATGTGGTTGATGGTCTGGGCAAGCCCCATGCTGGGGGCCACGTCGGCGGGGTCGGCGATTTTCTGGAAAAAGGTGCGTACGGCGATGGCGAAGTTGAAGGTGAGGCTGTCGAGAACATACATGGCGCCGGCAAGGTACGCGCTGTCCGTCCAAGCATAGCCGAGAAAGATGAAGAAGGCGGAGGTGTATTCTATGGTAAGCAGTCTTCTTTCGCCGATGCGGTTGATGATGCGGCCGATGAGCGGGTTGAAGAACCAGTTCACGGCATAGTTCACCATATAGAGCACGGCCACGGCGCGCACGGAAAAGCCGAATTTTTCCACGAGCAGGAAAAGGGAAAAGACGGTGAAGATCTGCCTGCGTCCTCCCATGAGCAGCGTAAGCGCGTAGAAGAGCCAGTACCTGCCGCGGAAAACCATGCCTTTTTTCTGGGGGACGACCTTCGGACTGGAAGGGTCGAAGAAAAGGCAGGCCGCGCCGAGAGCCACGACCACCACGCCGGTTGCGGCAAACATGGTTTCGTAGGAAAGGTGTCCCGCACAGAAAAAGACCATGAGCGAGGCGGCAAGGCTCCCCCCGGCGGCCAGACCGCGCATACGTCCCATGACGATGGGCGTGCTTGCGAGGTCGTAATACTGTATCATCAGCGACTGATTGATGGTTTCAAAGAAATGAAACCCCGCCGACATGACGAACACCGCCCCCGCAATGCCCCAGAAGGAGGTGAACAGACCGATGACGGCCGTACCCGCTCCGCAGATGATGACGGAGAGCACGCAGAGCCTGTGTTCGCGTATGACGAGCATGAGCGGCACGACGAGAAAGCACAGAAAGCCCGGCACCTCGCGCAGGGCGACCACGAGGCCGTTGTCTGCGGCGGAAAATCCGCCCACCTCCACGGCATAGTTGGTGTAGAGCAGCGACGAACCCTGAAGGCCCAGCGTACTGCCCAGAGTGAGCAGAAAAAGAAAGAGATACATGCGGGTATTGCCCGACACGTTGGAAACAATGGCTTTCATGGCAATGCCTTGGGATGGGGACGGAGAGGTTCCGGGGACTTGTGTGCGAAAGAGAAGAGAGGGGGGCGGCTTCCCGGTCGCGGGAGAGCCCCTGAAGGCCGGGCGGCCTGAGCTCCCGGGCGTTTTTTGTTTCTGCCGGCGGGAATGCGGCCCGCCAAGCAGAAAGCCGCGGACGGACCGCGGCTTTCTGAAAGGTACGCGATGCGGGGGCGTTTCCGCCCCCGGCTTCTCAGGCGAGAGCCTGCAGAAGCAGCAGCGCGACGATGTTGATGATCTTGATCATGGGGTTGACGGCGGGGCCGGCGGTGTCCTTGTAGGGGTCGCCCACGGTGTCGCCGGTAACGGCGGCCTTGTGAGCTTCGGAACCCTTGCCGCCGAAGTTGCCTTCTTCAATGTACTTCTTGGCGTTGTCCCAGGCTCCGCCGCCGGAGGTCATGGAAATGGCCACGAACAGACCGGTGACGATGGTGCCCATGAGCATGGCGCCCAGGGAGGCGAAGGCCGCAGCCTGGCCGCCGCAGAGCTTGATCACATAGTACACGACCACGGGGGCGAGCACGGGCAGCAGGGAGGGCAGGATCATTTCCTTGATGGCGGACTTGGTGAGCATGTCCACGCAGGCGCTGTAGTCGGGCTTGCCGGTGCCTTCCATGATGCCGGGAATGTTGTGGAACTGACGGCGCACTTCAACCACCACGGCGGCGCCGGCGCGGCCCACGGCCTTCATGCCCATGGCGCCGAACAGATAGGGGAGCAGACCGCCGACGAACAGGCCGACGAGAACGTACGGATCCTGCAGGGCGAAGGTCACGTCGAGGTTGGGGAAGTAGCGGCTCAGGTCTTCGGTGTAGGAGGCGAAGAGCACGAGAGCGGCCAGAGCGGCGGAACCGATGGCGTAACCCTTGGTGACGGCCTTGGTGGTGTTGCCCACGGCGTCGAGGGCGTCGGTGGTTTCGCGGATGTCTTCGGGCAGACCGGACATTTCGGCAATGCCGCCGGCGTTGTCGGTCACGGGGCCGTAGGCGTCAAGAGCGACGATCATGCCGGCGAGGGCCAGCATGGTGGTGGCGGCGAGGGAGATGCCGAACAGACCGGCCTGGGTGTAGGCGAAGAGGATGCCGGCGCAGATGATGATCACGGGAGCGGCGCAGGCTTCCATGGAGACGGCGAGGCCCTGGATCACGTTGGTGCCGTGACCGGTGGTGGACGCCTTGGAAATGCTGCGCACGGGGCGGTAGGAAGTGGAGGTGTAGTATTCGGTGACCAGCACGATGAGGCCGGTGACGATGAGACCGGTGAGGCAGCACAGCAGCAGGCTGAAGCCGTTGAAGCTGATGCCCTGAATGGTCATGTCGCCTTCGCTCCAGAACACGAACATGGTCACGACGGCGATGAGCACGGCGGAGAGCACGGCGGTGGCGATGAGGCCCTTGTACAGAGCACGCATGATCTTGCCGTCGGAACCGAGCTTCACGAAGAAGGTGCCGGCCACCGAGGCCACGATGCACACGCCGCTGATGAGCAGCGGGAACATCATCATCTTGGTCTGCAGAGCGCCTTCGAAGAAGATGGAGGCCAGAAGCATGGTGGCCACCACGGTCACGGCGTAGGTTTCAAAAAGGTCGGCGGCCATGCCGGCGCAGTCGCCCACGTTGTCGCCCACGTTGTCGGCGATAACGGCGGGGTTGCGGGGGTCGTCTTCAGGAATGCCGGCTTCCACCTTGCCCACGAGGTCGGCACCCACGTCGGCGCCCTTGGTGAAGATGCCGCCGCCGAGACGGGCGAAGATGGAGATGAGGGAGGCGCCGAAGGAGAGAGCCACCAGAGCCTGCATGGTCTGTTCGGTGGACACGCCGAAGATGGAGAGAACGGCGTAGTACACGGAAACGCCGAGCAGGCCGAGACCCACCACCAGCATACCGGTGATGGCGCCGGACTGGAAGGAGATGTTCAGCGCGGGAACCATGCCCTTTTCGGCGGCAGCGGCGGTGCGCACGTTGGCGCGCACGGACACGTTCATGCCGATGAAGCCGGCGAGGCCGGACAGCACGGCGCCGAGCACGAAGCCCAGGGCGGTGAGGAAGGACATGGTGAACAGAAGCAGCACGGCCACCACCACGCCCACGATGGCGATGGTGCGGTACTGGCGCTTCAGATAGGCCTGAGCGCCTTCCTGAATGGCGCCGGCGATACGCTGCATATCCTCATTGCCGGTGGAGGCGGCGAGGATGTTTTTGGCCGTCTTGAACGCGTAGTACAGCGCAAAGGCCGCGCACGCGAAGACGATCACCAGAGAAAAGAAAGTCATACATACCCCCGACAGGTAGGCTGAAAGTGGAAAAACCGAACATTGGACGGGCAGGCCCGCCTGCCCGTGACTCCCTGTGATTTAAGGAACGTCAAGAATATATAAATTCCCTGCCGATGACAAGCCTTGCCCGTTGGGAACGGGAAGGCGCGCATGGACTTTTTTTTCGCTTGAAGGTACAGGAAAACAGAGTCTTCCTTCCCTGAAAAAGAGCGGGAAGAGCAGCGTTTTTATCATGTTGCGGGCCGGGCGGCGAATATTGCTCCGCCGTTGGAGCATCCGGGAGCCTTTCCGTCTCGCCCCGTCGCGCATTCCGCCCCGGGATGATTGCCCGGAAGGAAACAACACAAGGAACAGCCATGGAATCAAACGCGTTCGTGATGCATAACGGAATTGCCGTGCCTCATCCGGGCTTCGGCACCTGCAAGATACCGGAAGAGGACGTCTGCGGAACCGTGCTGCGCGCTCTGGAGGTCGGGTATCGTCATTTCGACACCGCCGCGCTGTACGGCAACGAGGTACAGGTGGGGGAAGGCTTGCGCAAAAGCGCTTTTCCGCGCGAGGAACTCTTTGTCGTGAGCAAGGTATGGAACACGGAACGGGGATACGAGCGCACGAAGGCGGCCTTTGAGGCCTCGCTGGAAAGGCTGGGACTTGATTATCTCGATCTGTACCTCATCCACTGGCCCGCCAACAGAAAGCAGTTCGGCGACGAGGCGGAAAACATCAACGCGCAGACGTGGCGCGCGCTGGAAGATCTGTATGCCGAAGGCCGTGTGCGCGCCATAGGGGTGAGCAATTTTCTGCCCCATCATCTGGAGGCCCTTGCCCGGACGGCACGCGTGCTGCCCATGGTGAACCAGATAGAATGTCATCCCGGCTGGCTTCAGTTGCCGGTGGTGGAATACTGCCATGAGCACGGCATCGTGGTGGAGGCCTGGAGTCCCCTCGGGCGCAGGGCCGTGCTCGATCATCCTGTGCTTCGGGAAGTGGCGGAGAAAAGGGGCATGACCACGGCGCAGGTATGCCTTGCCTGGCTGCTCGGCCACGGCGTGCTGCCTCTTCCCAAGAGTGTGGACCCGGTGCGCATGGAGCAGAATTTCCATGCGGAGGCCGTGCTCGACGAAAGGGAGATAAGGGCCGTGGACGCGCTCGCGCCCATGGGCAACTGCGACGACCCGGACTCCGTGGACTTCTGATCCCGTCCGGGAGCGCACAGAGACGGGGCCCGGCAGGATTTTTCTCCGGCGGAAAGGCTGCTCCGGTTCGCGTTCCGGGGCCTTCCGCCGGAAAACATGCAGACTTTTCCCGCCTTCGGGGCGGGACAGGCACGGGCGGCGGGATGGCGCCTTGAAAAGCACCGCCGCCGGGGTGCCATACAGGAGAACGAGATGTCATTGAAAGAGCGCCTCGGCCTAAACGGGGCCCCCCTTTATGTGATGGACGGCAACGCCTTTCTGTTCCGGGGATATTTCGCCAATGCCGGAATGACGCGTTCCGACGGCTTCCCCACGGGCGCGCTGCACATCGTGGGCCGGGTGCTGCTCAAGCTTCTCAGAGAGGAGCGGCCCGAACACTTCGTCTTTGTCATGGACGGGCACGGCAGGCATTTCAGACATGAGATATTTCCGGCCTACAAGGCCAACCGTCCCACGCCGCCGGAGGGGCTTGTCGCGCAGATAGAGCCCCTGCAGGACATGGTGCGCGCGCTGGGCATGAAGGTGGTGGTTTCCGAGGGATGCGAAGCGGACGACTGCATTGCGAGCCTTGCCTCCCGATACGCCGGGGAACGCCCCGTCGTCATCATCGGCATGGACAAGGACCTGCGTCAGTGTCTCGCTCCCGGAGTGGTCATGTGGGACCCCGCCTCCCGCGAGGAAAAGATCATCACTCTGGAATCCTTCCGCAGGGAAACGGGGCTTGAACCTTCCCAGTGGCCGGACGTGCAGGCCCTCATCGGCGATTCTTCCGACAACGTGCCCGGAGTGAAGGGCATAGGCGAGAAGACGGCGGAAAAGCTGTTCCGTGATTTTAAGAATCTGGAAGACGTGCGCGACCGCATGGCCGACGTTCCCCCTTCCGTACGCAGGAAGCTGGAAGGCAACGAAGAGGCCATGTTCCTCTACCGCGATCTGACGCGGCTCCATACGGACTGCTGCGCCCATACGCTGGAAGAGATGGCGGTGCGTCCTCTGGACAGACAGAAGGCGCGCACCTTCCTGCGGGAATTTGAAATGAATTTCCTGCTGCGCGAACTGGGCAGCCTTGTCCGTCAGGGCATCGTCGCTTCCACGGGAGAAGAGGAGCAGGCTCCCGCACCCGGAACCAGAGCGGGACGGCAGCTTTCGCTTTTCGACGTCGCGCCCGCCGTGCCTGCCATGGAAAGCGTGGAGGATGCGTCCGCGCTTCCTTCCTGTGCGGGCAGGGAGGCGGCCGTCACTCCGGCTCCCGCGGTGGGAGGATTCCACGGCGCCGGTCTCTGCGTGGCCGTGCGCACGCCTTCCGGCGTGAAGGAAACGCTCTTTTCCGGCGATCCGCGCGCGCTTGCGGCATGGGCCGGCGAGGCGTCGCTTCTGGTGACGCCGGACATGAAGCGCCTTCTGCACGGACACAGGGCCTTCGGCACCATTGCTCCCGCGCGCTGTTTCGACCTCGGGCTTGCCGCGTACCTGCTGGCTCCGGAAGACAGAGATTACGGATGGCCCAGCCTTTCGGCCCGTCATGCGGAAAGGAGCGGTCTGCCCATGGAGCGGCCCGCCTCCATGGCTCTTTCCCTGTACGACGACATGGTGAAGCGCCTGGAACACGACGGACTTCTGCCCCTGCTCCGGGACATGGAAATGCCCCTTATTCCCGTTCTTGCCTCCATGGAGGATGCGGGCATCACCATCGACAGGCAGGCCCTCAGGCAGTTCCTCGACGAGGTGCAGGAAGAGCTGGACGCGCTGACGCTGCGCATCTACAAGGAGGCGGGGCAGGAATTCAATATCCGCTCCGCCCAGCAGATAGGCGAAATACTTTTTAAAAAGCTGGGGCTTGCCGCAGCCAGGTCCACCAAGGGAGGGCAGGCTTCCACCTCGCAGGCGGTGCTGGAAAAGCTTTCCGGCAAACACCCCGTGGTGGACGCGCTGCTGGAATTCCGCAAGCTGGAGAAAATGCGTTCCACCTATCTGGAGCCGCTCCCCCGCCTTGCAGGGCCTGACAGCCGCATACACACCACCTTCAACCAGACGGCTACGGCCACGGGCAGGCTTTCTTCCAGCAACCCCAACCTCCAGAACATTCCCGTGCGCGGCGATCTGGGGCGGCGTATGCGCACCTGCTTCACCGCAGGGCCGGGCATGAGCCTTGTTTCCGCCGACTATTCGCAGGTGGAACTTCGGGTGCTCGCCCATTATTCCCAGGACCCGACGCTGCTTTCCGCCTTCCGCAATGGGGAGGACATTCATACCCGCACGGCCGCGCTTCTGTATGATGTGGATCCTTCGCAGATAGGGCCGGATGAACGCCGCAGGGCCAAGACCATCAACTTCGGCCTCATTTACGGCATGGGTGCGCGCAAGCTCGGGCAGGATCTGGGTATTCCCCTTTCGGAAGCGCGCATGTTCATCGAGCGCTACTTCGCCCGCTTTGCCCACATCAAGGAATTTTTCGACAGCGTGGAGGAAGAGGCGCGCAAAAACGGTTATGTGACCACCATTTCCGGTCGTCGCCGCCCCCTGCCCGACATGCTCTCCCAGAGCGGGCAGGCCCGGGCCCTCGCCGAGAGGCAGGCCGTGAACACCCTTATTCAGGGGTCCGCCGCCGACCTCATCAAGTTCGCCATGCTGGCGGTGTACCGTGATGAGGAACTCCGGCGCAGAAAGGCGCGCCTGCTGCTTCAGATACACGACGAACTCATTGTGGAAGCGCCGGAAGCGGAGGCGCAGGCCGTGGCCTCGCGCCTTGCCGCGCTCATGACCGACACCTCGGCCTGGGGCATGGAACTTCGCGTCCCCCTTGTGGCCGATGCGGGTGTGGGCCATAACTGGGGCGAGGCGCACTAGACGGCGGAAAGCCGGGAATGCGTCTTCTCTGGAAGGCAGGGGCGGAGAGACAAGGGAGAGCGCGTTCTTTTCCGGGAACCTTCCGGCCGTACTCCGGCGGGATGCCGCCCGGCCGTTTGCCGCCCTCTTCGGCGTGTTTGCCGGAAACGATTCGGATTCATGGGCTTTTGCCCTCAACAGACGAGAACAGTATGGCACTTCTTTCCCTTCAGAACGCCTGCCTCACGCTGGGCAGCAAACAGCTTCTGGATCATACCGAAATTTATGTGGAGCAGGGCGACAGGCTCTGCATCGTGGGCCGCAACGGCGTGGGCAAGTCCTCCCTTCTTTCCGTGCTGGCCGGGCGTCTGCCTCTGGACGCCGGGGAACGGCACGAGGAACCGGGCCTGCGCATCGGCTATGTGCAGCAGGCCGTGCCCGATCACTGGCGCGGTTTCGTATTCGGCGTGACGGCCGACGCGCTGGGCAGGGAAGGGCATCTTCTGGCTGCGGCGCATCTCATCGCTTCCGACAGGCGCGATCTGCTGCCCCCGGACCTTGCCCGTGAGGCGGACATGGTCATGGAGCACGGCGAGGTGTGGGAACGGCACGGCGAGGTGCTCGGCGTCATCAACAGCCTGGGGCTCGACCCGGAGGCGGATTTTTCCACCCTTTCCGGCGGAACGCGCCGCCGCGTCGCCCTTGCCCGGGCGCTCATCGCCTCGGATGTGCTTCTGCTCGACGAACCTACGAACCATCTGGACATCAGCACCATAAGCTGGCTGGAAGAATATCTGGCAAGGCAGGCCCGTACGCTGGTTTTCATCAGCCACGACCGTGCGTTCGTGCGTCGTCTGGCCACGCGCATGGTGGAGCTCGACCGTGCGAAGCTCTACAGCTATGCCTGCAACTTCGATGCCTTTCTGGAGCGCCGGGAAGAACGTCTTCATGCGGAAGACATGCAGAACGCCGTGTTCGACAAGAAGCTCGCACAGGAGGAAGTGTGGATACGGCAGGGCATCAAGGCCCGCCGTACCCGCAACATGGGCCGCGTGCGGGAACTTCTGAAAATGCGCGAGGAGCGCGCCGCGCGCAAGGCGAGAATGGGCACGGCCACGTTCAATGTGCAGGAGGCCGAAAAGTCGGGCAGACTGGTGGCGGAGATGAAGGATGTTTCCTTCACCTGGCCGGACGGTTACAAGGTGTTCGAGGGCGCTTCGCTCATCATTCAGCGCGGCGACAAGATAGGCCTCATCGGCGACAACGGCGCAGGCAAGACCACCTTCCTGCGCGTGCTTCTCGGCGAACTTCCCCCTTCTTCCGGCACGGTCCGCCTCGGCACCGGGCTGGAAATCGCCTATTTCGACCAGTTGCGCGATTCGCTGGACGATGAAAAGAGCGTGATGGACAGCGTGGCCGAAGGCAACGACAGAGTGACCATCAACGGCGAACCGCGCCATGTGGCAAGCTATCTTCAGGATTTTCTCTTTGATTCCAGCAGGCTGAGAACTCCCGTAGGCCTTCTTTCCGGCGGGGAGCGCAACCGCCTTTTGCTGGCGAAGCTCTTTACCCGGCCTTCCAACCTGCTGGTGCTCGACGAACCCACCAACGACCTGGATGCGGAAACGCTGGAACTTCTGGAGGAAATGCTTTCCTCCTACAAGGGAACCGTCATCGTGGTCAGCCACGACCGTGCCTTCCTCGACGAACTTGTGACCGGTACCATCGCCCTTGAAGGCGACGGCAGGGTGCGCGAATATGTGGGCGGCTATACCGACTGGCTGCGCCAGCGCGACAGGCCGGAGGAAAAGAAGCCGGCTTCGTCCTCCAGAGAGACGTGGAAGGAGAACGCCCCCAAAAAGCGCCGCCTTTCCTACAAGGAACAACGCGAGCAGGAGGCGCTGCAGAAGGAGCAGGAGGAACTTCCCGCAAGGCTGGAGGCTCTGGAGCAGGAGCAGAAGAAGCTTGAGGCGGCCCTTGCCGACCCCGACCTTTTCGGCCGCGACCCGGAAGCATTCAATACCATGATCGCCCGTCTGCCCGAGGTGGAGGAGGAGCAGCTTGCCCTTCTGGAGCGCAGCGAGGAAATTGAGGCACGACTCAAGGAACTTGAGCTTTAGCATGGTTCCGGGCCCTCTGGCGGGAGCGCCCGTACCGGATGTCCCTGAGAGAAAAGCGGGGCGGCCGTTTTCCGGCCGCCCCGCTTCGTATGCTCTGCGCATGGGGAAAGGAAATTTTTTCGTCCCTGTCTTCGGGGGAAGGCTCAGATTTTTTCTTCGGCCTTGTGTTCCATCTGATGGCGGGACACCTTCACCATGAGTTCCGTGACGTGGAAGTCGCTGTTGCTGGTGGTCCAGTAATCGGTGACGTAGCGCTCGTAGCAGTCTTCGCCCATGGCGTAGCCGTGGCGTCGCATCCAGCCTATGAAGCGTTTGTAGGTTTCGCCTATGCGTTCCTGCGGGCCTACATGGTAGCAGGATGCCATCATGCAGCCGCCGAAATCCACTCTGCCGCCTCCGCCGCTGGGTTCGAGCACGCGCTGCATGATGCGCACGGTCTGCGCGTTGCCCTCCACCCTGTCCTTCATGCTGGAAAAATGGATATACACCGGTCCGGTGATGGCGTTGTTCGTTTTTTCCACATAGCTCATGAAGTCGAGATTGATGATGGCGGATTTGATGTCGCCGTCGAAGGGCTGTTCCTGAAAAAGAAGCTGCCTGCCCTCCACATATTTGACCGAGACTTCGCTCACGCCTTCGGTGATGACGGTTTCCGCCTCCCGGATGAGATCCTGCCAGTCGCGCACCGATTCCTCGCAGCGCCTGAGTTCTATCTGCGCCTTCTGCAGTTCGTCGAGCTTCTGTTCGAAGGCCGCGCGCAAGGCGCCGTACACGTTGCCCTGACTGCCGGAAATGAAACGCCGCATTTCATCGAGCTTGAACCCCATCTGCTTGTAGTATTTGAGCACGGGCACAAGAAGCAGTTCGTCATGCGTGTACATGCGATAGTTGTTGTAGTCGTGGCGCAGCGAGGAGATGAGCCCTATCTTGTCGTAGAAACGCAGGGCTTTTTTCGACACGTTGCAAAGCTGGCTCAGTTCGCCGATGGAGTATTGTTGCTTGCGCGGCATGAAGAATCCTTCCGGGAAGGGCGATGGCGGGGAAAAACGGCCTTAGCCATATCAATCATAGCTCTTTTCATGTGTTTTTGCCAGAGGCGGCAGCGGCTCTCCGCGGAGGGGCAGACAGGAGAAAAGTCCCTGCTTGACGCTCCGGGCGGGGCGGCTTAGAACCGATGATAATCCCCTGAATATCGTGATATGTCTTTTGGATGGCGCCGCCGTGCGGAGGAGATGAGCATGATGGAACAGCCGTATTTCGCCCCGACGGTGGAAGAGAGTTATTACCGCCTTCTTACGCATATTCCCGGCATGGTGTACCGCTGCCGCGCCGAAAAGGTGGTGGAAAGCGACGGCGGCCAGCACTTTGAATATGTGCTGGAGTTCGTCAGCGAAGGGAGCGAGCGGCTCATCGGCATTGCCGCAGGCGTCATGCTCGGCCAGAACCAGAACGTCATCGAACGCATGACGCATCCCGACGATCTGCAGAGGCAGCGCCAGGAGATATACGACAGGGTGGTGGCCCATGAGCCGTATCAGGTCATGTACAGGCTGCTTCTGCCCGGCAACGTGACCAAATGGGTGTGGGATCAGGGCGAGGGCGTCTACGGGCCGGACGACGGGTTGTGGTATCTGGAAGGCCTCATCATGGATGTGAGCGAGCAGAAGCTCATGGAGCTGAGTCTCCGTGAGGAAAACCGTCAGTTCCGGGCTTCCTCCTCCAATCTGTTCGGGCTCGGCAATCTTGTGGGCCAGAGCGAAAGTATGCGCCGCGTGTACGAGCTTATTCTGAAGGCGGCGGAAACCGATACCAACGTCATCATTTACGGGGAAACCGGTGCGGGAAAGGACGTGGCGGCGCGCGCCATCCATGCCCTTAGCGGCAGAAAGGGCCCCTATGTGCCCGTGAACTGCGGAGCCATTCCCGAAACGCTCATGGAAAGCGAGTTCTTCGGGCACACCAAGGGGGCGTTCACCGGCGCTACCGGCAGCAAGGAGGGGTATATCGCCGCCGCCGACGGGGGAACGCTTTTTCTTGACGAAATAGGGGAACTGCCGCTGCATCTTCAGGTAAAGCTTCTGCGTACGCTGGAAAACAAGATGTACACGCCCGTGGGAAGCCATACGCCGAAGACGTCGAGCTTCCGTCTCGTGGCCGCCACCAATCAGGACCTGCGGAAAATGGTCAGGGAAAAGAAGATGCGCGCAGATTTTTATTATCGCGTGCATGTTCTGGCCATTACCATTCCTCCCCTCAGAGACAGACTCGGTGACCTGCCTCTGCTTACGGCCGCATGGCAGGAGAGGCGCGGACTTCAGATGGATATTCCGCTCAATGTGCGTCTTGCCATGGAGCGTTATCCCTGGCCGGGCAATATTCGAGAGCTTTACAACTTCCTCGACCGTTACGCGGCCTTCGGCGACGCGGCGCTGGATTCTCTGGGCGATGCCGCCCGGTCTTCGCTCTCCCTTCTGCCGCCGGAGCTGGAAGAAGGGGTGACGCTGGAGGAAGCCACCCTTCAACTGGAGGAAAAGCTCATCCGCAAGACGCTGGAAGCCTGCCGCTGGCACAGGGGAGAGGCCGCCAAACGTCTGGGCCTCAACGTGCGTACCCTGCAGAGGAAAATGAAGCGCCTGGGGCTCGGCGGCAGGGGCGGCAGGGACGGGGCGGACATGTAGTCCCTGTCTGTACTGTCCGGCATACCGCGGAAACTTGCGGAGCCCGGTGGAATTCCCGTTGCGGGGGAAGGCCGGGCCGTGAGTCTTTCAGTGTTTTACTGCGTCGGAGAAGACGTTGATGACCACCACGCCCGCGATGATGAGTCCGAGCCCGATGTAGGCGGGCAGATCCAGATGCTGCCGGAAGTAGAAAACGCCCACGGCGGAGATGAGTACGATGCCGAGCGCGCACCAGATGGCGTAGGCAATGCCTACGGGCATGGTTTTGAGCACATGGGAAAAGGTGTAGAAGGAAACGATATAGCCTGCGATGCAGCACAGAGTGGGCACAAGCCTTGTGAACTGTTTTGAGGCATTCAGGCTGGAAGTGGCGAAGGTTTCGGCCAGAATGGCCAGCAGAAGAAGGCCGTAGGTGGTGAGTGCGCCGCGCATAAGCTCTCCCGGAAGAAGGGTGAATAAGGCAGGGCGGGCATGAACCCGAAGCGGGATGAAGCAACAGCCCGGAACGGGCGGGCGAGGCTTCTCCAGGAAAAAAAGGGCCGTCTTTGGGAGAAAAGACGGCCCCGAGAGAGAGGGAATGCCCGTTAGAGCGCTTCCCTGTAGGCCTCGGCGGAGTGCAGGGCCTCCACGGCGGCCATGTCTTCGGGCTTCACTTTGATGAGCCAGCCCTTTTCATAACAGGATGCGTTGAGCAGGGTGGGGGTGTCGCCGAGTTCTTCGTTTACGGCAACGACTTCACCGGCCACGGGCATGAAGAGCTTGTTCACGGACTTGATGGATTCCACTTCGCCGAATTCGTCGCCCGCGCCGAAGCTGTCGCCTTAGGAAGGAAGGTTGACATACACCACTTCGCCGAGCTGATCCTGAGCGTAGTCGCTCACGCCCACGACGATTTCATCGCCGTCTACGCGGACCCAGATGTGTTCGTCGGTGTACTTGAGGTTCGCGGGCAGGTTGAGTTCCGCAATGTTCCTGGCCATGGGGGATTCCTTGGAAAAGAGGTTATTCCGCAATGCCTGCGGCGGCTTCCATCACGCCTTCGGCCAGCGTGGGATGGGCATGGATGGTGCGGGCGATGTCGGAAACCTTCGCTCCCATCTCAAGGGCGAGGGCGCATTCGGCAATGAGGTCCGTGGCATGGGCGCCGGCAAAGTGCGCGCCGAGGAGTCTGCCGCTTTCCTTGTCCGCCACCAGCTTGAACACGCCGGGCAGTTCGCCCATGGCCTGCGCCTTGCCCAGTTCCCGGAACTGGAATTCCGAGGTGACGACGTCGAAGCCCTTGGCCTTGGCCTGCGCTTCGGTAAGGCCCACGTCGCCGATTTCCGGCGAGCTGAAGATGCCGGAGGGGACCACGTCGTAATTGGGCTTTTCGCTCGCGCCGAAGATGTTGGCCACGGCCACATGCGCTTCGGCAGAGGCCATGTGCGCCAGCATGATGCGCGCGGGGCCGAGAATGTCGCCGATGGCGTAGATGCCGGGCACGGAGGTTTCGAGCTGGTCGTTCACGGTGATGTAGCCGCGCTTGTCGGTGGCGACTCCCGCTTCGGCAAGGCCGAGGCCGTCGGTCACGGGCACGCGGCCGATGGTCATGAAGATGCAGTCGGCCTCAAGGGTGACGGGCTTTTTGGCGGAGGCGGGCACAAGCTCGGGAGCGAGGAAGGGAGAGGGGCCGAGGTCGGCAAAGACCCTGCCGTCTTCCACCTTCGTGGCGTTCACGGTACGGGCGAGTTCCACCTTGATGCCCTTCTTCTTGGCTTCGCGCAGGAGGAGCCTGCTCATTTCCTCGTCCACGGAAGGCACGGGCAGAAGGCGGTTCTGCCCTTCCACGATGGTCACTTCGCTGCCGAAGGCGCGGAAGATGAAGGCCAGTTCCGTGCCGACCACGCCGCCGCCCACGATGATGAGGCGCGCGGGCACATGGTCGAGTTCCAGAGCTTCATTGCTGGAAAGAATATATTTGCCGTCCACGGGCAGGGAGGGGAGATTCAGCACGTTGGAGCCGGTGGCGATGATGACCCTGTCGCCTTCGATGTCCTGAACCGTGCCGTCGGCAAGGGTGGCCTGCACGAGGTTTGCGCTCACCACGCGGCCGCGGCCCATGACCACGTTGACCTTCAGCTTCCGGCAGGTCTTTTCGAGGCCCCCGCGCAGGGTTTCGGAAACCTTGCGCTTTCTGGCGATGACGGAGGGCATGTCCACGGAAGGGGCGCCTTCGCAGGAAATGCCGAATTCTCCGGCGCGGCGGATGGTTTCCAGCGCTTCTGCCGAGGATTTCAGGGTTTTGGTGGGAATGCAGCCGCAGTTGAGACAGGTGCCGCCGAGCCAGGTGGATTCCACGAGGGTGACGTCCGCGCCGCGTTTTGCGGCATCGAAGGCGGCCGTATAGCCGCCGGGGCCTGCACCGATGACGGTGATGCGCATGGGGAACCTTTCCTTGTTTTTCTGCCGCGTCCCGGGAGCGCCGCGGAGAAGCGGCCTTTCACGGGATGCGGGCAGGGGAAAAATCAGTCGTCGTCGCAGACGGGATTGAGCTTGTATTCCATTTCTATGCCGTCATGGAGGGAACCGGTGACGAGGCAGCCGTTCTTCATGACGCGGGCCACGCGGTCGAAGGTGTCGAGGTCCTCTTCATCGATGCCCACGTTGGCGGTGATGGTGATCTTCAGAACGCGGCTCTGGCCCTTTTCGTTGGCGTCCACATCCATGAGGGCGGTGAGGTCGAGACTGTTGTATTTGAGGCCTCTGGCTTCCATGGCGGCGTTGAGGGCCGCGGCGTAGCAGTACAGAGCCGCGGAACCGAGAAGCTGCTTGGCCGTGCCGCCGCGCTGATCGGCGGGCACGTTGGTGTTGTCGATGACGATGTTGCCGAGGGCTGCGCCACCGGTTTCAATGGTGTGGACATCCCCGTTTCTGTGATAGGCGACGGTAAGCTGCATGGCTTTTTCCTTGCTGGCGGGCGGAAGAGGTAGGAAAGCGCCCGGAGTACGCGGCGCGTGCTCCGGGCGCCGGAGAGAGAAGAGAAGGCTCTTTTAGGCGCAGTCGTGCTTGTCCCAGGGTTCGCGGTTGTCGCGCTGGATCACGGATTCCATGCGGGCGATGGCTTCCTTGAGCTTCTTGATTTCGTCGAGCTTCAGGTTGGGGTTCTTCATCACCTGGTAGATGATGGCGCCGGTGCAGGCTTCGGAAACGGGCAGGTCGGCAATGGTGGCGATGGTGACGGCGATGTCCTCGGCCTTGACGGTACGGTCGACGCTGCCGGCCTTGCCGTTGATGGCGAGGCCCTGGAAGGCGGCACCGAAGGCGCCCGTCACCACGATGAGGGTGCGGCGGTCGGCGGCTTCGAGGGCGGCGGCGAGAGCGGCTTCGCCTTCGGCCATGACGAACACGGTTTCGGCGGAAGCTTCAAGAGCGGCGGCGATGCCTTCGGCGTCGACCTTCACTGCGCCGAGAGCTTCGGCGGCTTCGGCCAGGCCCGCGCAGTCGGCGTTGGGCAGGAGGGCGGCCTTCTTCAGAGAGTCGGCGGAGGCGTTGAGCACGAGAATTGCTTTCTTTTCAGCCATGACGGTATTCCTTCAAATATGGGTTGCGGGCTTTGCCCGTAGAGTTCGGGAAATCCCGGGGCAAATGCCCCGGGAGAGTGTTACTTGACGAGGTTCGGGTCTTCCATGATCTGGTAGATGGGCGCGCCCTCGGCATCGGCGGGAACGGGGTTGCCGGTGATGTAGCAGAGGGTGGGTACGATGTCGGCCAGCCAGCGGGGACGGGGATAGCGGTAGCCCTTCTTGATGTTGGGGCCGCGGAACATGAGCAGGTTCTTCAGGCTGCCGCAGCCGGATTCGCCGGTGGGCAGACCGTAGCCGTGTTCGGCCATGTATTCGGGCTTGAGCACATAGACCACGTCGCCGGCCTGAGCGCCGCCCATGCCGAAGACCTTGGCGTCTTCCTTGCGCACGGCGAGCAGCACGGGACGTTCGCCGGTTTCGGGATGCTTGTAGTCGAGCAGGGCGTCGATGATGCGGTCGCGCACCTTTTCGTAGTCTTCAGGTTCCACGATGCCGCCGGGGTACTTGCCCTTGAGGTTGACGTACACGAACATGTAGCGCTGGGGCACGGCGAGAGACTTGGTAACGTCGAGAACGTAGTTGAAGCCTTCGGTTTCTTCGTAGATGTCCCAGTAGTTTTCCGACTTCTTGGGTTCGTAGGAGCAGAGACCGGCTTCCTTGAGGGCGTGAGCGGTGTTGAGGATGGGGCCCATGGGGGTGGCGCCGTGGTCGGAGCACACGCACATGAGGGTTTCATCGCCCATGAGTTCCATGAGGTTGCCGAGCAGGCGGTCTTCCACGGTGTAGATGTGGCGTTCCATCTTTTCGGCGCGGGCGCGCACTTCGGGATCCTTGCTGTCCAGTTCGCTCAGCCAGCCGTGATAGAACCAGTCGATGGGATGGGAATGCATGTAGAACAGATCCCAGTCGGGGTTGGCGGTGAGCAGGCACTTGATGGTGTTCCAGAGCCAGGCGCTGTGGAATTCCACGAGTTCGCACACGGTGTCGGTATCGATGATGCCGTGCAGGTAGGCCACAAGACCGATGTCGTTGGCCGTGATCTGCTTGGAAAGGTCGATCTGGTCGGCGGCGGAGGCGGGGGAGATGAAGCCGATGCGGCCCGCGATGCCGGAAACATAGAGCTTGAATTCTTCAGCGTCGTCGGAAAGCTGCATCAGCTTGCAGCGGAACACGCCCTTTTCGGTGCGGCCGTCGGCGGCGATGGTGAAGTCGTGCTGCACGGGTTCGCTCCACTGGCCCACCTTGATGGTGAAGAAGGCCTTGGAGTAGTCTTTTTCAGGGCAGAGGGCGAAGGTGTCGAAGCCGTCGTCGCCGCTTTCCCAGGCGAGGCCGTACCACACCTGATCCTTCAGAGGCTCGATGGATTCCTTGAAGTGCATCTTCACTTCCATTTCCAGAGGCTCGTCGCAGTCGGGCAGGTGCTTCCAGCCCTTGGCGTCGTCGAAGCGGCCCTGAACGCCCATGGGATAGTAATCGGTGGAGATCACGCTTTCCGAGGCGAGAAATTCCTTGTGTTCATTGCCGTGCAGCGGCCAGCGGGTTTCAGCGGGGGAGAGGCCCTGACCCATGACCAGAATGCCGTTCTTCATGTGGGAAGGCCAGGACATGGGGTAGTTCACCACGATGCACTTCTTGCCTTCCTTGTCCCAGGCGTCCCAGATGGTCTGCGCGGTCAGAATGTCGGAACCGAAGGCCTGAGAGGTTTCCTTGTAGTCGAGGCTGCGGCCTTCGTGATAATAGTAGTAGTCTTCCACACCGTGGGTGCGGGGATAGGCGCCCGTGCAGATGGTGGCCCAGGAGGGAGGAGTGACGGTGGGCAGGTTGTAGCCTTCGGGGATGAAGCTGCCTTCCGCCATGAACTTGCGGAAGTTGTCCAGGCCGCCCTGGGCGAGCATCGCTTCAAGACGTTTGGGGATAAGGCAGTCATAACCGATGAGTGCGGCTCTTTTGGCTTTGGGCGACATGTTAATACTCCTTGCAAAGTATGATTGGCGGTATGGGGGGGAACGCCGTTCCCGCTTTCCCATGATTCAAAAAGTGTGCCAAAGGTTGCGTCCGTCCGGTGAAAGAAGGAAAAAATGAAAAATTTTTCCATAAAAATAAGGAGGTTTGCCTGAGTATGCACGGAAAAGGAACAAGGGGCGGCGCGGAAAGAAGTACAAGCGCGCCGCCGGAGCCTGAGAAAGATCGGACAGATTTGTCACATTCTGCCGCAGGAACGAAAAAAGGTAAACCGTTCAAGAGAGTTACCTGTGAACGACGCTAATGTCGCATATTACGACAAAAATGTCGTAAAGTATGGATATAATCCGTTTTGATATTTGCAAATATAATGATATCATAAAGTTATGATGAAAAAGAGCTTTTTGGCACAATCCTTGCTTAACTCTGCGCAGTTTACAGGCAGTTTTTGCTGAAAAACCCTTGAGAGAGAGGAGAGTGTCATGGCAACATCCAACACCAGTCACGAACAGGAAAACGATCTCAGACCGGAAAAAAGCATATTCTGGCCGGCTATGATCGGCGTGCTGCTGATCGCCCTGCCCATGCTGTTTTTCCCCAAGGCCTCGGAAGAAATCATCGGGGCCATCTATACTCCGTTCAGCATTAAATTCGGTTCTCTGTATCTGTGGATCACCGTGGGACTCATCGTCCTGTGCGTATACTTCGCCTGCAGCCGCTACGGCGACATCAAGTTCGGCGACCCCGGTGAAAAGCCTCAGTATTCCCTGCCTTCCTGGGTTGCCATGATTTTCTGTTCCGGCGTGGCCGGCGCGGTGATGTTCTGGTCCATCGTGGAACCGCTGTGGGACCTCATCACTCCGCCCCAGTACGCCGAACCTCTGAGCACGGAAGCCTTTGACTGGGCGCTCACCTACATGCTGCTGCACTGGGGCCCCAACGCCTGGTGCACCTACTTCATCACCGCTCTGCCCATCGCCTATCTGTTCCACATCCGCCGCAAGCCCGTGCTGCGTATTTCCGCCGCTTCGGAAGTGGTGCTCGGCAGGCAGACCAACGGTCTCGTGGGCCGCGCGTGCGACGTGTTCTTCATTCTCGGCCTGCTCTTCTGCACGGCCGTGACCATGTGTATTTCCCTGCCCACCGTGGAAGCGGCCCTGGAGCAGGTGTTCGGCATCAAGCCTTCCTTCACCGTGGAAATCGTGGTGCTTCTCGTGAGCGCCGGTATCGCCGCCTGGTCCGTGTGGTCCGGCCTGAACAAGGGCATCAAGGTGCTCTCCAACATCAACGTGTTCATCGCTCTCGCCATGGTGGCCTACGGCGCGGTCTGCGGTCCCACCGCATCGCTGTTCGACATCTTCACCAACGCGTTCGGCAAGTTCGTGGGCAACTTCTGGGACATGAACTTCTGGACCTCCCCCTTCAGCGACAGCACCTTCCCCCGCGACTGGACCATTTTCTACGCCCTGTTCTGGGCCGGTTACGGTCCCTTCATGGGCCTGTTCATCGCCCGTATCTCCCGCGGCCGTACCGTGCGTGAAGTCATCGCCTGGGGCCTCGTGGGTACCTGCGCCGGCGGCTATCTCATCCACGGCGTATTCGCTTCCTACACCCTTTACATCCAGTACCACGGCATTCTCGATGCGGTGAGCATCCTCAAGAACTCCGGCGGCCCCGCCGCCATGATGGCCGTGCTCGACACCCTGCCCTTCGGTAAGGCCGTCATGCTGGTGTACTGCGCCTTCTCCACCATCTTCCTTGCCACCTCCGTGGACTCCGGCTGCTACGTCATCTCTTCCGTGGCCACCACCCGCATGGGCGTCAACGACGACCCCGCCCGCTGGCACCGTTCCTTCTGGGCTCTCGTTCAGGCCCTTCTCGCCCTCGGTCTGCTTTCCATCGGCGGCCTCGGCGTGGCCAAGATCTTCGGCAACTTCTCGGGCGCTCTCATGGCGTTGCCCACCATGCTGCTCACCGTGGCGTGGCTGAAGATCGTCAAGAAGGACGGCAACTACATGCTCTGCAACTTCGTGGCGAAGGATTGTATGCCTTCCGGTATTGAAGAGGAAATGAGCGAAAAGTAAGCTCCCTGTCCTTTTGAGCAGACGCCCCGGGGAATCATTCCCCGGGGTTTTTTTTAAGCCGGGGAGGGATGATGGGAATATGCCGGTATCCCGGTAAAGAGTCTGCCGCGATACAGCCGGGCAGAGAGAAGGGCGGACGGCGTGTTGTTCTATCGTCGTCTCTTTTCTGCTTTTCCCCGGAAAGACGTCGCCGCAGGGAACGGAGGAAACGCGTCTGTGCCGTGCGGAGCATAGCCGCCGTGTCTTCTTTGTGCGCACGTCGTGTTTTAAGGTCGAAAACGTTCCCCTGTGCGGGGACTTCCCGGAAGGCGAAGCCTTTAACTGCGTTAAAAAGGTTCCTTGGCGAGATAACCGGTTGTCTCGACGGGAAATCTCTCCACAAAAGAACCCGATGATGGATGACCGGAGTTTACTCCATCCCCGTTGGCACTGAGGTACCGCATTGTTTTGCTCCGAAATTCAGGCGTAAGTGCATATACGGCAGATATGGGGGAACGACAGGGGAGATTCCAGGAACGCGGTGGGCTGCAGAGGGGGCAGATAGGGGAAGCGGATGTGTGTGGATCATGTCCCCATACGCGTCAAGACTCCACCCAAGGACGGCGTGGCGCAGATGATGGGGGAAGGGAAAGGACCCCGATGACGGTCGGGCGGTTTCCGCATCTGCGCTCCGGGTTCGGTAACCGTCTTTTTGGGGGGCCGGCTATTTCGTCAGCACGCCGGGAGTGAAGGAAGCCGCCGTTATCAAGCATGTACGGGGAGATGCCGTACCGGAATTGCCGTTCGTGTCTGCCGCTGTGCGGGAAGAGAAGGTGGCCGGAAAAGGGGCCGGAATAGCCTTGTCTGCGAGTATGGCCGCCGTATCCCTTGCCGCGTATGCAGGATGTGTGCGGAAATGACGAGGGAGGGCTTTGCCGGAAATACGGTATCGTCCGGGCTGGTTCTGGGAAAAGGAAGCAGGCATCTTCGCGGAGACGGAACCTGTTACCGGTATCGGCGGCACGGGTGCGTGCATGGACAGTAAGAGGCCCAAAGGCCGGAATTATGAGACCGCGCCCGCGGCGGAGCCGTTTCCTGGTACGGAATGCTGCCGTGCGGCGCGTAAGCGGGAGCATCGGTCGAGCGCGGCGGGCGTTTGGGGAGAATGAAGCATAAAAAAAGAGCCGCTCGTTTGAGCGGCTCTTGGGATGGACGTGTGTTACTCTGCGGGCTTTGCCTCTTCTGCGGCCTTCTGGGCGGCTCTGGCGGCATCGGCAGCTTCCGGGTCCAGCGTCTTTCCTCTGCGGCGCAGAAGGAAGGTATAGGCCGGGCCGGAAATGACGTAGCTTATGAGAATGAGGAAGCAGAACAGCCGGGGCAGGGAAAAGACCATGCTGAGCACGATGAGGGTGGCCACCATGGTCTGGAAGGGATGAGCCTTGATGAAGCCGAATTCCTTGAAGGAAAAGTAGCGTACGCGGCTGACCATGAGCAGCGGCACCACGACGGAGATGACCAGCGTGAGGGCGGGCAGCACGGGCATGAGGAATCCGGGGTAGTACGGCATGAACAGCACGAACGTGGCCAGCACGCAGGCGCAGGCGGGGCTGGGCAGGCCCACGAAGAAGCGCTTGGAGGTGGTGGATACGCCCACGTTGAAGCGGGCGAGACGCAGGGCCGCGCAGCCGCAGAAAAGGAAGGCCACGGCAAGGCCGAGGCGGCCGAATTCATGCAGCTGCCAGGCATAGGCCAGCATACCGGGGGCCACGCCGAAGGTCACGTCGTCGGCCAGGGAATCGTATTCGATGCCGAACTGGCTTGCCGTGCCGGTAAGGCGCGCCACCTTTCCGTCCAGTCCGTCCATGGCGGCGCCCACAAGAATGGCCCAGGCCGCAAGGTCGAACTGATGGTTGAAGGCAAGAATGATGCTGAAGAACCCGGCAAAGAGGCTGGCGGTGGTGAAAAGATTCGGCAGAATGTACACGCCGCGGGGCACGGGCTTGTTGGGATCGCGCATGGGAGCCTCTCTTACGCTTCCTTTGAAGCGGACTTCTTGGCCAGAACAGTCTGACCGGCAAACACATCTTCACCGATACGGACCGCAGGATTATAGTCGGCGGGCAGATAGACGTCAACGCGGGAGCCGAAACGTATCATGCCGAAGCGCTGCCCGCGCAGGAGCGCGTCGCCCTGTTCGGCATGGGGCACGATGCGGCGGGCGATGAGTCCGGCGATCTGTACGAAGGTCCAGTCTGCGCCTTCTTCATCCTTCATCTGCCAGATGCACTGTTCGTTGTCGGTGGAGGCCTTGTCCCACGCGGCGTTGAAGAACTTGCCGGGCAGGTAGCGTATGCCGGTCACCGTGCCCGTCACGGGGGCGCGGTTCACATGCACGCTGAAGATGTTCATGAAGATGGAAACGCACTGCCTCTCTTCGCCGCTCATGGGGTCGGTGCGGGATTCGATGTGGATGACGCGTCCGTCGGCAGGGCTGACGGCGATATCCTTCTCCTGCGGAACCACCCGTTCGGGGTCGCGGAAGAAGTGCACGGAAAACCACAGCAAAACGAGTGCAATGAGGGTGACGGGCCACCAGTCCAGAATGGCGAAGCACAGGGAGACCACGGTGAGCAGGCCGATGATGGGCGCACCTTCGGGAGCGAGACCGATGCCGGGCTTATTCATCAAAAACTCCTTTGAGGCGGGGTTCTCCCCCGGCAGAGGGGGCGCGGGAAGCACATGCCGCTGCACGGCCGTCCCGCGCGGCGGCATGTGCCGCCGGAAAAGAGCCGGGGCATACGGACCCCGGGAAGACAAAGCCGCCCGGCAAACCGTGTCTGCCGGGCGAGATAAGGTTAATCCTTGCGGCGCAGGATGACAACATGTTTGAGCGCGCCTTCGCCGGAACTGCGGGTCTGCACGTCGGGATCGTCCTGCAGCGCCAGATGTATCACCCTTCGCTGGTAGGCGCTGAGGGGCCTTGTGGTCTGCACCTTGCCCGTGGCCTTCACCTTTTCCGCAAGGGAAAGGGCCAGTTCCTGCAGGCGGGAATCCTGCCGGACGTGATAGTCGCCCGCGTCCACCTGCAGCCTCACCTGCGCGCCCATGGCGCGCGTGACCATGCGCGAGGCCAGGTACTGCACGGCGGCGAGGTTCTGCCCGTCGCGGCCGATGAGAAGACCCGTGTCTTCGCTTTTTACGGAAACCTGGAGGCGGTCTTCGCCGATTTCCAGGGAGAGATCCACGGCTTCGGGTTCGATGTCGAGCACCGGGGCCACCAGCCTGCTGATGATGGTTCTCGTGGTTTCCGTGAGCTTTTCCTGGTCAAGTTCCGCCAGCGGCACGCGGGGCAGGGTGCTTTCCAGAGAATCGCCTTCCTCGTTTTTGGGCGCGGCCTCCTTGCGGCTGCCGTTCTTGCTCTGCCGGGGCTGGCGGGGCTGGCGCTGACGGGGAGCCTCTCCGGCTTCCTCGGAACGGGCCTCCCTGTTGTCGGCTCCCTCCTTCGGCGCGGCAGGCTGGGGATTGAGCGCGGGCACGGCCGAGGGGCGGGGGATGGGCAGAGCCTTTTCCGCAGGAGCGGTGTCCTTTTCCGCCTCATGGCGGGATTCCCGGCGGTTTTCCCGGGTTTCCTCCTTCTGCGGCTGGGCTTCGGTATTTTCGGACTTTTCCCGGCGGCGGTCGTTGCGGCGACGGCGGCCTTCCTGCTTTTCAGGCTTGTCCTGCGGCATGGCGGCGGGGTTCTGCATGAAGTCGGGCAGCGTGGCGAGGCGCGCCCGGATTTTGGCCTTGCGCGCGCCCACGATGCCGAAAATGCCCGTTTTCGCGTCTTCGATGATCTCTATTTCCAGCTTTTCCCGGGGAACGTCGTAGTAGGCGCAGGCCTCCGCGATGGCCGCGTCCAGGCTCTTCCCCAGGAATTCTTTGGATTCGCTCATGTCGTTCCCCTGCTACTTGGTTTTATGCAGGGTCCAGGACTGCTGGATGATGGACAAAATGTTGTTGCACAGCCAGTACAGCACGAGGCCGGAGGGGAAGTTGATGAACATGACGGTGAAGACCACGGGCATGATCATCATGATCTTGCGCTGCTGCGGGTCTCCCATGGCGGGGCTGAGCCACTGCTGGAGGAACATGGTCGCACCCATGACGAGGGGCGTGATGTAGAAGGGGTCCTTCACGGAAAGGTCGGCCAGCCAGAGCAGGTCGGTGCCGGGCAGGTAGGTGATGAAGGAGGCGTGGCGCAGTTCGATGCAGTTCAGGAGCGCCTGATACAGGGCCACGAACACGGGAAGCTGAATGAGGATGGGCAGGCAGCCGCCCATGGGGTTCACCCCGTAGGTCTTGTAGAGCTGCATCATTTCGCGGCTCAGGGCTTCCTTGTCGTTCTTGTACTTTTCCTGCAGCTGCTTCATGCGGGGCTGGAGCTTCTTCATCTGTTCCATGGACTTGAAGCTCTTGCGGGACAGCGGCCAGAAGACGATCTTGATGAGGATGGTCAGCAGGATGATGGCGAGACCCCAGTTGCCGAGGAAGCCTTCAAACCAGGTGAGGAGCTTGAGCAGCGGCACGGCGAGGAAGCTGAAGATGCCCATGTCCACGGAGGACTTCAGGTCGTTGGGGGCGGCGTCGAGCAGATCGCGGCTCTTGGGGCCGAGCCACCATGCGGTGGAAAGTTCGGCAGGCTGACCGGCGGTCAGGGAAATGTCCTGAAGTTCCACGGCCGCGCGCCACACGCCGCCGTCGGTGATGCGGCCCTTGAACACGCAGTTCTGGCCCTGTTCCGGCAGCACGGCGGAGAGGAAGTAGTTGCTCATGAGACCGGCCCAGGCAATGTCGCCGGAGCTCATCACGCCTTCCTTGGTGAGGTCTTCCACGTCCACGTCGCGTTCCAGGGAACCCTTCAGGTTCCAAGCCATGCTCATGGCGTCGTAGTTGCTCTGGCTGCTGAAGTTGGTCGCGCCGAGGCTGTAGGACACGCGGGCGGCCGGGCTGTCGGAAGCGGCGGTCAGGGTGACCTTTTCATCCATGAGATAGGTATCGGCATGGAAGGTGATGACGCGGTTGATGCGTATCCCGTTCATTTCGCCGGTGAAGGTGAGGGTGGCGTCGCCGGATTCGAGGTTGATGTCGGAACCGTCGAAGCTCCACTGACCCATGTTCCAGGAAGGCTGGCCGTTCACCAGAAGGCCCATGGGGGCCACCGTGGCGGCGGCGGGGGAAACCATGTTGAACAGGGGGGATTCGGGCAGGATGGAGGCCTTGTAGTTCTTCAGCTTGAAGGACTGCAGGATGCCGCCGCCGGAATGGAACACGGCTTCGTACAGGGGCGTGTTCACGCGCACTTCGCGGCCTTCGGAGGGCACGAACTTGGCTACGGGAATCACGGGAGCGGCGGGAACGGGAGACACGGCTTCGGGCTGAGCCTGCTGCTCGGCGGCCGTAGGCTGGGGCTGCTCGGGGAGCCAGCCCATGTATTCGGAAAAGGCCTGCCAGCCGAAGAGCAGGACAATGCAGATGACGACGGAAAGGATGAGGCGACGGTTATCCATGACGTTCCTGAGAGTCTGCGCCGGGCGCAGAGGGATGATCGTTGGAGAGGGGGGGCACAGGGTCGAAACCGCCCGGATTTCCGGGGTGGCAGCGCAGGATGCGCCGGATGGCCAGCCAGAGTCCCTTGAGCGGACCATGCCGTTCAATGGCTTCTATGGCGTAGGTGGAACAGGAAGGGTAGAAGCGGCAGCAGGGAGGGTAAAGCGGCGAGATGCAGCGCTTGTAGAACCGTATGGGCAGGATGAGAAGCCGCTGGGCGAGATTCATGCCGCGTCTCCTGAAGGGACGGTTGCGGCGCCTTCCGTCCCGGAGGCTTCGGAAAGCTCGGCAAGAAGGGGCAGAAGTTCGGTTTCCGCGAGGCTGAGGTCGAACTTGTCGGCGCGCAGATGTTTTTTCGGCGTGACGACGATGTCCATGGGGGGCATCTCATGCTGATGCAGGCGGAAGAAGGAGCGCAGGACGCGCTTGATGCGGTTCCTGGCAACGGCGTTGCCGCATTTTTTGGTGACAGCAAGCCCAAGACGCCCGGTTCCGGCCATGCCGGAACTCAGGGCGAACACGACGAAGTATTTCGTGAAGCGGCGTTCTCCCCCGTTGTAGCAGGCGGTATATTCCGCCCTGCGGGTGATGCGCCGTTCTCTGGGCCAGGTCAGGGACATGGATTCGATCCATGCTGCGCTTGGACGGAATTTAAACGCAAAATGTGGGCGTGGCGGAACGCCGCGCCCGAAACATTTGCATTGTCCGCCCGGATGCCTCGGAGGAGGCGGACCGGGAAGCGCACCTGTGGGGTTAGGCGGACAGGCTCTTGCGGCCCTTGGCGCGGCGGCGGCTGATGATGGCGCGGCCGTTGGGGGTGCTCATGCGGGCGCGGAAGCCGTGGGTACGCTTTCTGCTGATTTTGCTGGGCTGATACGTTCTTTTCATGACGCGCGGTCTCCTTACTGAGATTGGAACATGCAGGTATAGCGCGCCTTGCCTTCCCCGTCAAGTCGGAAGGGAGGGCGGCGCGTCGGAAAGTTCCCCGGTCGGGGCGATGCCTATGTGTAAGCCGTGAGAAGGCTGCAGGCAAGCATTAAAATGCGTTTTCGGCCGGAATATTTTATCGAATCCCGTCCCGGGGTTCTTTTCCTTTGCGTGACAAAGCGGACGTTTCTGCATAGACTGCGCCATCTTGTTCAGCCGCATACGCGGCGAAGGAGCAAAGTCATGCAGGGCGTTCCCGTGCTTCGCGTCGCGGCAATACACGATCTTTCGGGCTTCGGCCGGGCTTCTCTCACCGTGGCCATTCCCATTCTCGCCACCATGGGCATTCAGGTCTGCCCGCTGCCCACGGCCGTACTGTCCTCCCAGACGTCGGGCGTGGACGACTTCACCTTCCTCGATCTCACGTCGCAGATGGCCCCCATCATGGACCACTGGGCGCGCATGGGACTCAGGTTCGACGCAGTGTATTCCGGCTTTCTCGGCAGCCCCGATCAGTCGTGGCTTGCAGGCCGCTGCATACGGGAGTTCCGTGCTCCGGGAGGCATAGCCGTGGTCGACCCCGTGCTCGGCGACAACGGCAGGCTCGATCCCACGCAGACGCCGGAAATGGTGGAGGCCATGCGCCGCCTCGTCAAACAGGCGGACATCATCACTCCCAATCTTACGGAAGCGGCCTTTCTGCTGGAAGAAAAGTTCCGGCCGGACATCAGCGCGCACGGCCTGCGCGATCAGATGCTTGCCCTTGCAGCCATGGGGCCTTCGGCAGTGGTCATCACGAGCGCCCCTTCCTCCCGTCCCGGCCATACGGCCACCGTGGCCTACGACGGCCGCCGCTTCTGGCAGGTGGAGGTGCCGCACCTGAACGCCTTCTACCCCGGTACGGGCGACGCCTTCGCCAGCGTGCTCACCGGAAGTCTCCTGCAGGGCGACTGCCTGCCCGTGGCCGTGGATCGCGCCGTGCATTTCGTGTATCTCGGCATACAGGCCACCTACGGCTACGATACGCCGCATCGCGACGGCGTGCTTCTGGAACGCACGCTGCCTTCCCTGCGTATGCCCTTCACGGGCGGAAGCTATACGGAATTCTGATGTTCCGCCCTTTTCTCCCGCGCAAGGACGGGCCGCTCCTCGCCCTTGCCCCGGCAGGGCGAGAAGCGCCGCATCAGTCCTTTGAGCCGTCTTTTTCCGGCGGGAAGGACGCATCCCGGAAGAATTTCCCGGGAAAGGCGGTACAACCACTATTTTTAGGGTTGATTTAAATCGCCATACCTGCGTAATCTAACTGACATAAAGGTATGTCAGGCTGCATGTTCATCGCCCGTAGAAGTACAGATTGCCGGAAATCATGATTCCGGCAAAGAGGGATCATGATCGTCATCGCTTATCTTGTGTACATTTTTCTGCCCATTGCCCTGCTGCTGGTAGGCTCCTTCGGCGAAACCTGGACGAACACGTTTCTGCCTTCCGGTTTTACCCTGCGCTGGTATCTGGATGTCTGGAACGACCCGAGTTTCCGAAGGGCCTTCGTCGTCAGCCTAGAAGTTGCCGTATCCACCTGCGTCATCGTCACGGCGCTGGCCGTGCCCCTGGCCTATGCCATGACCCGCAGCATGGGCAGACTTGCCGGACTCACGGGGCGTTTTCTGGCCATCATGCCCATTGCCGCTCCCCCCGCCGTGCTCGCCTTCGGTTACATCCTCATATTCTCCACGGATGCGATGCCGTATCTCGGCGCCACCTGGCTCATCATCGCGGCCCACGTCGTATCCACGCTGCCCTACATGTTCCAGACGCTGGTGGCGGACATACGGCATCTGCACCTCGACAGGCTCGAGCTTGCGGCGGAATCCCTGGGCGCATCCTTCGGGCAGAGGTTCTTCCACATCGTTCTTCCTTCCCTTCAGCACAGCATATTTTCCGGCCTGGTGGTGGTTTCCGCCATTTCCATCGGGGAATTTCAGATCACCAACCTCATCGCCGGATTCCTGAACCGTACCTACCCCGTGGTGCTGCTGCAGTCGTTCTACGGAGCGACGGGCTTCGCCTGCTCCACCACCATGGTCCTGCTGCTTCTGGCCTGCGCCAGTGCGGCCGGAAGCGCACTTACGGCCCGTTCGGCCTCCAGATCCAAGAAACACTAAGAGCACGCAGAGAAGCTTATGAGCATTGTGATTGAAAATTGTTCCTTTGTGTATCCCTCGTCGGGCATCGGCGTTCATGACGTGAACATTTCCGCCGAGGACGGGGAACTTGTGGCCGTCATCGGCTCCAGCGGCTCCGGCAAGACCACCATGCTCAAGCTGGTGGCGGGCTTCGAGCAGGCCGACAGCGGCAGAATACTCATCAACGGGCGGGACGTCTGCGGGGTTCCGGCAAGGCTGAGAAACGTGGGCATGGTGTTCCAGTCCTACGCGCTTTTCCCGCTCATGACGTGCGCGGAGAACGTGGCCTATCCTCTGAAGATACGCAAGGTTCCGCCTGCGGAGCGCAGACGCAAGGCTCTGGACATGCTCGAACGCGTGGGGCTTGCGGCCTTTGCCGACAGACTTCCGGGTTCCATGTCCGGCGGTCAGCAGCAGCGCGTGGCTCTGGCCCGCGCGCTCGGCTTCAACCCCGACGTCCTTCTTCTGGACGAACCGCTTTCCGCCCTCGACGCCAGCCTGCGCGTGGAACTTCGCAGAGAAATCCGCCGTCTGCAGAAGGAACAGGGCATTACAGCCCTGCATGTGACGCACGATCAGGAAGAAGCGCTTTCCATGGCGGACAAGGTCGCCCTCATGTATCAGGGCAGACTCATCCAGATAGCCACGCCCCAGCAGCTTTACGACGCCCCGGTGAACCGCCGCGTGGCGGCCTTTGTGGGCCATGCCAACCTGTGGGACGGCGTCGTCGTCGATGCCGATACCGTGCGCGTGCCCTTCGGCGAGCTGCGCTGTTCCTGCGCGCCCTATACGAGCGGCGACAAGGTGACCGTGCTCGTGCGGCCCGAACGGGTGGTGCCCGACCCGGATCAGACGGTCAACGTGTTCGAGGGGGCCGTTTCCAGCGACGCCTTCCTGGGCGCCGTGCGCCGCTATGTCTTTTCCGTGGGCGGCTGCGGCATACAGGGCGAAACGGCGCGCAGGCGGCCGTTCTCGAAGGTCGGCATAGCGCCCGAGGCCGTACAGCTTCTGCCCTTTGAAGAAGCCTGAAAACGCCGTGTACGCGGCACTTCCCATAGAGGAGAAGATAATGAAGAAATTGTCCGGTTTTTTGGCTGTGGTCATGGCTGCCGCTCTGACCGTTCCTGCCGTGGCGGGGGCTTTCGAAGGTCCCGAGCTGTACCCCGGCGAACGTCAGCTTTATGAGGAAGCGCTGAAGGAAGGCATGGTGGTTTCCTTCGATACGGGGCCGACGTGGGCCAACTGGGCCAATCAGTTCAAGGCCTTCCAGCAGCGCTATAAGGGCGTGGAACTGGTGTACAACGACATCGGTTCCGGCGCCACCGTGGTTGCGCTGGACAAGACGCGCCGCCGTCCCCAGGCAGACACGGCCTATTATTTCGCCGCTTCCGCCATCGACGCCAAGGCCAAGAAGGTGCTCGAAGGCTATCGGCCCGTCAACTTCGACAAGCTTCCCGAAGCCTACCGCGACGCCGACGGCGAATGGTTCATCGTGCATCAGCTCGTGGTGGCCTTCCTTGTGAACAAGAAGCTGGTGGAAAACGTGCCCCAGTCCTGGGAAGATCTGCTCAAGCCCGAATACAAGAACAGCGTCGTCTACCTCGACCCGCGTTCCACCGGTCAGGGCCAGGTGCTGACCTTCGGCGCGGCCTACGGCAACGGCGGCAGCGTGGACAACGTGCTCCCCGGCATCGAATACCTCGCCAAGCTGCACAAGAACGGCAACGTGCTGCGTACCGAAGGCACCACTCCCTACGCCAAGTTCATCAAGGGTGAAATTCCCATCTGGATCGCCTATGAAGGCGACGGTCTGAAGGCCAAGCTCATCGACGGCATGGGCGACGACTGCGTGGTGGTCATTCCCAAGGAAGCCAGCGTGGCCGCTCCCTACGCCATGAGTCTGGTCAAGAACGGCCCCAACCCCAACGGCGGCAAGCTCTGGCTCAACTGGGTCATGTCCGACGCAGGTCAGGCCGTGTTCGTGGACGGCTTCGTCCGTCCTTCCGTTCCCACGGTGCAGATTCCCGAAAAGATGCGCGCGTACATGCCCGACGCTCCTCAGGTTCAGCCTCTGGATATCGTGAAGGCTTCCGCGCAGAAGAGCTTTATCGACGAGAACTGGACAAGGCTCGTCCTCGGTAAGTAATCCGGGCAAACAACCCGCTGCCGCTCCGGCCATGATTCCGGGGCGGCACGGGGCAGGTGATTTATGAATAAGACGATGAAGATACTGCTGCTGGCCCTGCCCGCCTTCGCCGTGCTGGTCATGTTTTTTCTGGTGCCTCTCGGCAGCGTGCTGGTGGAGCCCTTTTTCGACAAGGGGGAAGCTTTTTTCAGCCTGTGGAGCGATCCTCTGTTCCTGAAAGGACTTAAAGGAAGCACGCTTCTTGCGCTGACGGCAGGCGCGCTTTCCGTGATCGTCGGGGTACCTGTGGCCCTGCGCCTTTCCGTCATGAAGGAAAAGGCCCGGCTCTTCGCCATGTTCTGCATTTCCCTGCCCCTGACCTTTTCCGGCCTCATTGTCGCCTACGGATTCATTCTCTGCTTCGGCAGGGCGGGTTTCATCACGCTGCTGCTGGCGGAGGTGGGCGTTTCCCCCGACTGGGTGGCCGGACTTGTGTACAGCCCCGTGGGGCTGGCGCTCGCCTACTGCTATTACCTTATTCCCCGCGTCGTGCTGCTTCTGCTTCCGGCGCTGACCAACTTCGACAGGAGCCTGCTGGTGGCGGCCAATTCCATGGGCGCGACCAGACTCAGGGCCTTTTTCGACGTGCTTCTGCCGGAACTCATGCCCACCATAGGCGTGTCGTTCTGCCTTGTGGCCGCCGTGGCCTTCGGTGCGTACGGTACCGCTCTTGCCCTGGTCGGTTCCCAGGTGAACATTCTGCCGCTGCTTCTGTACAGCAGCATTTCCGACACGGGAACCAATTTTTCACAGGCCGCCGCCATTTCGCTGGTGCTGCTCGGCGCGTGCAGCATGATCATGGGCGTTGCGGAAGTCATCGCCATGCGCAGGGAACAGCGCCTGAAGAGGGCGTGAAGGAGCCGATATGCTGTATCTGACCGAAGGCGCGCTCTATGACGGAGCCATGCGTCTGGATGCGGAAACCATGACCTGGACGCCTGCCGAAGTTCCGGCGGGAGGCAGGGAAATTTCGGAAACGGAAGCCGTGCGCTGGCTTCAGAAGGAATCGGGTATGCCTCTGCGCGCCCCCGTGGCCGTCATCGGGCCGCGGGAAGCTTCCGACGAGGAACGCGCCACGGCGCGCGCTCTGGGTCAACGTCTGGCCGCTCTCGGCCTTACGGTGCTGTGCGGCGGCCGCCAGGGCGTCATGGAATCGGTATGTCTCGGCGTGCGCGAAGGCGGCGGCATTTCCGTGGGCCTTCTGCCTGAAGACGACTGGCGCAAGGGCAACAGCTACGTCACCGTGCCTGTGGCTACGGGCATAGGCATTGCGCGCAACGCGCTCATCGCCCGCGCGGCGGCGGCCGTGGTGGCCGTGGGCGGAGGTCTCGGAACCATTTCCGAAATCGCGCTTTCGCTGCAGTTCGGCAAGAGGGTGTTCGGTCTGTGCAGGCCCCCGTATGTGGAAGGGCTGCAGCTTGTCGATTCTCTGGACGAGGCCGAAGCCGGGCTTTGCCGCGCCGTTCTGGGCCTGCCCGATTAAAAAAACGTCATGTTTTGAAGCCGGAGGAAGCTTTCATGAAAGCTTCCTCCGGCTTTTTCCTTCGACTGCCGGGCGATGCGCCGCAGGTTGTCTGTTATGAAAAAACGGGCTTCCGCTTTTGCGGAAGCCCGTTTTCTGTTCACGGAGCGGGGAGGCCCGCCCCTTTTCAGTAGCGGTACATGTCGTTCTTGAAGGGGCCGTCCACGGGAACGCCGATGTAGTCGGCCTGCTTCTGCGTCAGCGTGGAGAGCTTCGCACCGAGGCGGGCGAGGTGGAGCCTTGCCACTTCCTCATCGAGTTTCTTGGGCAGAGTGTACACGCGCGCTTCGTGCTTGTTCGCGGCAAGATCCATCTGGGCGAGAACCTGGTTGGTGAAGGAGTTGGACATGACGAAGCTCGCATGGCCCGTGGCGCAGCCGAGGTTCACCAGGCGGCCTTCGGCCAGCACGATGATGGAACGGCCGGAGGGCAGGAACCACTTGTCCACCTGGGGCTTGATTTCCATCTTGCGGCATTCGGGATTGCCTTCCAGCCAGGACATCTGGATTTCGCTGTCGAAGTGGCCGATGTTGCACACGATGGCTTCGTCCTTCATGCCCATCATGTGTTCGCCGGTGATGACGTCGCAGTTGCCGGTGCAGGTGACGTAGATGTCGCCGTAGGGCAGGGCGTCTTCCATGGTGACGACCTGATACCCCTCCATGGCGGCCTGAAGCGCGCAGATGGGGTCGATTTCCGTAACGAGCACGCGGGCGCCGAAGCCGCGCATGGAGGCGGCGCAGCCCTTGCCCACATCGCCGTAGCCGCAGATGACCACGACCTTGCCGGCCACCATGATGTCGGTGGCGCGCTTGATGCCGTCGGCCAGGGATTCACGGCAGCCGTACAGGTTGTCGAACTTGGACTTGGTGACGGAGTCGTTCACGTTGATGGCCGGGAAGAGCAGCTTGCCTTCCTTTTCCATCTGATAGAGGCGATGCACGCCGGTGGTGGTTTCCTCGGACACGCCGCGCACCTTTTCGGCCACACGGTGCCAGCGGGCGGCGTCGTTCTTCAGAGAAAGGGCGATGCGTTCCATGATGATGCCTTCTTCCTTGCAGGAAGGAGCGCGGTCGAGCACGGAAGGATCGTTTTCCGCTTCCACACCCTTGTGGATGAGCAGCGTCGCGTCGCCGCCGTCGTCCACGATGAGGTCGGGGCCGGAGCCGTCGGGCCAGGTGAGGGCCATTTCCGTGCACCACCAGTAGTCTTCCAGAGATTCACCCTTCCAGGCGAAGACCTTGGCCATGCCCTGTTCCGCAATGGCCGCGGCGGCATGATCCTGCGTGGAGAAGATGTTGCAGGAGGCCCAGCGGATGTCGGCGCCGAGTTCGTACAGCGTGCGGATGAGCATGGCCGTCTGTATGGTCATGTGCAGAGAACCGCTGATTTTCAGGCCCTTGAGGGGCTTTTTGTCGCCGTAGCGGCGGATGAGTTCCATAAGGCCCGGCATTTCGCGTTCGGAAAGCTGGATTTCCTTCTTGCCGAAGTCGGCAAGGGAGATGTCTGCGACTTTGTAGTTCAGGGACAGATCGAGATTCTTGGCGGACATGTTGGCTCCATAGATGGGTTGGAAAAAGAAGGTTGAAAAGGTCACAGCCCGGCGGAAGGCGCGCCCGGGGCGTTCTTGCGGGCCAGAATGAGATGCAGTGCCAGATCTTTCTTCACGGGCTGACGGCGGTAGTCCACAATGGTCAGCCCCGTTTTGACGAGCGCGGCGGAAAGTTCATCCAGAGAAAAGCCGAGCCACCGGTCGCCGTACATGGTGCGCATGGATTCCTGGGTATGCTGATCGAAATCCGTGACCAGAACGAGGCCTCCCGGGTGCAGAACCCGCGCGATTTCCCCCAGCGACGTGGACGGACGGGAAAGATGATGCAGCACCAGATTGATGCAGATGAAGTCGGCCTCTCCGTCGCGCAGGGGCAGGTAGTCGAGCTCGCCTATGCGCAGGGAAATGCCGTTCATGTTGTCGCCGAAGCGGCGGCGCGCCAGTTCCAGCATACGGGGGGAATCATCCACGCCGATGAGTTCCCGGCAGACTCCGCGCAGATGCTCCAGCACCTCGCCCGTACCGCAGCCGAGATCCGCCGCGACGCCGCAGTTGTCGGGCACGGCGCGCAGAATCACGTCGGGCAGGGAGAAATCTCCCAGAATCTCGCGGTTCATCTCGTCCCAGTCGTCGGCTATCTCGTTGAAGAACTGCCGCGTTTTCAGGGCGCGTTCCTCAATGATGCGGGAAGCCATGTCGAGATCGGCCCGGCAGGATTCATCGTCCTGCATGAAGGCAATGACGCTGCTCAGAAATTCGTGCCCTTCCCCTTCCGTTTCGGCGGAATAGAATACCCACAGTCCGTCTCTCCGGGACTGGAGAAGCCCCGCTTCCGTAAGAATCTTGAGGTGCCGTGAAATGCGCGACTGCCCCATGCTCAGAAGCGAAACCAGTTCGTTGACGGAAAGTTCGTAATGAAAAAGCACCAGCGCAAGGCGCAGGCGCGTTTCGTCCGAAAGGGCCTTGAGATATCGAAGAGCTTTCATAACTTGTTGTAATGTTACAAATATCAAGATTTTTTGATGTAATATATCCGCTTATCCGCATATAGTCAAGAAGTTTGCCCGCGTACCCTTGGGGCGGAAGGGCGCGCGGGAAGCGGGAGCGTGCCGGCGACGGGCAGCCCCGGAGAACAGGGCGCGTGAACGATGCGCGCATGAGGAGAGAGGCTCACGGCGCTATGCGCCGAGAAACCAGTCGCCCCACAGGGCCTGACCAAGGGAAACGGCGCCGTCCCCTGCGGGGAAACGGCGCGGCACAAGCGGCGTAAGGCCGAGGCGTCGCATTTCTTCGGGCAGGCACGCAAGCAGGGTACGGTTGTTGAACACCCCGCCGCAGAGCGCCACGGTGCTGATGCCGCAGCCGTCGGCCGCAAGACGCGCCCAGCGGGCAAGGCCCCGTACAAGGCCGTCATGAAAGCGGCGGGCGGCTCTTCCTGGATGGCGGCAGTCGTTGGCGGCATGGCGGAACAGGGCCGCAACATCGGCTTCCAGCAGGCCGTCGCGTTCGATGAGGGGCAGATCGTACGCCCCCTGTTCGGAAGCATCCTGCGCCTCTTCCAGGCGGACGGCGGCCTGTCCTTCGTAGGTGATGTCGAAGCAGAGGCCGCACAGGGCGGCCACGGCATCGAACAGGCGGCCGCAGCTTGACGTTTTCGGGCAGTTTATGCCCTGCGTCATCATTTCCCGCACCATGGGCGCGAGGCGGGCGCGTTCCGGCGATCCTTCCAGCCAGGGACGGGGACGGTCGGGCAGATCGGCGGCCCTCCACAGGGCTTCCGCCGTTCTCCACGGCGAGCGGATGGCGGCTTCTCCTCCCGGCAGCAGAAAAGGTGAGAACCGGCCCAGCCGCTGCCATGCGCCGGGCCGTACGAGCAGCAGTTCCCCTCCCCAGACGGTGTCGTCGTCGCCGAGACCGGAACCGTCCAGCGCAAGGCCGAGTACGGGCCCGGTGAGACCGTGTTCCGCCATGACGGCGCAGACGTGCGCGACGTGATGCTGGAGAAACAGCTCCCGCAGGCCGTGCCTTTGAGCGACGTCGTCCGCAAGACGGCTGGAAAGAAAGTCGGGGTGCAGGTCGCGCACCACAAGACCCGGCTCCACCTCCAGAAGGCCCGTGAGGTGACGCAGCGTTTCCTCAAAGAAGGCGAGGTGTTCCGCCCGGCTCACGTCGCCGATATGCTGGCTGACGAAGGCTTCCGCTCCCCGCGTGAGACAGAAGGTGTGCTTGAGTTCCGCCCCGGCGGCGAATACGCAGTCCCCGGCCTCCCGCGCAGGGCGCGGAGGAAGGGAAAGGGGCGTAGGGACGAAGCCGCGCGCCCGGCGTACCATGAGTTCCGGGGCGCAGGGCGCGTGTTCCTTCTCTTCGCCGGGGAAGACGACGGAATCGTCCACGCGCACGAGGATGTCGCGGTCGTGAAAAAGGAAGAGGTCGGCCATGTCGCCGAGGCGTTTTTTCGCTTCGCGGTTGCCGAGGCAGATGGGCGCGCCGTGAGGATTGCCCGAGGTCATGACCAGGGCGCTCAGAGCGTCTTCCTTGTTGCCGCCCGCCCATTCCGGGTGAAAGAGCAGATGATGCAGCGGGGTGGAAGGCAGCATGATGCCTATGCTTGCGCTGTCCGGCGCGAGAAGGGCGGGAAGAACATCCTCCCCTTCGCCCGCCCGTTTGCGCGGGCAGATGACGATGGGCCTTGCGGGTGAGAGAAGGAGATCCCGCGCGCCCCTGCCGATATGGGCGAAGCGGGAGGCGCTTTCCACATCCGCCGCCATGACGGCAAGGGCCTTGTGCGGTCTTGCCTTGCGGCGGCGAAGCTCCGCCACGGCCGATTCGTTGTGCGCGTCGCAGACGAGGTGAAAGCCGCCGAGTCCCCTGACGGCTGCGATACGCCCTTTTCCGAGTTCGGCAAGAAGCGCGGGGATTGCGGCTTTTCCCATGATGACGCCGTCGGCAAGGCCGCAGAGCTTTCTGCGCTTTTCGTACACCGCCGCAAGAGCGGGGGACTCTGTCTGCGGCAGGGGGGCGTTCAGCTCGTTTTCGTATCTGCCGTCTTCCAGCCAGAGAACGGGGCCGCAGTCCGGGCAGGCGTCGGGCTGGGCATGGAAGCGACGGTCGGCGGGGTTGTGATATTCTTCCGCGCAGGGCCCGCACATGGGAAAGCACGCCATGCTGGTCACGGGCCTGTCGTAGGGGATGGAACGCGTGATGGTGTAGCGCGGCCCGCAGTTCGTGCAGTTGGTGAAGGCGTAGCCGAAGCGGCGGTTTTCCGGGTCGGCCATGTCGTCGAGACAGTCGGAACAGGGAGCGACGTCGGGGCTGACCAGCACGCTGTGGCCGCGGTGCTTTCCGGCGGAACTTTCTTCGATGCGGAAGGAATCTTCCCCCTCCAGCAGGGGGGCGTCCCTCCTCGTCAGGGAGGCGATGCGCGCAAGGGGCGGCAGGTGTTCGGAAAAACGTGAGAAGAGAAGAAGCGCGTTTTCTTCTCCCTGCACTTCTATGCGCACGCCTTCGGGGGTGTTGCCCACAAAGCCCGTGAGTCTGAGCCTTGCGGCTTCGCGGTAGATGAAGGGCCGGAAGCCCACGCCCTGAACCTGTCCGGTGAGAATGTAGATGTGCCTTGTCCTCATGCTTCCTCCACAGGGGAATATAGCTTCCGTTTCCGTCGAAGGAAAGCTTCCGGTTTTTTCGGGAAAGGGGGGCGTCGCTTTTTTCCTTGAGAATGCGTCCGCAATAACATAGGATCATGCCTCTGGAATCCGCCGAGAGAGGCTTTTTCCGCCGGGAGGCGGGGCGGCGGGTTTCGCCGGGGAACTTCCATACCGAAGTTTGCTCCCATGGCGGCGGCGCCCGGCCGCCCGGCCTGCGGCCCCGGAATTTCCGCGTGTATAAGGAACGGAATATGTCGAAATTTATGTTGCAGGAACGCACCCTCGGCCAGATGCTGGACGAAACCGTCAGGCGTTTCCCCGATCGTGAGGCCCTCGTGTATGTGGGGCACGATTACCGGCAGACCTGGAGCGAGTTTGCCGACACCGTGGACAGGCTGGGACGGGGCCTGATGGCGCTGGGCGTCGAACCCGGCGAAAAAATAGCCCTCTGGGCCACCAACGTGCCGAACTGGGTGTCGCTCATGTTCGCGGCCGCCCGCATAGGAGCCACGCTCCTGGCGGTGAACACCAACTACCGCGACAGCGAACTCGAGTACCTCATCCGTCAGTCCGAGTGCGAAAATTTCTTCTGTATCGACGGATTTCTCGACTACGACTATGTGTCGGCCCTGTACCGGGTCATTCCCAACCTCAAGGATCAGCACGAAGGCGAGCTGCACTGCGAAAAGTTCCCCCATCTGCGCCGCGTCATGAGCCTGAAGGACATTCCGCATCCGGGCATCCTGCCCCTTTCCGCCATTCTGGACAGGGCCGGAGAGGTTTCCGACGAGGAGTACGAGGCGCGCAAGGCGAAGGTGAAGCCCCATGACGTGGTGAACATGCAGTACACCTCGGGGACCACCGGTTTTCCCAAGGGCGTCATGCTCACCCATGTGGGCATAGGCAACAACGGTTTCTGCGTCGGCGAGCGCGAGGAGCTTACGGAAAACGACAGGGTGATCATTCCTCTGCCGCTTTTCCACTGTCTGGGATGCGTGGTGGGCGTGCTTGCCTGCGTGAGCCACGGTTCCACCATGGTCATCACGGAAACCTTCTCTCCCGAACGCGTCATGGCCGCCATTCAGGACGAAAAGTGCACCGGCGTGTACGGCGTGCCTTCCACCTACATTTCCATGCTGGGACATCGCCGCTTCAGCCAGTATGATTTTTCGAGCCTGCGCTTCGGCCTGATGAGCGGCTCCGTATGCCCCGAACCCCTCATCCGCCAGGTGATGGAGGCCATGAATCTGAAGGCCGTGGTCATTCCCTACGGCCTGACGGAATGTTCCCCCGTCATCACCATGACCGGCATCACGGAAAGCGACGAACACCGCTGCCGCTCCGTGGGCAGCGTGCTGGAAGGCATGGAAGTGGAACTGCGCGATCCGGCGACGAAGAAGCCCGTGCCCTGCGGCACGCAGGGCGAAATCTGCTGCCGCGGCTACAACGTGATGAAGGGGTACTTCAACATGCCCGAGGCCACGGCGGAAACCGTGGATGAAAACGGCTGGCTGCATACCGGCGACCTCGGCGTGATGGACGAGGCGGGCTATCTGCGCATCACCGGCCGTATCAAGGATATGATCGTGCGCGGCGGCGAGAATATCTATCCGCGCGAAATCGAGGAATTTCTGCTGGAAATGGAATCTGTGCGCGACGTGCAGGTGCTCGGCATTCCCTCCCGCCGCTACGGCGAGGACGTGGCGGCCTTCCTCATTGCCCGCGAGGGATGCAGCGTGAGGCCCGAAGACGTGCGCGACTTCTGCCGCGGGCGCGTGGCCTGGCACAAGATTCCGCGGTATGTCGCCGTGGTGGAGGATTTCCCCAAGACGGCCAACGGCAAGGTGCAGAAGTACAAGCTGCGCGAAATGGCCGCGGAGCTCTTCCCCAATGTCAAGTAAGCCGCTTATCGCCTATGTGGCGGCCCGGGGCTTTGAACGGGATCTGCTGGATGAGCTTCGGCTTCACGACGTGCATGTGCGCGAAGTGAAGGGCGGCCTTGTTCTTGCCGAGGGCCTGTTTTATTCCGCCTGGGCGCAGAACATCTGGCTGGAGCCTTTTTTCCAGCCCATAGCCTCCGTGGGCGAGGCCGTGCGCATTCTCAAGTCCATACAGCGGAACTGGAAGCTGCACGCCGTGGATTTTCACCGCAGGGCCGCGCTCATCGAGTCGCAGCTCCCGCCGGTGAAGGCCAGACCGCTGGCTTTCGGGCAGCGTGCGCCTTCCTCCCCTCTGGGGGCATGGACCTTGTGGGATCACGATACGCTGCTGGTTTCCGCGACATGCTCCTCCGCCTTTCCCGACGGGGAGGTGCGCTTCGAGGAGGACCGCGAGAATCCGCCGAGCCGTGCCTATCTCAAGCTGTGGGAGACCTTCACGCTTTTCGACCGCACCCCCCGTCCGGGCGAGCTTTGTGTGGATCTGGGCTCCGCTCCCGGCGGCTGGACGTGGGTTCTTGCCACGCTCGGGGCGAAGGTGTTCAGCATCGACAAATCGCCCATAGACAGACGTGTGGCGGCCATGAAGGGCGTGGATCACTGCCTCGGCAGCGGTTTCGGTCTGGAGCCCCGCACGGCGGGGTATGTGGACTGGCTTTTTTCCGATATGGCCTGCTACCCGGAAAGACTGCTCGGTACGGTGAGGCAGTGGCTGGACGAGGAGGCCGCAGGGAACTTCGTGTGCACCATCAAGCTTCAGGGGGCCACCGATCACGTTGTGGTGCAGGCGTTCCGGGACATTCCGGGGTCGCGCGTGGTGCACCTTTCGTGCAATAAACACGAGCTGACGTGGGTCAATTTGAAGGAATGGCGCGAAGGCGGCCGCTAGTATCCCAAGGCTTGCGGCGCTTGTGTTTTCGGCCTCCGAAGATACTCTGAAAAGGTGCTGTCGAAAGGCTTTTTCATAAAAATCTTCTCAGGTTAGCATAGCTAAGCTTGACATACGGGGATTCTCATTCTACTGAAAAGTGACTCAGTGAAGAGTCAAAAAATTTTTGGGAGAGTGAAACCATGACGAAAGCTGAACTGGTCGAGAAGATCTACGCCAAGAGCGGCCTTGAGACGAAAGTAAAATCTGAAGCGGCGCTGGATGCTGTGATCTCCGCCATCTCCGAGTGCCTTGCTTCCGGCGATTCCATCACTCTGATGGGCTTTGGCAGCTTCAAGGTCGTCAAGCGCGCACCTCGTACCGGCCGTAACCCTCGTACCAACGAGAAGATTGAAATCCCCGCCTGCTCCGTTGTGAAGTTCCTTCCCGGTAAGGCTCTTAAGGACGCCATCAAGTAACAGCGTTTTTCAGCGTTTGTGGAACGGCCGCCCGCATCATGCGGGCGGCCCGTTTTTTTAAGACTGAAAACTCCCCGCTATGCGGGGAGTTCCAAAAAGGCGAAGCCTTTAAACAAGTTAAAAAAGGGGTTCCTTTGTGAGATAACCAGTTGTCTCGACTCGAAATCTATACACAAAGGAACCCAATAATGAATGACCAGAGTTTAAACCATACCCGTTGGAACTGCAAGTATCACATCGTTTTCGCTCCGAAATTCAGACGCAAGCTGGTATACGGAAGGTATCGCAGAACGATCGGCGAAATTCTGAGAAAACTGTGTGAATACAAAGGAATAGAGATAGTGGAAGCAAATGCGTGTGTGGACCATATTCATATGTGCGTCAAGATTCCGCCCAAGTATAGCGTGGCGCAGATCATGGGGTATTTGAAAGGGAAGAGTTCCTTGATGATATTCGAGAGTTTTCCGCATCTGCGCTACAAGTTCGGCAATCGCCATTTCTGGTGTACCGGTTATTTTGTCAGCACGGTGGGAGTAAATGAGGCGACCATCATCAAATATGTGAGGGAGCAGGAAGAACGAGACAAAATAACAGACCAGTATAGCCTGGTAGAACGGCCCGTCAGCTCGTTTACGAGCAGCAGGAAATAACTCTTCGGCAAGAGTCGAGACAGAGCCCTCTTAAGAGGGCAGCCGGGTAACAGACCCTTATAGGGTCAAATCAAACCGCCCCTTGAAGGGGCGGTTCTGACTTATGTTCCCATGGCTGCGGGCAGCCGGGCGGAGAGGCCGCGGTTCCGCGCAACGGCATGAACAGGCGGATGCGCGGTGTAACGCCGTCTGCCCGGAGGCGGAAAGCCCCGCGGAAGGCGGGAGGGGCGGCGGAGCGCGGCCGTTCTGGCTGCGGGCGTTCAGAAAGGGCGTTTGCGCATCGTATGGGCCCTGATGAGCGGCGAAAAGAAAGCGTCGGCGGATTCATGTCCGCCGACGCAAAAACAGCCGTACAGAGCCGTTCAGGCCGCTGCAGCGGCGATCAGCGCCCTATTTTCCGTTTCATGGCTTCCACGGAAAGATGCTCCAGCCTATGGATTCGCCAGAGATAGAGCACGGCGGCCACGCTGAGCCCTGCGATGAGGGCTATCCAGAAACCCAGCACGCCCAGCGGTTTTTCCGTGAGCATATCCGTCATGCACAGTATCCAGCCGAGAGGCAGGCTGACCACCCAGTAGGCGATGAAGGATATGCAGAAAATGGCCCGCGTATCGTTCCAGCCGCGCAGGGAACAGAGCGTATTGGTCTGTATGCCGTCGGGGAACTGGTAGAACACTTCGCAGATGAGCAGCAGGCCTGCCATTTCGATGACGGCCGCATCCCTGGTGTACAGTTCCGCCACGGGGTAGCGTACAAGATAGATGAGAAGGGCCAGAACGCAGGCCATGAACAGCGTGATGGTCAGCGCCGTGAGTCTTGCGCGTTTGGCCGCGCCTATGTCGCCCGCGCCGAGCAGGGTCCCCACACGGATGGTGGAGGCTGCGCCTATGGAGAAGGGGCACATCCAGACGAAGGCGCTTACGTTGATGGCGATCTGATGACCGGCCACGGTGGTGACGCCGAGCGGGGAAACGATGAGCGCGATGAGCGCAAAGGCCGCCGTTTCATTGAGCATGGCAAAGGCCCCGGGCAGCCCTATGCGGGCGATGCGCTTCAAAAGCGCGGCGGAGGGCTTTTCCACGGCGAGGGCGGCCCTGTCGGTGTGCCGCACGAAGAACGTCATGGATGCGGCCATGAACCAGAAAAGAATGGCCGTGGCCAGACCGCAGCCGGCGGCGCCCATGGCGGGCAGGCCGAACTTGCCGAATACGAAGATGATGTTGAGCGGCACGTTGAGCGCGAGGCCGATGAAGCCCGCCACCATGGCGGGACGCGTTCTTCCGTGTCCTTCCAGAAAGCAGCGCTGCACGACGAAAAGCATGAGCGCAGGCACGCCGAAGAGCACGGCGAAAAGGTATTCCGAAGTCTTTTTCGCCAGCAGCGGGTCCATGTCGCCCCAGATGGTGATGGTGGCGCTTATGGCGAAGAAGATGCTCATGAGCAGGACGGATATGGCAAGGGCCAGCCACAGCCCCTGACGCAGAAAATGCCTGCTCTTCATTCTGTTGCCCGCGCCGAGGGCCTGCGCCACAAGCGGCGTGATGGCCATGATGAGTCCCTGGCCGAACATGATGCCCGGAATCCAGAACGAGGTGGCCACGGCCACGGCGGCCATATCCACGGGGCTTGCACGGCCCGCCACCACCGTATCCACGAACGACATGGCTATCTGCGCGATCTGGCCGAGAAAGACGGGAATGGCGAGAAAGACCAGATTGCGGGTTTCCTGTTTGCTGAAATGCCTGAACATGATGGCTCCTCCCGGTGGGAGAGGAGGTCTTGCGGGGAAGAGAAGCGCGGCTCGGCAGCGGCCGGCTTCCCTGTTTCGAACCTCATCCCTTTTTACAGGTCAATGGTTGAACACAGGCTCACGGAACGCTCTGCACAAGAGGGCGCTTCGTGTGAAAAACGGGGCCTTACGGCCCGGAAACATGGCGCGCGTCCCGAAATAGCGGGGAAGCGGCAAAGAGACGCAGGACGGCGGCAGAAACCGTCATACGGGCGATGTCCCGCCGTCTGCCCGCCGTGCGGGGGAAAGGAGCACGGCGGGCAGACGGCGGGAAATTCCTTACAATGTTTAAACTCGAAAACCCGTCCGCCGCCGAAGCGGGAGACGGGATCGAGCCTTTGCCTGAAAGACCTTACTTGCCCAGCTTCTTGAGGAGGGTGCGCACGGTGTCGGACAGTTCGGCGCCCTTGCCGACCCAGGCCTGGAGCTTGTCGTTGTCGATGCTCAGGGTGCCGGGGTTGGTGTTGGGGTTGTAGTAGCCCAGGAATTCCAGCGGGCGACCGTCGCGGCGGCTGTCGCTGTTGATAGCCACGATGCGGTAGAAGGGGCGCTTCTTGGAACCAGAGCGGGTCATTCTCACTTTAACAGACATATCTCACTCCTGATAGGGGATAGGCAGCGGGGCTACCTTTTTTTGTTTTTGCGTTTCTGCTTGTCGCGTTTCTTCTTGGTAGCGGACTTTCCGCTGCCAGGTATTCCGGGCACGCCGCCGGGAAGCGCCGGCATGCCGCCCATTCCGGGCAGTCCGCCCATGCCGGGCAGACCACCCAAGCCCGGCATGCCGCCCATGCCGCCCAGGCGGTTCATCATGCCCTGGGGAATACGGGGCATACGTTTGCCGGGCTGCATCATGGACTGCATCATTTTTTTCATCTGCTCGAACTGGCGCAGAAGCGTGTTCACGTCCTGCACCTGGGTGCCCGAACCCTTCGCTATGCGGGCTCTGCGGCTTCCGTTGATGATATCGGGGTTGCGGCGTTCCTGACTGGTCATGGAGTTCAGGATGGCTTCCGTCTTGTTCAGTTCCTTTTCGTGGCCGCTCATGTCCCCGAGCTTGCCGGCGAGACCGCCGAGACCGGGGATCATCTTTACGAGCGATTCCAGGGAACCCAGCTTGCGCATGTGGCGCATCTGGGTACGGAAGTCCTCCAGGTCGAACTTGGCCTTCTGCATCTTTCTGGCGAGAGCTTCGGCCTCTTCGGCCTCCATTTCGCTCTGCGCCTTTTCCAGCAGGGTGAGCACGTCGCCCATGCCGAGGATGCGGCCCGCAACACGGTCGGGATGGAACACTTCCATTTCGGAAAGCTTTTCGCCCATACCGACAAATTTTACCGGCGCGCCCGTGACGGATTTGATGGAGAGAGCAGCGCCGCCTCTGGCGTCGCCGTCCATCTTGGTGAGAACCACGCCCGTGATGCCGAGATGGTCGTTGAACGACTCGGCGACGGTAACGGCGTCCTGACCGGTCATGGCGTCGGCCACGAACAGGATTTCCTGCGGATGCACCGCGCCCTTGATGGCGACGAGTTCCTGCATGAGAGGTTCGTCCACATGGAGGCGGCCCGCGGTGTCGATGATGACCACGGTGCACTGCTTCGCCTTTGCGTCCTCCACGGCCTCACGGGCGATGTCCACCGGGTTCATGTCCACGGTGGATTCGAAGCAGGGGATGTCGAGCTGCTTTGCCAGCGTGCGGAGCTGATCGATGGCGGCGGGGCGGTACACGTCGGCGGGAACAAGATAGGGGCGCATCTTCTGCTTGCGGAGAAGAAGCGCCAGCTTGCCCGAGGAGGTGGTTTTACCCGAACCCTGCAGGCCCGTCATGAGGATGACCGCAGGCTGCGCGCCCTGAAGCTTCAGGCCGGTGTCGTCGCCGCCGAGCAGCTTGACCAGCTCGTCGTGCACGACCTGTATGACCTGCTGTGCGGGCGTGACGCCCTTCATGACCTGCACGCCGAGCGCGGCCTCGCGCACGCGATCCACGAATTCCTTGACGATCTTGAAGTTCACGTCGGCTTCGAGAAGCGCGAGGCGTACTTCACGCAGAGCGTCCTGGATGTTGGATTCCGTGAGCTGGGCGCGGCCGCTGAGATTGCGGAATACGCCGGTGAGTCGGTCTGTCAGGCTTTCAAACATCGTCTTTCCTGTTCTTATGACTTGGAACTAAGAACCGTTACGCAACTTTTCCCTTCAAGTCAAGTTTAACTTGGCCGCCGGGGCCTTCCTTCATTTCTCCGCCTTCTTGCCTCTTGCCCTTGCGCGCGGGGGCGGGTATCGTAGCGCTTCCCAGGGAAAACCTCTTTCAGGAGCCGTCATGTCTGTCATCATGGGAACCGCCGGGCACATCGACCACGGCAAGACTTCGCTCATCAGGGCGCTTACGGGTATAGATTGCGACCGCCTCGGCGAAGAGAAGCGCCGCGGCATCACCATTGAACTGGGTTTTGCCTATGTGGATCTCCCGGGCGGCGAACGCATGGGCGTTGTGGACATGCCCGGGCATGAGCGCTTCGTGCGTACCATGGTGGCCGGAGCCTCGGGCATCGATTTCGTGCTGCTCGTCATTTCCGCCGACGAGGGCGTCATGCCGCAGACGCGCGAACACCTGGAAATCTGCACGCTTCTGGGCGTGCGCCACGGTATTGTGGCTCTGACCAAGATCGACATGGTGGATGCCGACATGCTCGAACTCGCCACCGAAGACGTGCGGGATTTTCTGAAGGGGACCTTTCTGGAAGGCGCGCCCATATTCCCCGTGTCCTCCGTCACCGGTCAGGGACTTGATGCCCTGCGCGCAGCCATAGCCGAGCAGAGCCGCCGTCAGGTACGCCGCAGATCCGACTTGTTCCGGCTTCCGGTGGACCGCGTGTTCTCCCTCAAGGGGCACGGCACCGTGGTCACGGGGACGCTGGTTTCCGGCTCCGCCGCCTGCGGCGACGAGGTGGAGCTTCTGCCGAGCGGCAGGCGCTCCCATATCCGCAGCATACAGAGCCACGGCCAGGGGCAGGAAACGGCCGAGGCCGGACACCGTATTTCCCTGAATCTGCACGGACTTGCCGTGGAGGACATAAGCCGCGGCGACGTGGTCACCCATGTGGGAACCATGAAGAATTCCAAGCGCTGGATTGTGGAGCTGACGTGCCTCAAATCTTCTCCCCGCGGTCTCCGGCACAGGGGCGAGGTCCATTTCCATCACAGCGCAAGAGAGCTTGCGGCCCGTTTGTATTTTTACGACCGCGACCGCCTCGAACCCGGCGAAACCGCTCTGGCGGAGGCGCATTTTTCCGAACCCGTGGCCGGCGTTTTCGCCGACCGCTGCATCATACGCGCCTTTTCTCCCCTGCGTACCGTGGCGGGCGGCTCCATCCTTTATCCTCTGGATACGGCTCCGCGCCGCAGCCATATCGACGAGACCATGCGCGGGAGGCTGCTTGCCCTGCCCGAGGCCGATGCGGAAACGCGCACGGCCGTGCAGCTGGAGCTTTCCGGGCGCTTCGGCGCAACGCTTTCCGACCTTTCCATTCTTACCGACCTTTCGGGAAAGCAGCTTGAGAAGCAGCTTTCCGCCATGTCCGGCAAGGGCGGAGCCTTCTGCTGGGACAAGGATGCGAAGTGCTGGATTTCCCCGGTGTGGCTGGAACGGCTCATGGCACGCGCTCTTGCCGCCACAGAGGCCTTTCACAAAAAGAATCCCCTGGAACACGGTATGGCCAAGGGCGTTATCCTTTCGGGCATGGGCGCGGGCGTGCCCCCCAAGCTTGCGCATTATGTGCTGGAGAGGCTCCTGCGTTCGGGCCGACTCATGGCCGAGGGCGAGCTGCTCCGCCTGCCGGAACACAAAGTTTCTCTGGCGGACGATCAGCAGGCTTTGAAGGAGGCGCTTTTAAAGGCGCATCAGGCCTCGCCCCTCATGCCGCCGAATCATACCGAGCTTTTCGCGGAACTCGGCATAAGCGCGCGGCAGGCGCAGCCCATATTCAAGCTGCTGGTGGGAGAAGGCTCTCTTGTGAAGATCAAGGAAGACCTCTACTACCTTTCCTCCGTGATGGAGGAACTCCGGCAGAAGGTGCGCGACTTCCTGCTCGCCCATGCCGAAATCACCCCGGGCGACTTTCGCGATATTTCGGGTATCTCCCGCAAGAACGGCATCGCCCTTCTGGAGCATTTCGACAAGGAGCAGCTCACCATGCGCGTAGGCGACAAGCGTGTGCTGCGCGGCAGGAGTGCGTGACATGGCGGTCGTGGTGGCCCTTGATTTTGAAACATCCGACAAATACGCCGACAGCGCCTGCGCGCTGGGGATGGTCCGCATGGAAAACGGGCGCGTGGTGTCGGACTGGTACAGCCTCATACGGCCGCCCCGTTCCCGCGTGTATTTTACCGAGATACACGGGCTTACCTGGGAGATGCTCAAAGACCGGAAGAGCTTTGCCGAGCTGTGGCCGGACATGGCGGCCTTCATGCAGGGGGCGGAACTTTTTGTGGCGCACAATGCGACTTTCGACAGACGTGTGCTCCATGGCTGCTGCCGTGCTTTCGGCCTCATTCCGCCTTCCGCGCCCTTCGTCTGTACGGTAAAGGGTTCGCGGCGCAGACTCCGTCTGCCGCATCACAGGCTGAACGATGTGTGCGATTACCTCGGCCTGGAGCTGGATCATCACAATGCCGCTTCCGACGCCATGGCTGCGGCGCGTATCTACCTGTATCTGCGCTCGATCGGCATGACGGATGAGGAGATGATGCTCAAGGAGAAAGGTTAGGCCGGCGACGTGGATATCTTCATGTCCGACCGTTTCCGGGAAAGAAACGCCGGACGTCTTGCCCTTGCGCGGCGGCGGGCCTATAGTGAAGAAAGTGAAGATGCTGTGAGGTTGCCATGATTATAGAATGTCCTTCCTGCCGTTTCCGTCGCGATGTGCCCGATGCCTCCATCCGCCCCGGCAAAAAATATAAAGTGACCTGCCCGCGCTGTTCCGGCGTATTCCATTTTTCTCTGCCGGAAGAGGGAGAGATTCCGCCTGCGGAACCGGTGGCGGAAAGCGTATCTTCCCCCCGCGCGGAGGCTCCTTCCTCCCCTGCGCGCGAGGAAGCTCCCGCAGCGGAACACAGGGCGCAGGTTCCGCACCTTTCCACGGAACAGGAAGGCGACGACCCCCTTCCTCCCGGTGCGCAGATTCCCGAGTTCGACAAGGAGGAACCCGCCGGTCCCAGGGAGGAAAAGCCCGAGGAAAAACCGGTTCAGCACAAGCCTTCCGGCTTCTGGGAACACTGGCAGAGCATACGGGAGCATGTGCGCGAGTATGACGAGGGGCGAGAGGAAGATGCCTCCCGCAGCGACGGCCGCCCTGAAGGCGCCCCCTGGGAAAGCCCGGAGTATTACGGATTCTGGGGCAGTTTTTCGCGTACGCTCCTCGGCGTGCTTTTTCATGCGCCGGACTTCTTCCGTCATGTGCGCTGCAGCTTCTCCGTCATCCGTCCCATTCTTTTCTATGTGCTCCTGAGTCTTTTCCAGATGCTTGCCTCCCGTCTGTGGTCCATGAAGTTTCTGCAGGAACTCACCACCACGGCCACGGACCCGCAGGTGCTTGCCATGGCCGAGACGCTCATGCGGAGCATGAACCTGCCGCTCATGCTGCTGGTCACGCCGTTCTTTTCCATTTTCCAGGCCGTGATTCTGGCGGGCCTTTATCATCTGATGATCCGCATGGTGCAGCCCGACAGGGCGGATTTCGCCACCACGCTGCGCGTGGTGTGCTACAGTGCTGCTCCGCTCGTGTTCTGCATCGTGCCCATGGTGGGGAGCTTCATCGCCTCCGTCTGGTTCGTGGCGGCGGCGTTCATCGGCTGCAAGTTCGCCCTGCGCCTTTCCTGGGTGCGTACCGTGCTGGCGCTTCTGCCTCTGTATATTCTGGAATTTGCGCTGGTTTCCCAGATTCCCGCCTTCATGGCCGGGATGTGATGTTGCCTGCAAAAAGAAGGCGGAGCCTGAGGCTCCGCTTTTTTTTGCATTACGGCGGAAAAGGGAGACAGGGAAGCGGAAGATGCGGCGGCAGGTATGCCGAGTTTCGGCGGCGAGCTTTTCTTGTTGCTTCCCGGGGAGGATGAGGCGCAGGATGCAGGCTGTTCCGCGCCCGGGCTTTCTGCCGGGCATAAGTTCATAAGCAGAAAACGGCCTTTCCGGTGATATTGCAGGTACGCCGTGCTTGCCCGAGAAGCTGCGGAAGGTACGGTCTTTTTGGGGAATCCTTCTATGAAAAGAATCCCAGCACCTTCAGAATCAGCAGGCAGAAGCCGAGCATGATCAGGCAGGACAGCGTACAGAGAAGAGACGCGAGCAGTTTCATGGCGTAGTCGGCAGGGCACGGGGTGCGGAAAATGTTTTGCGCCCCGGAGGGGCTGCTTTTGGGAAAAAAACGGCGGACGCATGGCCGCCCGCCGGAACCACATGATCTGACGGCGTGTTATTTTCCTCCGCGTCTTATGGCCGCCCGGTACTCGCGTACGGCGCGGTTGTGCTCGGTAAGGCTCTTGGAGAAGGTGTGCCCTTTGTCGCGCCCCGTGGCCACGAAGTAGAGGTATTCATGTTTTTCCGGCTGGAGGGCAGCCTTCAGCGCGGGAGCGCCGAACGAGCAGATGGGGCCGGGAGGAAGGCCCGGATTCTGATAGGTGTTGTAACGGTTATGGACGTTTTCCAGGTCCTTGCGGAGCAGCGGCCCTTCAAAGCTGCGTCCCAGTCCGTAGATGACGGTGGGATCGGCCTGAAGGAGCATACCGCGTTCCAGCCTGTTGACGTACACGCCTGCCACGCGGGCGCGTTCCTCGGGAACGCTGGTTTCCTTTTCCACGATGGAGGCGAGGGTGACCAGCCTTCTGAGTTCGGCGGAAGAGGGCCGTTTTTTGTCCGGCCAGAGCCTGTCCGCTCTCTGCCAGAACATTTCCACCAGACGGTTGGCCACGGCGCGGGCGGCCTCCTTGTTCATGTCGCGCGGGTGGGGAAGAAGATAGGTTTCCGGGAAGAGAAATCCCTCGGCGGATTCGAAGGGAATACCCCAGTGGCGGAGAAATTCCGGGTCGTGAATGACGGAGGTGAAGTCCGAAGCCTTGCAGAATCCGCCTTTTTCCACAAGTTCCGCCACATCCCACCAGGGCAGGCCTTCGCGTATGGTCAGCCGGTAGAGCATGGCCTTGCCGGAAACCAGCATGTCCAGCACCTTTTCCGGCAGCCATCCGGTATGTACCAGAAAGCGCCCGGCCTGAAGGCTGCGGCTTTTTTCCTTGTATCTCGTCAGAAGCTGGAAGCGCAGGGAATTGGTGATCACCCCTTCCTTTTCCAGCATGTCGGCCACCTGTGCCAGCGTCATGCCCGGCTCTATGTCCACGATGAGGCTTTTGCCCGGCGTTTCGGGAGCGGAGTTCAGGAAGGTGCGCGCGTCGTGCCATACATAAAGGCCCGCGCAGAAAAGCATCAGAAAGAGAAAGACAAGAATGTTGCGCAGCGTATGCCGTTTTTTCCCGGCAGGAGAGGGCGGCGTGCCCGGAGCTTCCTCCGGCGGGGTCTGCCCCTGCGGGACTTCGTGGCGTTCTTCCGGGGTGGGCTGTTCCTGACTCATGCCCGCAGTCTCCTTTCTTCCGGCTGATCGAGGAAGCTTTCGAGAATAAGAACGGCGGCCTGCTGATCCACCACTTTTTTCACTTCCCGGTAGCCCATGCCGAAATCGTAAAGTTCATGTTCCGCAGCCGCGCTGCTCAATACCTCATTCATCCAGTACACGGGCAGCGCCGTACGTCGCTTCAGCGATTCCACGAAGTGGCGCACCTGCACGGTGGTGAGGCATTCCGTTCCGTCGGTGTACAGGGGCAGTCCCACGACAATGGCCCCGGCCTTTTCCTCTTCCAGAAGAGCCAGAAGCTCGGCGAAGAAGGCCGCCTTGGTTTCCCTTTTCAGGGTGCAGCGGGGAAAGGCAAAGTGTCCGTCCATATCGGAAACGGCAATGCCCACACGTTTGAGACCGTAATCGATGGCAAGGTATTTCATGGCGTCACAAGGTCAGTATGCCGGGGAAAACGACATGGAGAATCGCCGCGATGACGCTCACGCATAAAAGTGCCCAGATACCGGCCAGAACATCGTCGATCATGATGCCCCAGCCGGCGGGAAGCCAGCTTTCCGAAGCATGTACGGGCCACGGCTTGAGAATGTCGAAGAAACGGAAGAAGAGAAAGGGAACCATGAGGAAGAGGATGTCCTTTCCTGTGGAGGAAAGGGAAAAGCTTCCCAGGCAGAGCATACTTATCCACTGTCCGACCAGTTCGTCGATGACCACGCAACCGGGGTCCTGCCTGCCGAGCAGAATTTCCGCACGGGAGGCGGCAAGCGCCCCCACCACGAAAAGCAGCGCCAGCACCGCGAGACGCCACGGCAGCGTCAGGGGAAGGTAGACGAAAGGTGCGAGGACGACGGCAAGAAAGGAACCCGCCGTGCCGGGCGCCCAGGGGGAAAGTCCGGCCGGGCCGAGACGGGAAAAATGCAGAACCGCTTTATCGAAAAAAGTCATGACCGCTCCTGAATGGCCGAAGTTTATTTCAGGATAGAAGCTCCCGCTTCTCTTGGCAAGAGGATGCGAAAGAGCGGGAAAAGCCGTTTTTGCAGAAAGCAAGCCAAGGTTTTCCTTGTCTTCTTTTCCCTGTGCTGGTACGAAAGAGGCGTGCCCGGGTGGCGAAACTGGTATACGCAAGGGACTTAAAATCCCTCGCCCGCAAGGGCTTGCGGGTTCGATCCCCGCACCGGGTACCAAATAATAAGTAGCATGTTGGCGTATGAGGTAGGAAAAAGCCTGATACGCCAACACTTTTTTAAAATCTGATTGTCGCGGATGGTAGTCGGAAGCAGCCTTGTGTCGTGCAAAAAACTTGGTATATTCCTTGGTACGGTTTTCAGGTGCCAAGATAAGGCGTTTATCTGGTACCAAGTTTTGCCCTGAAAAGGGGCAAAATTCATGCAGAAAAAGAAGGAAAATTTCATATATCACAATAAAAACAGCATGATATATGAAAGAAAAATACCAAAGAGGGAAACGATATGCCGCTGAGCGACGCCGAAATCCGGGCAGGTGCCCGGAAAGGTACCAAGGGCCGCAAGTCTGACGGCGGGGGCCTTTATATTCAGGACTGGCGATATTGGCGCATGGCGTACACGTTCGACGGAAAGCAGAAGACGCTTGCCTTCGGCGTGTACCCAGATGTTTCCTTGCAGATGGCGAGGGAGCGGCGGGCGGAGGCAAAGAAACTTCTTGCTCTCGGTGTTGACCCCGGAGAGGAGAAAAAGCGCCGCAAGGAAGAGGCAAGGCAGGAAGCCGCCGGAGCAAGAACCTTTGAAAGCGTGGCGCGGGAATGGCTGGAACAGAGTAACCGGACGGGGGAAGTAAAGGCCATCACGGAAAAGCGCAAGCGGTATATCCTTGAGCATTACCTTATTCCGGCGCTTGGTTCCCTTGCTTTTTCCTCTTTGAATCGTTCCATGCTGAGGACGTTGCCCATACTCAAAGAGCACGAAAAGGCGGGGCACTTGGAGACGGTGAAACGCATGGTGCGGATGATTCAGGCGGTGTGTCGGTTCGCCGTTCAGAACGAAATCCGGGATGATGACCCGTCCGCTTTCCTCGGCGGCTGCTTTATGAGGCCGAAAGTTACCCACAGGGCGGCAATCTTGGAAGAAGGCCGATATCAGGAGCTGATAAAGGCCCTGTACCGATACACGACGGAAAGCGCCTCTCTGTACTATGCCTTGCAGCTTATGCCCATGCTGTTTACGCGAAACTCGGAACTGTGCCATGCGGAATGGGCGGAAATCGACCTCGGCGCGGGCGTGTGGACGATTCCGGCAAGTCGGGCAAAGATGAATCGGCCCTTTGTCATTCCTCTGCCGGTGCAGGCGCGGCAAATCTTCCGGGAGCTTTACGCTGTGGGCCGGAAGCGCCGGTATGTGTTTGAAAGTTCCCGGTCGAAAACAGGGCATATCCGCATAGAATCGCTTTCCCTCGCCCTGCGCACGCTCGGCTTTCCCGGCGATGAAATGACGGTGCACGGCTTCCGGTCGAGTGCCGTTTCCTTTCTGATTTCCAAGTTCCATTATCCCAAAGACGTGACGGAGGCCGCGCTTTCTCATGTGCCGGGCGTGCCTCTCGGTGATACCTATATCCGCACGGATTACCGGGAAGAGCGCAAGGAAATGTTGCAGAAGTGGGCGGACTACCTCGACACGCTCCGGGGGCGGCCCGTGCTGTAGGATTTTTTCCCCACGTTTCACCCCGGGGAAACATAGTGGGCTATATGTGTTTTGCCGGACAGTTTTTCAGGCCCGTTGCCGAAAGGTGACGGGCTTTTCTTTTGACAGAATCAGGCAAGAAAAAACGCGCCCCGGTTCGGCAAAAATCAAAGCCCATTTCTAGGCGTTCCTGAAAACACACAGAAAAAATCAGCGCTGCGTTTACCGGATGACAAATGTACCGGGGCGAGCGGGGCACCGGGGCGCGACTATGAAATCATTGGAGAATCTCCGCCCCGGTATCTTTTAGATACTGGGGCGAAAAGCGGGGCGAACCGGGGCAAAGCGGGGTGCGGCCCGTTTTCTTCATGTTCGGACTACCAACTTTTTGCAGAAGAAACGGGGCACCGGGGCGGAGGTGATGTTTCCGCATGGCCGGGAGAGCGTCCTTTTCTGTGCCTGCCGGTATGAAGATTCAAGAGAAATAGGCAATTTTTTGTTTTGCCCGGAACAATTTCTGGCGTACTTGTCGGCGGTGTTTTCCCTGATGATGAATACACCGCGCTGGCATGGCGTAGTAGCCTTTAGCAGGCTTTGGTATTCTGGAGGACAAGTATTTTTTTTGAAAATCAGGGCAATGTTTCATGCATCGGGGAAGTTTCCGACCGTGAGCGGGGCGTACAGGTGCCGCATACGCAATGCTTTCCGGGGATGCCTCAAGGTGAGACGTGCCGCCGCTTTCATGGAAGGACGGAAGCGCAATAACCAGCGTATTCCTACAATAACCTACAAATTCCCACAAAATTTCTTGTAACTTGAATTAGTTGCGGAAATTATGCTAACATTTCCCCGTCTATGGTTCGGCGTAGTAGCAAAAAAACGAGAGGTGCGAAGATGACGAAGGAAAGCAGAGTTTCGGAAATGCCTTTTCCCCATGTTCTGAGAGCCAAGCAGGCGGCGGCCTATCTTGGAATCCATGAAAAAACCGTGTGGCAATGGGCGAGGGAAGGGCGGCTGCCTCAGCCTATCCGGCAGGGAAGGCGCTGCTCCGTATGGAAGGTGGAAGACTTGGACGCCTATCTTGCCCGCTGTGCCAACGGCGGCGAGGCGTAGGGGCGCGGCATGACAAGAGAGAAAGTCGGCCTTTCCCCTGCCGGAGCCGGGTACCTCAGCGAAGGCGGGAGCGTGTTCACCTGCGCGGACTGCGGGTATTTCCGCGCGGTGCCCCTGCCTTCCGGCCATGTGCGGACGTTCTGCATATTCACCGGCGAAAAGGTGAAGCCTTCCCGGCCTGCCTGCTCTTTCCGCCTGACGTGCGGCGGCCCTGCGGCGTCTCTCCGTGCCGTGGGGGGCTTGACTCATGCCCGGCCGTGGGGCATGGTTGAGGCCCCTAACTACGATGGCCGTAACAGGCGGCTTGCCCTTGCCCCACAAGGTGCAGAAGTTCTGTCCATTCCTGCATATCATGCCCGTGCTGTATTCTGCGCGGTGCGTGCCTATATTGGCAGGGCGCAACGTCCGGGACGCCGTGAGGCCCCGGCGGCTTATCGTAGGCCGGGGAGCGTTGTTGCCCTGCCTCTTTTCTTTTAATCCCCAAACTACGAGGTATTTTCATGCACTGTGATTTCATCAACGGCTTGCCGGTCAGAACGGAAGAGCCGAAATTCATCCCTGCGGAAATCTCCGAAAATTTCCTGTCCGAACTTCTCAGCGTACAATATGGCTTGCGTTTTCTCGCCAAGGCCACAAGCGACTTTGAAGAGTTCGGCCATAACGGCGGCGAAGGCAGAAGAACGGGAAGAATTGTCGATGCGGAAGTGCTCTCCGGCGCGGCGTATGTCGCGCACCTTCTCAGCCTTCGCCTTGATTCTCTGATTGACGAGGTGAAGACTGATGACGACTAGCCTTCCCCTCTCTGCCGGTTCGGTATCCGTTCCCCGTGGCCGCCGCGCGGCCTTCCGTCCGCTTTCTGAAACAGCTCTTCTTCGGCTGGGTTCTGCACTTGTTTCCGTGGCTCTTGTCGGCACGATTGCTCTGTTTTTCTGGTTCGAGAGACAGGACGCGGAGCTTGCCGCCCACGGTATCCAGATTGAACGGATGACAGGGGAGGCGCGGGAATGAAGGGCAGGCAGTTTTCCCCCGCCGACATAAAGGAGCGGGCGCGGGCGATTCTCGAAAGAGCCGGGCTTGTGGTGGATGATATCGACCTTTCCGGCAGAACGGTTCCCTGCGGCACCACAAAAAAGCCGAACGGCACCGACGGCCGGTACAAGGTGCACGCGGACTTTCCGCCGACGGTCGGCTTTGCGAACTATCACAACGGCGGCGCGTGGCAGAACGTGCCCCTTTGGCAGAAGAGCGAACTTGCCGCCATGACTCGGGCCGAAAAGGACGCCCTGCGGGAGCGTATCCAGAAAGAGCGGAAGGAGGCGAAGGCCCGGAAGGAGAACGCCCAAAAAAGTGCCGCCGCGTATGCGTCCCGCACCTTTGCGGGCCTGCCGCCTGCCGGTGCCGGTAACGCCTATCTGAAAAGAAAGGGCGTGCCGCCGCTGGGCGAGGCGAGGCAGACCCCGGACGGGCGGCTTGCCCTTCCGGTGAAGAGTGCCGACGGTCGGCTTGTTTCCCTGCAATTCATCGGGGCGGACGGCAACAAGCGCTTCCTGAAAGGCGGGGAAAAGAAGGGCTGTTTCTTCTCCATTCCCGCCAAGGGCGGCGACGATTCCGGCCCGCTGCTCATTGCGGAAGGGTACGCCACGGCGGCAAGCGTGCGCCTCGCCACAGGGTACGCCGCGCTTGTGGCCTTTGATTCCGGGAATCTTCTGCCCGTTGCCAAGGCGGCGAGAGGGCTTTTTCCTCGCCGTGAAATCATCCTCTGCGCGGATAACGATGTTGACGGAAAAGGGCCGGACGGTTCCCCGTGGAATCCGGGCCGGGAAAAGGCGGAAGAGGCCGCGCGGGCCGTGGGCGGCAAGGTGGCCCTGTGCCCGGCCATAAACGGCCGTGCCGCCGACTTCAACGACCTGTTCACCAACACGGAAGACGGGCCGGAGCGGGTGCGCGTTATCCTAGAAAAGGCCCGGAAGGCGGGCGAGGGGTGCCCGGTTCCTGTCGGCTTCAAGCTGATACCGGAAGGCCCGCGCGCCGGGCTGTACAGTCTGGACGAAAAGAAGGACGGCGACATTCAGGAAACATGGCTGGGGCCGCCGTTGCGGGTGCTCGGATTCACGCGCGACGAAGACGGGCAGGACTGGGGAATATTCATGGAGTTCACCGACCCGGACAGAAAGACGCATACGCACGCCCTGCCGCGTTCCGCCCTGTCTCTTGAGGGCTGGGACTGGCACGCCGACCTTGCCTCCAAGGGATGGCTCGGCGACCCGGCCCACAAGCGGAAACTGGCGGCTTTCTTTTCGCGGTTGCGGCCGGTGTCGTTTTTTCGCTGTGTTCCGCGCGTGGGCTGGCACGGTAATGCCTTTGTCCTGCCGGACATGACCATAGGCGACACGGGCGCGGAAAAGGTGATTCTTCAGGCGGGCAGGCCGTCCCTCGGCTACCGGTGCGCCGGAACTCTGGACGCATGGCGGAACATGGCCGCCCTGTGCGTGGGAAATTCCCGGCTGGTGCTTTCCCTGTGCACGGCGTTTGCCGGGCCGCTCCTGAACATGGCCGGGCTTGAATCGGGCGGCTTCAACCTTGTCGGCGGTTCCAGCACGGGCAAGAGCACGGCGCAAAAGCTGGCCGCCTCCGTATGGGACGGGCCGGAGTTTGTGCGCTCATGGCGTACCAGCGACAACGGCCTTGAAGGGCTTGCCGCCATGCACAACGACACGGCCCTTATCATGGACGAAATGGGGCAGGCCGCGCCGAAAAACATTGCAGAGGCTGCCTATATGCTGGGCAACGGGCAGGGCAAGGCAAGAGCGGACAGGAACGGACACGCCCGCAAGGTGCAACGATGGCGGCTTGTGGTACTGAGTTCCGGGGAGGTGGGGCTTGCGGAAAAGCTGGCGGAAATCGGGATTCGCCCGCGTCCGGGGCAGGAGGTGCGGCTTGTGGACATTCAGGCGGACGCGGGGGCAGGCATGGGCGTAGTTGAGAATCTGCACGGCTTTTCTGATTCCGGGGCGCTGGTGCGGCATCTTCAGGATGAAGCGCGGACAAACTACGGCCATGCGGGGCGAAAGTTCCTTGAATATGTGACCGAACACGCCTCGGAGCTGGAAAAGGACGCACCGGAGGCCGTGCGCCTGTTCGTTTCTCAGGTATGCCCGGAGGACGCAAACGGACAGGTGAGGCGCGTTGCCCTGCGTTTCGGCCTGTGCGCCTTTGCCGGTATCGTTGCCGTAAAAAGCGGCGTTCTCCCGTGGGAGGAATCCGCCGCCGTGGAAGGCGTGAAGGCGTGCTTCCGCCAATGGTTGAAGGACAGGGGCACGGCGGGAGCCTCGGAAGACGCGGCCATTCTTCAGGCCGTGCGCCTGTTCATCGAAAAGAACGGCTCTTCCCGCTTTCAGGACATGGAGGCGGGAGACAGGGCGCAATGCATCAATCGTGTGGGGTTCCGCCGCACGCTGGAAGGGAAGACGGAATACATCGTTCTTCCCGGAAGTCTTCAGGAGGTGGCGGGCGGAGCATCGGCACGCCGGGCCGCCGTGGTGTTGAAGGCGGCGGGATGGCTGGAAACGGAGGCGGGAAGAAGCGCGACAAAGCGCGATTTGCCCGGCTTCGGCCGCGCCCGCTGCTATGTCGTGCGCCTGCCTGCCGATGAGGAACCGGAAGAGGCGGGCGTTTCGCAATGAACGGGCGGTCTGCCTTCGGGCAGGCGGTAACGCGGGGGAAAACATGGGGGAAGCTCTTTCTCTGTTCAGGCAGGCAATGAGGAAAACAGGCCGCGCGGCGGAGTCTGGCCGCACTCGGGGCGAAAATGTGCCGGAGAGAATACCGCCTCCGCCCATGCTTGCCCCGTTTGTGCCGGATTATGCCGCCTTCTGCCCGGGATACTATCGGAGCTGCGAGACGTGCCCGGACTATGTGAGGGAGGAAACGCTTTTTTGCGCGAGGTGGAACAGAACCTACCCGGAAAACGCCGTAGAACTGCCGTTTGATATGGAGGAGTTCTTGAAGGCGGCGGAAGAAGGGCGGGAAAAGGCGTATCTCTGGGAATGTGAGCACGGCGCAGGCAGGACGCCGGGCGCATGGTGGAACAATGCAGAAAAACGGAAGAGGTGAACACATGAAGGATGACGGCGACAATCTGCTGGAAAGTCTCCATTCTTGCATCATGGAAAAACTTGCGGGCGGCACGGACAGGGAAGAAGCGGAAAGAGTGGCGGCGGAAACGGTGGCCGCCGTGGCCTATGAGTTCGGCGGGCAACAGGTCTATTTCCCGCTGAAAAGCAAATACATCAGGCGGCTTGTCAGAAAGAGCTTTACCGGGAACAACGTGCCGGAACTGGTGCAGAGGTTCCGGCTTGCCCGTTCCACGATTTACGACATTCTCAAAGAATCGGACGGCGGGAAAAAGAAGAAAAGCAGGGCCGTGCCCCGGAGCGGGGCGCGCTCCGCCGCCGACGGCGAGGGCGTTTTTTAATCGTCGCTGTTTTCCATTTACCGGGAAGAAGTGAGATAAAAGGGGAAATATCAGGACGGGCAGGGCGTTGTTTCCTCGCCCTCTGCGGGCCGCTGCTGCGTGTTTTCGGCCGTTGCCTCCCTGCTCATGGAACCGGCAGAAAAAAGGCTCCGTCCTGAGCGTAGCGAAGGGCGGAGGCATTGCCGGTGCTCTCTGCCGGAAGGTGCCGCCGTGGCGGTGCCGTGCTCATGCCTCCGGGCATGGGCCGTGTTGCCCGACGTGCTCCGGCCCTGTGTTCCGGCTCCGTTTCTCCGGTGCGTGAGACGTTCGGCCGTCGGGGAGGCATGGCCGCCGCGTCTGCGTTTCCGGCCCTCGCCGCGTGCTCTTCCCGCTTTTCGCACTCAGCGCCGCCCACGGGCAAGGAATCGCCCGGCCATGACAAAGGACGGCCCCGGCAGAAAGAAGGCGCTGGCAGGCCGTGAGGCCGTGCGCTTGTGCCGTTGCCCTGCCGGAAGCGTGCCGCCGTGGCGGTGCCGTGCTCATGCCTCCGGGCCGCTGTTTGGGCCTGCGTCCGGGCGTGGGCCGTGTTCCCCGACGTGCTCCGGCCCTGTGTTCCGGCTCCGGTTTTCTCCGGGGCGTGAGACGTTCGGCCATCGGGGAGGCATGGCCGCCGCGTCTGCGTTTCGCCCCTCGCCGCGTGCTCTTCCCGCTGTTCGCACTCAGCGCCGCCCACGGGCAAGGAATCGCCCGGCCATGAGACAAAGGACGGCCCCGGCAGAAAGAAGGCGCTGGCAGGCTGTGAGGCCGTGCGCTTGTGCCGTTGCCCTGCCGGAAGCGTGCCGCCGTGGGGTGGTGTCGTGCTCATGCCTCTGGGCCGCTGTGTGGGCCTGTGTCCGGGCGTGGGCTGTGCTCCCCGGTGATTGCCGTGTCCTCTGGCCTTAGTGTTGCTCATCGGAACAGAAAATTGCCTGATTCTCTCACACCTTTACACCGGCAGGCACAGAAAAGGGAGTTGCCCCGACTATGCGGAAACATCATCTCCGCCCCGGTGCCCCGTTTTTTCTGCAAAAAGTTGGTAGTCCGAACATGAAGAAAGCGGGCCGCGCCCCGCTTTGCCCCGGTTCGCCCCGCTTTTCGCCCCAGTATCCAAAAGATACCGGGGCGGAGATTCTCCAATGATTTCATGGTCGCGCCCCGCTGCCCCGCTCGCCCCGGTACATTTGTCATCCGGTAAACGCAACGCTGATTTTTTTCTGTGTGTTTTCAGGAACGCCTAGAAATGAGCGTTGATTTTTGCCGAACCGGGGCACGTTTTTTCTTGCCTGATTCTGTTGTTTGTCAGTTCCGGCAGAAAGAAGGCTCGGGCAGACTGTGAGGCCGTGGGCCTGTGCCCTTGCCCTGCCGGAAGGTGCCGCCGTGGGGTGGTGCCGTGCTCATGCTTCCGGGCCGCTGTGTGGGCCTGCGCCCGGGCGTGGGCCGTGCTCCTCGGTGACTGCCGTGCCCTCTGGCCTTAGTGTTGTCCCATCGGAACAGAAAATTGCCTGATTCTCTCACACCTTCACACCGGCAGGCACAGAAAAGGGGCGCTCTCCCGGCCATGCGGAAGCATCACTTCCGCCCCGGTGCCCCGTTTTTTCTGCAAAAAGTTGGTAGTCCGAACATGAAGAAAGCGGGCCGCGCCCCGCTTTGCCCCGGTTCGCCCCGCTTTTCGCCCCAGTATCTAAAAGATACCGGGGCGGAGATTCTCCAATGATTTCATAGTCGCGCCCCGGTGCCCCGCTCGCCCCGGTACATTTGTCACCCGGTAAACGCAACGCTGATTTTTTTCTGTGTGTTTTCAGGAACGCCTAGAAATGAGCGTTGATTTTTGCCGAACCGGGGCGCATTTTTTCTTGCCTGATTCTGTTGTTTATCAGTTCCGGCAGAAAGAAGGCGCGAGCAGACTGTGAGGCCGTGGGCCTTGCCTTTGCCCTGCCGGAAGGTGCCGCCGTGGGGTGGTGCCGTGTTCATGCCTCCGGGCCGCTGTGTGGGCCTGCGTCCGGGCATGGGCCGTGTTTCCCGACGTGCTCCGGCCCTGTGTTCCGGCTCCGTTTTTCTCCGGTGCGTGAGACTTTCGGCCATGGGGAGGCATGGCCGCCGCGTCTGCGTTTCCGCCCCTCGCCGCGGGCGCTTCCCGTTGTTCGCACTCAGCGCCGCCCACGGGCACGGAATCGCCCGGCCATGAGACAAAGGGCGGCCCCGGCAGAAAGAAGGCTCTGGCATGAGGCCGTGCGCCTGTGCCTTTGTCCTGCCGGAAGGTGCAGCCGTGGCGTTGCCGTGCTCATACTTCCGGGGAAGGAAGTTTTCCGGCCCGTGTTGACTTCTCCCCCAAAAGGCCGAAAAATGACGAAATGGGGCAAAAAAGAGGGGTACCAATAAAAAATCTTGGTATATTTCTTGGTATCGAAGAAAAAATTATCTGAAAATATCTAGTAAAAACAAAATATTGTTTTTTGAATTGTAGTACCGCACCGGTACCACCATGAATTTCAAAGGCCTCATGTTCTTTTCCCAAGAGCATGAGGCCGTTATGTTTTCCGCCTTCCTGCGGGACGACTCCCTTCCTTCAGAACGTGCTTTCCGTTTTTCCGGGGAGTCTGCACCGGGTGAGGGTAGGACGTCCGCCATCCTCAGCCTCGGGAAAAAAAGGCGACATGCCCCATGGCTGTGAAATACGGTCAGGGAGGCATACCAAAGCGCGGGATGGTCGGGGGACGGTGTGGCAGCGTCAGGCTGGCCGATGTTACCAGTAGCGGTGCGGCGGAGGGGGCGGAGGACGGTGCTCGTGAGGATGAGGTTTTTTGCGGGGCTTGCGGTGGCCGGGCGGCGGAGGAGGCGGGGGCGCAACACAGCCGGCAAGCGACACGGCGGCCATGCCGCCCGTCAGCACAGTCGTCAGTCTGAGGAGAAAAGAACGTCTGGTCATCACTACCTCTTCAGTGAAAGCGGTTGATTCTGCGGAACTATGTTCGGGCTTAGGTTCAGGACTCATTAAATATAAAAGATGACAATGGCAGCGAGACAAATAGCCGAAAAGAACGTGTGGGCACAACGGTCATAACGCATGGCTATTCTGCGCCAATCCTTGAGTCGGCCGAACATGATTTCTATCTTGTGCCGCTGCTTATAAACCTCCTTGTCATAGGCCACCGGAGTTTTCCGGCTGTGTCTGCCGGGAATACACGGCGTGATTCCTTTACGGGACAAGGCATGACGAAACCAGTCGGCATCATAGCCTCTATCCGCCAGAAGCTCCCCGGCCTGCGGCAGAGTATCAAGCAGGACAGCAGCGCCTTTGTAGTCGCTCACCTGACCGCCGGACAGATGGAAGGCCAACGGTTGACCGAAGGCATTGCAGACAGCGTGGAGTTTTGAATTCAGGCCGCCTTTTGTGCGTCCGATACATCGGGAAAGGCCCCTTTTTTCAGCAAACTTGCTGCTGTCCTGTGTGCCTTGAGATGTGTGGCATCAATCATCAAGCGTGTTGTGGAGCCGTTTTGCTCAACAAGCTCCGCAAAAATCCTGTTAAAGACACCCAATCGGCTCCAGCGGATAAAACGATTGTAGAGAGTTTTGTATGGTCCATACTCGCGCGGAGCATCTTTCCATTGCAGGCCGTGCTTGATGACATAGATAATGCCGCTGACGACACGCCTGTCATCGACTCTCGGAATGCCATGGGAACGAGGAAAGTAGCGTTTGATACGAGCAATCTGTTCATGAGAAAGATAAAAAAGTTCCTTCANAATCCTGTTAAAGACACCCAATCGGCTCCAGCGGATAAAACGATTGTAGAGAGTTTTGTATGGTCCATACTCGCGCGGAGCATCTTTCCATTGCAGGCCGTGCTTGATGACATAGATAATGCCGCTGACGACACGCCTGTCATCGACTCTCGGAATGCCATGGGAACGAGGAAAGTAGCGTTTGATACGAGCAATCTGTTCATGAGAAAGATAAAAAAGTTCCTTCATGGCATCCTCCCTATGCCGACAATAAGAACTTTTTACCCTTTTGGCAATTAATGAGTCCTGAGCCTAGCACAGATGTGAAGCTTGTCAATCGGTTCAGGGCGGAAGGTCCTCCCGCCTTTTCCCTGAAGCGGGGACGGGCTCTGCGCGCTTTTCAGAAACAGGCTCGCGCCGTGTTCCGTACGCTTTTCTCTGTGGACCTGCATGAGGCAAAGGCCGGACTGGTCATGCAGGGAAAAGGTGCAGAACGCGCGCTAGCAGAAAAGAAGCCCCTTTTCCTGCCAGAGGAGAAGGAGCTTCTTTTTTATTCCGGTTTGTCGTCGTAGGTGCCTTCCACGGCGTGGATGAGGTCCACGACGAGGGAATTGTAGGGGGTGGGCACGCCGTAAAGCTTGGCCTGTTCCACCACGGCGCCGTTGATCTTGTCGATTTCCGTTTTGCGGCGGTTCTTGCGGTCCTGATACATGCTGGCGTAGCCGTTGGGAACGGCTTCGCAGACCTTGCGCACGCTTTCCAGTGCCTCGCGGCGGTCGAAATAGGTGCCGTCGGCCTCCGCCACCATAACGCCTTCATAGATGATGCGTCTTGCGAAATCCCAGGCGTATTTGTTTTCTATCATGTACCCGATGCGGCATTCCAGCAGCGCGGAGAGCGTATTGATGGACATGTTCACGAAGAGCTTGCTCCAGATGATGCGCTGGATGTCGTCGCTGACGGTGACCTCAAAGCCGCAGTCTTCAAGAATGGCCGCCACCTTCCGGTCCTTGTCGCTGTCCTTGGCCATGGTGCCCAGAGTGGTTTCGCCGCTGCCGGTATGGCGGCAGGCGGCGGGGCCCGCGCCGACGCTGTTATGCTTGCTCGTACCGATGACGATGTTCTCCTTCGGCACGAAATGGGCGATGTCGCGGTCGTTTCCCGCGCCGTTCTGAAGCGTCATGACCAGAGTGTCGGGGCCGATGAGTCCCTGATTGGCTTCTATGGCGGCATAGGTGGCGGTGGATTTGACGAATACCACCAGAAGATCGGCAGGTTCGGAGCAGGTGCCGGAAAGGGCGGCCTTCATGGCGTAGTGATGGTCCGTGCCGTCCATTTCCGTGATGGTGACGCCCTTGGCGTTGATGGCCTCCACCTGCGGCGCGTAGGTGTCGACAAGAAGAACATCGTACTTTTTCGAAAGGTAGCAGCCGTACAGGCATCCCATGGCTCCGGCGCCGAGAACCGCAATTTTCATATAAAAAACCTCCATAAAGAACAGGCGGATATGTTGCCGCAGCCAGCATAGCAGAAAGCGCAGGCAGGGAAAAGCCGGCCGTGGAGGGGGAAAAAGGCCCGTGAAGTCTCCCTCGCCGGGGCAAGGCATGGTTTTTCCGGCCGGGAGAACAAGGGCGCAGAGGCGGGAGAATACGGGGCATGATTTTTTCGCCTCCCGGGCCGGACAACGTTGCTGCCGCAATGCTCGCGGGGCTATTTGCCTCTGTTGCGGAGGAAAAAAGGATGTTTTCGCTTTTGATGTATATGTTGTCGATAGTGGACATGCTTTTTTGTAAATATTGTTTTTGGAATAATGTGTATGTGTATAATGTGTTTACCGTTATATGACAGATATCATTCCATGATGTATGATTATTTATGATATCATGATTATCATGTATATTATCATTGAGCGGTAAAATTGCTTTTGCTATCTCTTCATGCATCGAAAATAACGTCGGGAAAAACGTGGTCTGAAAAGGCCGGAGCTGATTCTCCGGCCGTGCGCGGTTCGGAAGCGGGCGGAGCCGTTCGGGAAAGTGCGGTTTTCAGGGGGCGTGCAGTGTTCCTGCAGGCTTTCTCTTGTCTGTCACCCGTTGTCCCTCATCCGGCCGTGAGCGTTTTTTCCATGATTCAACCGGGACCCTGGCGGTTCTTTGATGGTGAGGCTCCTATGTTCAAGATTCAGCCCGTCATACTTTGCGGCGGTTCGGGCACCCGATTGTGGCCCGCTTCGCGTACCAGGTACCCCAAGCAGTTCATGAGGCTCGGCAACGGCGATACGCTTTTTGCCGAAACGCTCCGGCGCACGGAATGTCTGGAAGGAACCGGCAGTCCCATCATCGTCAGCAACGAGGCCTGTCGCTTCTATGTCAGTTCCGCGCTTGCGGAAGAGGGCATGGAAGGAACCATCATTCTTGAACCGCAGAGCCGCAATACCGCTCCCGCCATTGCGCTGGCCGCGTTTGCCGCGCTGGAGGAGGGCGAGAGCCTGCTGCTGGTGCTGCCTTCCGACCACAGGTTCGAACAGCCGGAGGAATTCTGTCGCGCCGTGGACCGGGCGCGAAGTGCGGCGGAAGAGGGTTTTCTCGTCACCTTCGGCATACGGCCGTTGTCCCCGGAAACCGGGTACGGCTACATACGCAGGGGAGAAGCTGCGGCGGAAGAGGGCGTGTTCCGTGTGACGGAGTTTCTGGAAAAGCCGGAACGCGCCCGTGCGCAGGCCCTTATTGATGCGGGCGACTGCTACTGGAATTCCGGCATCTTTTTTTTCAAGGCTTCCGTGTATCTTGAGGAACTCAAGGCATTCGCTCCTGATATCTGGCGTTTTGCCCGCGCCGCGTGGGAAGAGAGAAAGAAGGATCTTTCCTTCCTCCGGCCGGGGGAATCGTTCTGCCTTTCGCCCGCCCGTTCCATCGACTATGCGGTGATGGAACATACCTCCAGGGCGGCTGTGGTTCCCGTGGATTGCGGCTGGAGCGACCTCGGTTCCTGGCAGGCCTTTTATGAGATCACGAAAAAGGATCAGTTCGGCAACGCCTGCGAAGGCGACGTCATCACGGAAAATGCCCGCAACTGCTATCTGCGCAGTTCCGGCCGGCTCATTGCCGCGCTGGATGTGCACGACCTTGCGGTGGTGGAAACGCGGGATGCCATTCTGGTCACCGACAGGCGTCGTTCTCAGGATGTGCGCCAGGTGGTGGAAAAGCTGAAGCTGGAAAAGCGCCCGGAATCCGACATTCATCTCAAGGTGTACCGGCCGTGGGGCAGCTATGAAACCCTTGTTCTCTCCGACCGTTTTCAGGTGAAGCGCATTGTGGTGAATCCCGGTGAGGAAAACTCCCTTCAGCTTCACTATCACCGTGCGGAGCACTGGATCGTGGTGAGCGGCACGGCCGAGGCCACCATAGGCGAAAACGTGCATCTGCTTACGGAAAACGAATCCCTCTACATTCCTCTGGGCGCGCGGCACAGGATAAAGAACCCCGGAACCATTCCTCTGGTGTTCATCGAGGTGCAGTCCGGCGCGTATCTGGGCGAAGACGATATCGTACGGCTTCAGGACGATTACGGACGGGCCGGAGCGGAGGCGGGGGCATGAGTCTTTCCTGTTTCAAGGCCTATGATGTCAGGGGCCGTTACCCGGATGAACTGAACGAGGATACGGCGAGACGCACGGGGTATGCCTTTGCCCGGCTGTTTCACCTGAAAAACGTGGTCATCGGACACGACGCAAGGCTTTCCGGCCCGGCGCTCTACGGCGCGTTTGCCGAAGGCCTGCGCGCCGCGGGCGCGAATGTGACGGGGCTTGGCCTGTGCGGCACGGAGGAAATCTATTTTGCTTCCTTTGCCGGGGACTTCGACGGCGGCGTCATGGTGACGGGCAGTCACAACCCGGCGGATGAAAACGGCTTCAAGCTGGTGCTCGGCGGAGCCGTGCCCGTGAGCGGGGATTCCGGGCTTTTCGCGCTGCGGGATTCCGTGGCCGGGATGCAGGCCGTTCCCCGTGGCATGAAGGGCAGCTTTGCGGAAGAAAGCTTCCGCAGCGCCTATGTGGAGCACCTTTTAAGCTATGTCCGGCCGGAGCGGCTGCGCCCGTTCCGCATTGCGGCCGATCCGGGCAACGGCTGCGCCGGTCCGGTGGTCAGGGCCTTGGCGGAGCATCTGCCTTTTCATGTCACGCTGATCCGTGAAAAGCCGGACGGCACCTTCCCCGGCGGAGTGCCGAACCCGCTTCTGCCGGAAAACCGTTGTGCCGCTTCCCGGGCCGTACAGGAATACGGCGCGGATTTCGGCCTTGCCTGGGACGGCGATTTCGACCGCTGCTTTTTCTACGACGCTTCGGGCCGCTTCCTGGAAGGCTACTATCTTGTGGGCATGATGGCCGAGGCGCTTCTGCGCGAGCACCCGGGGGAGAAGATCATCCATGACCCGCGCCTGGTGTGGAACACCCGGGAACTGGTGGCAAAGGCCGGGGGCGTGGCCGTGGAGTCACGGACGGGGCATGCCTTCATCAAGGAAAGAATGCGCGCCGAAAACGCTCTGTACGGCGGGGAAATGAGCGCTCACCACTATTTCCGCAGCTTCGCCTACTGCGATTCGGGCATGATTCCCTGGCTGCTGGTGGCGCATTTTCTCAGCGAAGAGGGAAAAACGCTGGAAGAGTGCGTGAGCGAACGCATGAAGGCCTTTCCCTGCAGCGGAGAAATCAATTCCCGCGTGGAGGATGCCGCACGAACGCTTTCCCGGGTGGAGGATACCTATGCCGTTCTGCCGGGGGCGGAGGTCACCCGTATCGACGGTTTGTCCGTTGCGTTTCCCGCATGGCGCTTCAACCTGCGTTCCTCCCAGACGGAACCTGTGCTGCGCCTCAATGTGGAAAGCCGGGGCGATGAGGAACTCATGCAAAGAAAAACGGAAGAACTGCTGGCCCTTATCCGCCAGTAACGGAGAATGTTCATGAAAAAGGCCTTGATTACCGGCGTTACCGGGCAGGATGGTTCCTATCTCGCCGAATTTCTGCTGGAAAAGGGTTATGAGGTGCACGGTATGATACGCCGTTCCGCCACGGAGAAGCGGGAACGCATCGCTCATCTGGAAGGGCGTGAGCGCTTCTTTCTGCATTACGGCGACATGTCCGATTCTTTGAGCCTTGTGCGCATCACAGGCATGGTGAAGCCCGATGAGATATATAATCTCGCGGCGCAGAGTCATGTGCAGGTGAGTTTCGAAGTGCCGGAATACACCGCCGACGTGGCGGGCACGGGCGTTCTGCGCGTGCTGGAGGCCGTGCGCCTCTGCGGACTGGAAAAGACCTGCCGCATCTATCAGGCTTCCACTTCCGAGCTGTACGGCAAGGTGGAAGAGTGTCCGCAGAACGAACGGACGCCCTTCCATCCCTATTCTCCCTACGCCGTGGCCAAGCAGTACGGCTTCTGGATTACGAAGGAATACCGCGAGGCCTACGGCATGTATGCCTGTTCCGGGATTCTGTTCAATCATGAGTCGGAGCGCCGGGGCGAAACCTTCGTCACCCGAAAGATCACCCTTGCCGCCGCCCGCATCGCCCAGGGCAGGCAGGAAAAGCTTTATCTCGGCAATCTTTCCGCCCTGCGGGACTGGGGCTACGCCGGAGACTATGTGGAATGCATGTGGCTCATTCTTCAGCAGGAGGAGCCGGAGGATTTCGTCATCGCCACGGGAGAGCAGCATTCCGTGCGTGAGTTCTGCACCCTTGCCTTCCGTGAGGCGGGCATGGAGCTGGAATTTCACGGCGAAGGCGCACAGGAAAAGGGCGTGGACATGGCCACCGGGCGCGTGCTGGTGGAGGTGTCGCCCGCTTTTTACCGCCCCACGGATGTAGTGAACCTCTGGGGCGACCCTGCCAGGGCCAGAACGAAACTCGGCTGGAATCCCACGAAGACGTCCTTTGAGGAACTGGTGCGCCGCATGGTGCGCCATGACATGGCGCTGGTTGCCGACGAGGGATGAATTCCATGATCACCTTCCTGAAACCGGATTTTTCCTTCTCCGACGAACGGGGCTTTCTGGTGCAGCTCTGCCGCGAAGGCTGGAAGCAGGTCAATGTAAGCGGCACATGCGCAGGTACGCGGCGCGGCGGACATTACCACAAGAGAAACCGCGAAGCGTTTTTCCTTGTGGAAGGCCGCATGGACATGGTTCTGGAACGCGGCGGCGAGATACGGAAATGTTCCGCGAACAAGGGCGACTTCTTCGTCATCGAGCCGTATGTCGTCCATTCGTTCTTTTACCCGGAACCTGCCGTCACCGTGGCGCTGTACGACCTGGGCGTGGAAAACGAAGACGGCACGAAAGACATTTTTTCTCTGTAGGAGAGCGCGCATGTATCTGGTTGTCGGCGCAAGCGGCTATCTCGGGAGCTACCTGGTACGGGCGATACTGGAACATACGGAGGAGAACATTCTCGCCGTGTCGAGATCCGTGCATGACGGCAGGAAGAACGAGCGTCTTTCGTATGGGGCCTGCGACGTGACGAAACACGGGGACCTGCTTTCCCTGTATCATGAAACAAAGGGGGAACGGCTCAAGATACTGTACCTTGCCGCCATGCATCACCCCGACGAGATCATGAAGTTTCCTCTCCGGGCATGGAATACCGACATTACGGCGCTTGCGGATTTTCTGGGCATATTTGATTCCGTGGAGTCTCTTTTCTATGCCTCCACGGAAGTGGTGTACGGCGAAACGGGGGGCGTTCCCGTGAAGGAAGACGCGCCTCTCCGACCCGTGAGCCGTTACGGAGAACTGAAGGCTCTGGCCGAACACATGGTCGTCACCGCAGGTTTTCAAGTGGTGCGCTATGCCGTGCTCATGGGGCCGAGTCTGATTGCCGGGAGGAGGCACTTCTACGACGACATCGTCGATGCCGCAGCCGCGGGGCGTCGCATGGAGATGTTCTGCGACCAGAAGCGTTCCATGCTGGATTTCGGCACGGCTGCGGAACTGACCGTGAGGCTGATGGAAAGCGACGAGGCGCGCGGGGCGAACATCGTCAACATCTCCGGAGACGAGCCTCTTTCCAAGTACGAGACGGCCCGGCGTATCGTCCGGGCAAGGGGGCTGGACGATGCGTTCATCGTTCCCGTGAGCATGAGCGATTCTTCCATTTTTCAGGAAAAGCGCGCTGCGGAAACCATTCTCGACAACAGCCTCATAAAAAAACTGCTTCATCTGAACGACATCACCATGAGGTTCTGCTGACATGATGCCGGAAGAACATATCGCCGTTTTTTACGAAGGGCAGGACGATCTTGTCGACGTGCTGGCCGCATCCTTGTGCAGCATCTGCCACAATACCGCATCGTTCGTGGATTTTTTCATTCTCGACTGCGGCATAAGCGACGTGCACAAGAGAATGCTGGAGCGTCTGAAGACGCGCTTTTCGCATTTTTCCCTCACCTATATTCCCGTGGATCTGAAACAGTTCGAGGGGCTGAAGGGCTGGGGAGACCGAAATCAGTTTCTGGACTGCTATGCGCGCCTGCTTTTCCCCGATCTCAGGCCGGATGTGCATAAGGCCATATATCTGGACAGCGACGTCATGGCTCTCGGAGATATCCGGGAGCTTTACGACCAGGATATGGAAGGCTTCGCCATTGCCGCCGCGCCGGATCTCGGCTGCAACGGCATGATTTTCGACAACTGCATACGCAACCTGCATGTGGCTAGAGACCATGTCTTCGCCAATGCCGGGGTGGTGCTGGTGGACTGCGACAGATGGAGAAGGGACGGCATAGGCGGCAGGATGCTTCAACTGGCAAGGGAATACAGGGATTTTCTGAATATCATCATTGAGGAGCTTTTCTGCATTTATTTCAACAACAACAATTACAAAAGGCTGGATCTTCGCTTCTGCATGTCCGACAGAATAAACGATATCCGGCAGGTGAACGCTCCGTTCATTACCGATGAATATGTCGCAGACGAGTGGCTCCATGCGGTGATCCAGCACATCACGCCGACCAAGATGTGGAAGTTTTTGAGAAACGACAGGGGCGGAGAGTGCAGGAATTTTTCCCTGTTCTGGTACTTTGCGAAGATGACGCCGTACTACGAGGGAATGCTTGCCAGGTATATGTTCATTACCAGCGAAGCCGTGTGCAACGCCTATCATCACGCCGTGAGCAGAATCATGCTTCTGAAGATCATTCCCATATATGTCATAAGAAAAAACAACTGCATAAAGTACAGGCTGTTCAACAGGATAACGGTGTGGAAGGAGATATACTGATGGAGGGGGAAATCGTTGTTTCCATAATCACGGTGACGCTGAACATCGTGAACAACGGGCGCAGGGAATATCTTAAAAGGTGCGTGGAAAGCGTGCTCGGCCAGTCGTATCCCCACATTGAATACATCATTCAGGACGGAGGATCCCGCGACGGAACACTGGAACTGTTGTCCGGCTACGAGGGCCTTCATGTGTTTTCCGAACCGGACGGAAGCATCGATGAGGCGTACAACAACGCCCTGCGGCACGCTCACGGCAGATATGTCATGTTTCTGAATTCCGACGATTATCTGCATGACGACGAAGTCGTGGCCGAGTGCGTGGGGTTCATGGAGAAGCATGAGGCGGACTATCTCTACGGCAAGGCCGACATCATTGATGAAAAGCGGCAGGTGGCGGGCACCTTTGAGCCCCGCATGGAAAACTTCTGGCGGGACATGCCCTATTCTCATCAGGCCTTTCTCATCCGCAGGGACGTGCTGGAGAAGGAAGGCAATTACGACGTCACCTACGGCATAGGCGGCGATTACGACCTTGCGATACGGCTTGTTCTCCGGGATTACAGGGGTCTGTTCTTCGACAGAAAGATATCCTGCTACAGGCTCGGGGGCATATCCTCGCAGGTGAAGGACAGGTGGAGGCATCAGAAGACGCTGTGCATACTCGCGTCCATCATGCTGAAATTCTACAGGCAGTTCTACAAGGATATGGATCTGGAGGACTGCCTCGACATCTACCACTTCGGAGAAAGAACGGCAGCGGTCTATCCCCGGCATTTTCTGCAGAAGCTCATCAACTTCATGGTCGGACTCGATCTGAAGAACTTCGACTATAATAAATTCATAGACTATGTGAACACCCTTTCCGGGATGGATGTCGCAGGGCGCATGAAAAAGAAAAGAATATATCTGTTCAACTGCATACCGATATGGAAGATAACCTGTACGCCGTCGAAGAAAAAATACTGGCTTTTCGGCTTCATACCGGTTTTCAAGGTGACATTCTGATACAGGGGGGAGCAGGGGAATGAAAACCACCATCACCACGACGACGATTCATGTTCCGTATCTCATGGAAGATTATATCAGAGATATTCTGCGCCACGGAAGACAGAACGAGGTGGACTTCGTCATTACCGGCGACAGAAAGACGCCGCCGGAGGCTGCGGCCTACTGCCGCGCGCTGGAAGAGCGTTACGGCATTCCCGTGCTCTTCATGGATGAAGAGGCGCAGGAAGGCTTCATGGCCTCCCGCCCCGCCCTGAACGGCTTTCTGCCGTGGAACTGCCTTCAGCGCAGGGACGTGGCCATTCTGAAGGCTTTTGACCAGGGGGCGGAGGTCATCGTTCTCATCGACGACGACAATTATCTTGCCTGCGATGACTATGTGGGCGGGCACATGCACCTGGGGCGCTTGCGCGACATGGAGGTCGTCTCCTCCCCCACGGGCTGGTACAATATCTGCGAATGTCTGGAGGAGCGCTGGGGCAGGCCTTTTTTCCCGCGCGGCTATGCCTGGCCGGAGAGAGTACGGAATGCGGAGAGCTTCACGGCGCGTGAAGAAGTGCGCTGCGTGGTCAACGGCGGCTTCTGGCTGGGGGACCCGGACATCGACGCGGTGACAAGGCTTTCTGCGCCCATCGACGTGACGGATTGCCGGCTCGGGGAGAATTTCGCCCTGCAGCAGGGGGTGTACAGTCCCTTCAATTCCCAGAACACGGCCATACACAGGGATATTGTTCCGGCGTACTTCCTCTGTCCCGGTATCGGGCGTTTCGATGATATCTGGGCTTCCTACGTCATAGAGCGCATCGCCTGGCACATGCGCGACTTCGTCAGTTTCGGGCAGCCGCTGGTAAGGCAGAACCGCAACGATCACGACCTGTGGGCGGATGCCCGTGCGGAGGAGCACGGTACGAAATACACGCCGGATTTCTGCCGCTGGCTGAGGGATATTCCTCTGACGGCCTCCACCTACGGAGAATGCGCTCTGGAACTCATGCAGGGGCTGAAAAGCATCGTGGACAGACAGCCGGACAGCGTTCTTCCCTATGAGAAGCGGGCCTTTTTCAATCATTTCATCGATGGATGCACCCTCTGGGCGAAGTCCGTATAGGTGCAGTTCGCGTCCCGTCCGGCCGGACGGGACGCCCGGTATTCCCGAAAACGGGGCTTTTTCGCAAAAAGGCGTTCCGCGGCTTTGCCGCGGACGTGCGGAAGGCCCGGTCTCAGGGGGAGGGCGCGGGCATGACATGTTTCTGGAAGCGGGGCAGGAAGCGGATTTCCGACACGAAGGCCCGGGAAGAGTATCCCCCCACCCTCGTGCGGGATGTATATGTGGCGGGGCTGAGAATACTCAGACTGCGCAGGCGCGGCTTCGTCACCACGGCGGAGATGGGCGGTCTGCCCCTGCTGCGGGTGGAGCGTTACCCGTACAAAGTCCGCTGCTGCCTGGCGGGTATGGAGCTTTTCAAGGTGCGCATGAGCGGAATGCAGGCGGGGCTTGCCGCAGAGGGGCCGTTTTTTCTGGATCGGAGCGAGCCGCAAAAATGCAGACTTTTCTGGAACATCGGACCGCTGGCCTTCCGGGAGGAGACTTCGGGGGTGGCCCGCGTGGCCCGCAGTCTTCTCTACGCTCTGCGGGAGTTGCGTTTCCCGGATTATGAGATATGCCCCGTCTACACCGCAGGATCATGCCCGGGCTATGTTCATGCCCGCAGTTATGCGCAGGGGGCGGCAGGCAAAGGTGCGGCGCTGGATACTCCGGTCATCTTTACGAAAGGGGATATCCTTCTCAGTCCCGTTCCCGACGTGCGGGAGGTGGAGAGCCATTTTCATGCGTTGAAGGCGTTGCAGGGCATGGGGGTAAGGGTGCTTTTTTTCGTGCATGATCTCATTCCCCTCCGGCATCCCGAATTCTGCCCCGTATCCTTCCGGGAAAATTTTGCCCGCTGGCTCCCCCTGATATCGCAGTTCGACGGGGTCATCACGGTGTCGGCAGCCGTGGCGGAGGATTACCGGGCATGGCGCAGGGAAAACGGATGGAGCGGGGATTTTTTCGTGGACTGGTTCCATCTCGGCGGCGACATGGAACATGTCGTGCCGACTTCCGGCATACCGGAGAGAGCCTCTGCCGTGTTGTGCGCCATGAAAAAGCGCCCCACCTTTCTCAGTGTGAGCACGGTGGAGAGACGGAAGGGCTACCGGCAGGCGCTGCTTGCCATGGAGAAGCTCTGGGCAGAAGGGCAGGATGTGAATTTCGTCATCGTCGGGCGGAAGGGCTGGAATGTCGATGAGCTGGCCGAAAGGCTGGAGCGTCACCCGGAACACGGCCGGCGGCTTTTCTGGCTCAGGGGCATAAGCGATGCCTGTCTTGATGCGGTGTATGCCGCCGCAGACTGCGTGCTTTTTCCTTCCGAGGCGGAAGGGTTCGGCCTTGCCGTGGCGGAAGGAGCGATGCACGGCAAACCGCTTATCCTGCGGGATCTTCCGGTATTCCGGGAGACGGCGGGCGAGAACGCCTTGTATTTTACGGGCAGGGAACCGGAAGATCTGGCCTTGTGTCTGAAAAGGTGGCTCCGCAGTCATGCCGGAGGCCGGGAGCCGTCCCCGTCGGCCATACGGATTCTTTCCTGGAGGGAGAGCGCGGCCATGCTGCTTTCCCGCCTGGCAAAGCTGAACGGAGCGTAGTCATGCCGTCTTTTATTCCTTTTTTCGACAAGGCAGGCCATCAGGTGGAGAAGCTGCGCGCCGCCTGTCCCGCACGGCCGCGGATGGCCGCGTTCCGGCTTGCGGCGTGGGCGCTGGGCAAGGCCGTTTCCGGGCATATTCTGGGCGAAGTGACCGTACTTTCCGCTTCTTCCGCCGGGCACTCTCTGCATCTGGCCTTTCTGCTGCGCGGCGGCATAGGCGACATCGTCATCAATCTTTCCTGGCTGGATGCGCTGGTCGCTCTTTCGGGGAGCATCGTCACGGTGGACGTGTACGGCGGCGCGCCGCGTTCGGTCATGGAACCGTTGTGCCGGGGCATGACGTATGTGGCGGAAATCAGGAGCCTGAAGGAACGTATTCCCCTGGAACGCTACGACGCCGTGTTCGACGTCATGCAGAATCCCCAGCTCCGCGCGGTGTGCTGGGAAAGCCTGAAGGCGAAGTCTCCGGCGCTGTGCAGCTATGCCCGAAGGCTTCTGCGCTTTCAGTCGGCCCATGCCACGTTCTATGCCGATGAAAATCAGGCCATGGGTATCCACTACGCCGATGTCATGGGAGGAGGCAGGCGGCGGCAGCCGGATTTCGACGGTTCCCTGCATCTTGCAGACAGCGGCTTCACTTTGCCGTGTCCCGATGCTTCGACCGTACGGAAAACGTTCGGCCTTTCCCGGCCGTATGTGACGCTGCACAGGGAGGCGGGGGCGTGCGCCGATTCGTTGAAGCTCTGGTCGGCGGACAAGTACAGGGCTTTCCTTCACGCTGCGGAAAGGAGTTTTCCTTCGTATGACTTCGTCATCATCGGTACGGACGGAAGAGTCGACTTCGCCTCCGGTACGGGCGCAAGAGATCTGCGCGGAAAAACCTCGTTTCAGGAGCTTATGGGCATAGTCCGCGGGGCAGATCTGCACATCGGCTGCGAAGGGCTTATTCCCCATCTGCGTCACTACCTGCGCGGAGGCCCGTCCCTGGTGCTTTTCGGGCCCTCCTGCGCCAGAATGCTGGGCTACCCGGAGAATCTTGCCCTTTCCGGCGCGGAATGTCCGAACGGCTGTGAGGGCATCATGCCCGCCTGGCAGGAAAGGTGCCTGAAAGGCCATGAGCGTTGCCGTTCTCTGGAGGAGATTCAGGTGGAGGACGTGCTCAGAGAATGTGCCGAGGTGCTTGCCGGGTAGACGTTTTTCGTGCTGTGCGGCAGACGGAGCGCGCTTTTCGTCCCTGACGCGAGGGTGATGCCGTACGCATTACCCTGCGGTTTTTCCCATGGAAAGGCGCATCCGTGCCGCCCCGGCAGTCTTCGTCGGCCTTTATGGCTGTTTCCCCTGCGGTATGTCAGCGTGTTCCCGGGCCTGCATCTCTTCCACGAGCTGGAGGCAGCGCAGCAGCGCGTCGTCGAAGCCTCGCAGCGAAAGATGGATGGGGGAGGGCTTTCTTGTCTTGAAAAGGAAGGTCAGCGTGAGGCGCTCTCCGTTCATGGCCTCGTCCAGAAAATCGTCGTACAGATCGACGACGCGGAAGACGCCGTTCCATTCGTCAAAGGACATGTGCAGTGTGACGGCGTGCGGCGGCAGATCGTCGATGCGCAGTTCAGCCTTCAGAAAAACGGGCTCATCGGGCGGGGGAAAGCGGAACACCAGCGCCGGATCTGCTTCGTTGCTGATGAACTTTATTTCATAGCCTCCTTCGGGCGCAAAGGGCATGGGGGGAATGTGGTCCAGGGCGAGAGTGAGCCTTTCGCCTTCGGTGAACATCCTTGCGCAGGTGACTTCGTCCGTCATCAGGCAGCTTTTCCAGTCTCCATGCGTCTGCACGGCGGATATTTCCACGGCGTCCGCACGGGCGGGGGAAAGGCCGAGAATCAGCATGGCGGCAAGAAGGAGCAGTATGGAGTTCATGGCGTCTCCTGCGGAAAAGTGGGGGAGGATGACCCGTGCGTTCGGAACGACGGAACTTGCCGTGAGCAGAACCTGTCCAGACGCAGACGCAGCCTGTACGACTCAGCAGCCGGGTCTTCCATGGAAAAATTCCGTTTCGGTCTGCGGAGTGGGAGTCTCTTCCTTTCGGATGAAGTGCGGAATGTTTTCCTCGAAGCTGATGTTTTTCAATTGGCCGACGAGCCTGTCGATAAAGTTTTTCTTGAATTGTGAAATATTGCTCTTTTTTCTGAGGAGAATGCCGTACTGAAGCGGTTCCACCATGGAACTGATATCGATGACGTGGATCTTGTCCGTGATGTTGAAACTGTTGAAAGACAACGTGTCGATGATGGTACAGCCCAGCCCCATGGCCACATAGTTCATGATGATGAAGTAATTGCTGCAGGAAAGCACGGAATTGTTGTTCATGTATTCCTGTATCTGCGGAGGAACGAAATGGTATTTCAGTGTCTGTTCCCGCAGATTGATGGAAAAGGAAATATAGGGGAGTTTTTTCAACACGTCGGGCGTGATGGGGGAGGGCAGCTCCGCAGCTTCGTTCCTGCCTATGGCGAGCAGAAAGGGAGACCGGAAAAGAGGAATGAAGTCGAGATCGTCGAACGTGTTGGACATGCCTATGAGGCCGAAGTCGTTATGTCCGTTCTTTATTCCCGAATAGATGAATGAAGGGTGGGCGCTGTTCAGGGAAACATGGATGTTGGGCCATTCCTCATGGAAGTCCAGCATGGTTCGCGTGAATTCCCGGGAGTTGAACAGCGGTCTGCTTCCGGCAATGCGGAGATAACCGATCTGATTCTTCCCCTGCAGTTCTTCCTGCATTCCTGAAATGGTATCGAATATCCGCAACGCCCATGTAAGAAGGTGTTTTCCTTCTTCCGTAAGGACCATTTTATTTTTCAATCGCAGAAAAAGTATGATGCCGAGTTCCTTTTCCAGAAGCTGAATCTGATAGGTTACGGCGCTTTGCGTCCGGTTCATCTGATTTGCCGCGTCGGACACGCTGCCGCTTGTGGCGACATAATAGAATCCCCTCAGCTGCTGCAGGAAATCCCCGGTGATTTCAGGTATCATATTCTTCGGTCTCTCTAACTCTTTTACAGTCAAATCAGTATGTTGATGTGTTCCTTCATAGAGTATACCGCAGAATTAAACAAGGCGCATCTCCGGTCTATGAAATTAATTTATGCTAGGTTCAGGACTCATTAAATATAAAAGATGACAATGGCAGCGAGACAAATGGCCGAAAAGAACGTGTGTGCACAACGGTCATAACGCATGGCTATTCTGCGCCAATCCTTGAGTCGGCCAAACATGATTTCTATCTTGTGCCGCTGCTTATAAACCTCCTTGTCATAGACCACCGGAGTTTTTCGGCTGTGTCTGCCGGGAATGCACGGCGTGATTCCTTTACGGGACAAGGCATGACGAAACCAGT